>JAITFP010000059.1 GCA_031281275.1 Candidatus Fibrimonadaceae bacterium
GATACTATTTTAGACCCTTTCGCCGGAACAGGAACTACTTCCATTACATCTTTGCAAACCAAACGCAACTCTATTTCCATAGAAATAGACCCCGATAATATAAATTGCATAAAATCGCGTTTGGCAGATATTAGAGATGCCGATAACATACGAAAGTATTACAAAGATTACATTTGTACGGACAATCTACAGGAAATATGGGGCAACGCAGGAATGATTTATGAAATTAATATGCCAAAACGAAAACTATCTTTATTTGGAGAAATTTGATGGTATATTCCATTTATCATTTTTTCAAGCATTTAGTAACTAATAAGCATGAGTTTTATAATGTTGAAAAACTGGAATTATTTCCATTTGATGGCAGTATGCTTGCGTGTAAAAATATCGGACAATTTCCTGATTTAGCAATACGTTTAAATGTTGATAATTCTCTTTTTACTGGTGGCGAATTAATTGAGTTAAAAGATAGCAAAAGTTATAATGTATCTTCGTTTAATTCCACAATACCAACTGGACAAAAAGGTATTGAAACAATTATCAAAGGCATAAAGAGCAGCATTAAAAAACAAATGGAAGATGCGGGAAATCATATCCTCTCTCTTCCATATCGCGAAGTTTATTATTTAATACGTGGAAAACACGGGAATGATATAAAAATTGTTTTGGTACACGGCAGGTTTTTTGAAACGGTAAAATCAGATAATTTGATAAATGAGTCATTTAAACAAGTTTTGGAAGAAAATCTTGCAAAGCATAATACGAAGCTAGATGAAAAAACCAAATTGCTGTTGATAAGTATGTTTTCTGAACAAGAAAGTTTTAGTAAAGTTAGAAATGTTGATAAAGCAACGGTAAAATTGCGCTTTAGAATAATGACCGAAGTTAAAGCCGAAGGCAACATCTTAAATGCAAAGCAATATCCAGAAATAAAAAACAATACCGTAAATTTAATCATTCCATATAATAGCGAAAAAGAAAAAAACATGAATTTGAAACGTTTTCAAAATGTATTTGGTAAAACAGAATTTAAGAAAAGCGAAGTATTTTCCCTAAAACATCCTCTTGACGGATATTTTACAGTATTTCAAGTTGATTTAAAAAAACAGGAAACCCAACATGCCAAACCTAAAACACGAAACGCACGAAAATTGGTACAGAGATGTTCCAAAAATGAACTGCCTAATACTCGGCAGTTTTCCGCCGAACAAGATAAGATGGGATTATCCCTTTTATTACCCAAACTCCACAAACCGCTTTTGGAGCATATTAGCTAAAATAGCGAAAAAGCTCTTGATACACAACAAAGGCGAAAAAGCAGTTGAAGAAAGATATGAGATAATGCGACTTTTAAATGTGGGTATTCAAAATATAGGTTTGGAGATTGAAAGGAAAGATAATAGTGCAGATGATAGTAAAATCAAAATAAAAAAAGTCCAAGATATTCTCTCCATAATAAAAAAGCACAAAGAGCTTGAAAAAATCTTATTGCCGGGATATTCAGCTCCGAGTAGCACAACAAGAGCTTTTTTAAAATATTTGGACTCTGAAAATATTCTTTATGAAATTAAAGACATTAAAGCGAATGTTGAGTTTTTTATAAATGTTTTTGACAGAAAAATTAAATGCGTTATTCTGAATTCAACTTCAAGAGCGGCGGCTGGTATTGCGGAAGAAGAATTGTTAAGGCAATTTAAAAAGCATTTAAAAGCAACTTAGCCGCATTGCTCGACGCCTTGCTCAAAAAGGCATTGAAATCGTGCTCATTGCCTTCGCCAGATGCTGGAACATCGGATAAGCTGCGTATAACTGCAAATGGGATTTTAAAACGGCTGCAAACAACTGCTATGGAAAAAGCCTCCATTTCCACACATACAACCCTATTGTTAAAACGCCTGTGAATTTCACGCACTTGCTCGCTTTGGCAAATAAAAGCCTCGGAGGAACCAACTGTGCCTGTATGCACGTTTGTCAAAGCTGCTGCCGCCTTAACAAGTCTGCTTTGTATTCCCTCATCGGTGTAATAAGATTTTGGCTCGCCCAGCACTTGCCCGTATTCGCAACCCAAAGCGGTTAAATCAACATCAACAGCTACAACCTCTTTTGGAATAACTATATCCAAAATTTTTTGGTTTGTTTGCAAACCGCCTGCGGTGCCAACATTTATTATTTCGTTTGGTTCAAATTCTTTTGCTATCAATGCGGTATTTAACGCTGTGTTTGTTCTGCCTACTCCAGATAATGCTAAAATAAATTTAATTTCATTATGCTCAAAAATATACACAGGCATTCCGTAAAGCTCGGTTTTGCTTGGGTTTGCAGAAGCGAATAATTCAAGAACGGCATCTAGTTCTTGCTGCATGGCGGTTAAAACGGCAACGGTTTTCATTTGCAGCACCTAAACCCAACGAATGGATATTCGTTTTGCGGATAAAAGCTATATGACGTTTCAGTGCAGGAACTTTTGTTTTGCGTGTTCCACGCACCGCCCGCAACCAAAAACAACCCTTCTCGCTGTGCGGGCGTGCTTGTCCACTCCCAAACATTTCCGCTCATATCGTACATACCATGCCAACTGCGGCAATGTTCCTTAAAACCTGAACGACCCGGCTCTTTGGCGGATTTTAAATCCGTTGCGCATTTTGTTTGGTTATAGGTATTTCCATAAGGATAACGGGAATTTGAATTGCCTTTGCAGGCGGCTTGCCATTCGTCTATGGAACACAGCCTTTTTCCAACGCTCACGCAGAGGCGGCTTGCCGCATCTTGGCTAACCATATTGTGCGGTTTTTCGCCGTGCTTGTTTGGAAATTCATAAGCATCCACGCAAACGGTTTTTCCTTTAACCGGAACGGGGTAGGAGTTTTCTGCGCAAGAATTATCGCTTGCCATGTCATAAGCGGCAAGCTCCCAGCTGCTTGCGTTTTTGGCGGAATCTATTGCTCTAAAATAAACATTGCCTGTTTTATTATAATTTTCAATTTTACCACCCTTAATGGCATTTAAAGAATCTCCTGCGGAAATTTCTGTTTCGCATTTGGGTTCTCCACATTCAACACGCAAATTCACGGGTTTGTAATAACGCCCAGCAGGTGGCAAAATAGAGGGTGTTGGAGGAATGGAATCATTTGAACTGCTAGAACTTTCAGGTGCTTGTTCTTGTTCTACTTTTTCTTCTTGAACAACTTTACGTGGCTGCTTTTTAGGCAAAACGGAATCACCGCTAGCCGAATCCACTTTACTAATGGTATCTGCCTTGATTATAGAATCGGCTATTTTTTGAGCTTTTTCAATTGCATATAACAACTGTTGCTGTTTTTGCTCTTCCAATAATATTTCGTTTCTCTTTTTTATTTCACATTGAAATATTAAAAACGAAAGCAGTAACAAAAATAGTATTATGAGCAAGGCTATAAAACGGCGGTGGTCTTTTTTCTTTTCTTCTTCCTTTTCTTTTTCAGTCTTCATAAAGTTCTTTCCAATGGCGTTTTATTTCTTCTTCCAATTCTCTTTTGCTCTGCCTTGTGCGGAAGCTATCGCGATAAGCTATGGATATATAGCCCGTTTCTTCAGATACAACTATCACAAAAGCATCTGTTTCCAAAGCTAGGGCTTTAGCCGCCCTGTGCCGCATTCCGCCGGACTGCTCGGCGGCGGCGGTTCCGGTTGGCATAGGCAACACGCAGCCTGCTGCTATAATTTTATTTCCCAAAACTATCACCGCGCCATCGTGCAGAGCGGTTCCGGGGTAAAAAATAGAACATAAAAGTTTCTTGGAAAAATCGCCATTTATCACTTCGCCCGAATCAACATAAGATTTTAAGCCAACCCTTTTCTCCAGCACAATCAATGCTCCGTATCCTTTTCTCTGCAATTCCAAAACGGAATCCACTATTTTTGCGGTTATATCGTCTAAGCCGCTACGTTTAAAAAATAAGGTTCGGAATTTGAAAACATTGGCTATTTGCCCTATTCTCGTAAGCATACCTCTAATTTCGGGCTGAAACACTATAACTATTGCCACCACACCCAAGGCGCTCAAGCTGCCTATTAGCCAAGTTAATCCACGCAAATCAAAAAGCTGGGAAAAAAACCAAATTGCTGTAATTAAAACCACGCCAAAAAACATTTGAACAGCACGGGTTCCTTTGAAAAGCAAGAAAAAACAATATACTGCGCACGATATGAAGAATATATCCACGAAATCTGAAAACCGGACATCTATTATGCCAAACAGCTTAAAATTCAAAATCTCATTGAACACGTCTCCTCCACACCCACAGAGCAACTCCGCTTAAAATCATAACGGAACACAGCATTTGTCCTCGGCTCATACTTATAAAATTCAAACCAATATGCGCATCTGGTTCTCTGAAAAACTCTATAAAAAATCTTGCAGTGCCATAACCAATTAAATAAAGTGCCATAGCGTGGTTTCTCAAGCTTGGATAAATTCTCCACAAGGCATAAAGAATGCCAAACAGAACAAAACCTTCAAAACACATCTCGTAAATTTGGCTGGGATGCCTTAAAACAGGCGGGCGTTCTGGCGCAAGAGGAAAGAGCATTCCAATTCCAGATTCTGTGACCCTGCCATAAAGTTCACCGTTTATGAAATTCCCCAGCCGTCCAAAGGTATAAACCAAAGGCACACATAGGAAAATAGTATTAACGCTTTTCCAATAGTCCAATTTTTGCTGTTTTATGGCATAAGAAGCAGCCAAAAAAGAACCTATAAGCCCACCGTGATAACTCATTCCAGAAATTCCTGTGAAATGAAAACCACCGCTAAAACTGAATGGCATTATAATTTCGGAAATATGGTTCATATAATAGCCAAAGTTATAGAAAAACACATATCCAAACCTAGCACCGAGCATAACTCCCGCTATTATCCAGGTCATAACGGCTTCCAATTGCTCCCTTTTCATAGGCTGGATTTTGTATTTGGTTGTGAAATGCCAAATTAAGTGATAACCAAAAAAGAAAGCAAATAAATACATCAGTCCATACCACCTGATTGGAAAATTCAGAATAGTAATAGCCGTTGGGTCTAAATGCAGCGGGATTGTGTTCCACCAAGAATAGGACATAAGTAGTAATGTAGCAAATTTTTAGGAGGGGTACGGATTTGTCAAATAATTTGCTTTTTGAATGCGAGAAGGGGGAATTTGGTCTATTAGCTTTGCCAAGGGTGTTATAGGCAGGTATTCGTGGGTTTCGGGTTTGTTTTCAAATTGCCTTAGGGTTTCGTTTTCCGCATCCCCAACATAATAAAAATTCGCCCTTGCGTGCAAAATTATCTCTTTGCCGTGCGATATTGCCAAGGCTTTCAAGGTAGAAATTCCGTGCAGGCTTCTTTTTCCGCTAAAACACAAGCCCTCGCAAAAGGCAATTCCAGCACGAATGCCGGTGAAGCTACCGGGACCAAGCAGTACCAAAACTCGCTTTACCTGTTCAATTTCAAAATTATTTTCTGCGAGCAATTTGTCTAGCAAAGGTTTTAATTCATCGCCTTTTGCGTTATGTTCGCAAAGCTCATAACTTGTACCCTTTGAGTAAAGCCCCAAATTAACGCCCTTGCGAGAGCAATCTACAACCAAATCCATAAACTAAGTTTTCTCCAACAGCACTTTCTGCGCTGGATATGCCATAATTATATTTTTTTCGTCAAAGGCATCTAGTATGGCTAAGTTTATTTTTTCTTGAACGTCCATATAAACTATATACTCTGGCTTGGTTACCCAAAACACAAACTCATATTCCACAGCCCCCGCAGAGAAACCTTTCAAATGCCCTCGATCAAAACGAACATTGCTTTGCTTTTCTATAATGCCTTTTACTATTGCTACTATTTCCTGCAAATTTTCTTTTGGTGTTTGATTGCTAACACTAATGCCAAACGTTATGCGCCTCTCATCCATCCTTTTGAAATTGGTAACCCTGCTTTCCAGCAAATCGCTGTTTGAAACAATAATCTGTTCACCTGTTACAGAACGAATTCTGGTTGTTTTTACGCCTATGGATTCCACTTTACCAGTAATTGTATCAAGGTTTATCAAGTCATTTACTTCAAAGGGCTTATCCAATATTATTGAAACAGAAGCAAATAAATCTCCAAGCACTTTTTGAGCAGCAAGAGCCACCGCAATACCACCAATGCCAAGACCTGCCAAGAGAGAAACAACTTTCACTCCCAAATTATCCAAGGTCAAAAGCATAATCACAATAAAAACAAGGAATTTGCCAATCCCCATAAAAATCAGAATTGCTTTATTGTTTGAAAAATATGGCATTTTTCTTATCTTTTTGAAAATCATGTTAAAAATAAAATTAAATACAATATAAACCACTATGGTCACTACTATAGCCAAAAGCCAACGCCAAGCGGGGGTGTTCATTAGGTCATTGAAATATGTGGGGAATTTATCCATAGGTGAAATGTAGAAAAATTAGCTTTTTACTACATTTACTTCAATGAACAGAATTTTAATTCTTATCCTTTTCATTTTCGCCGCTGCTTTTGCAAAGTATCCCTATATTGGTGAAACTTTGGATTACGAAATAAGCTGGGCATTTATTACGGCTGGCAATGCTAGGTTGCTCATTAGAGAAACAAAAAATGAAAACGAATTGGAGATAATTTCAAGAGCTTGGCATAGCAGTTCCTTTAAAATACTCTCTGTTGATGATACAATAAGTGCCACAGCCACAGCAGATAGTCTACTGCCTAAAGTTTTTACGCAAAAAATACGCGAAGGCGGATATAATAGAAAAGCACAAATTATTTATGATTTTAAAGCAAAAAAAGCTACGGTAAAAGACACTGCATTTAATAAAGAAATTTTCAAACACGGAATAGATACGGCAATTACGCTAAATGGCGGTGAGAGGTGTATACTCTCTGCCTTTTACCTTGCCCGTACCCTAGACCTGAAACCCGGTGATACCGCCTATTTTAATGCCATTAGTGGCGTAAAAAAATATAAACTCAAAGTTATATGCCACCGAAGGGAAACAATAAATACTGCCTTGGGCAAAAAGAATTGCCTAGTGATAGAGCCTATTATACAGGGTGATGGCTTATTCAAAGCCAAAGGCAAGCTAACAATTTGGCTAACAGACGATGAGGAGCGGCTTCCAGTGCTTATGAAGAGCGAAATAGCCATAGGTTCAATAAAAGCATCCTTAATTGGCGCAAAGCGCTAAATTTATTTACTATATTCTAAAGCGGTTCAAATTAAAGGAAAAACATGAGCAAAAGCATCTATGTGGGTAACCTCCCATTCGCATTCGGTAACGAGCAACTTAGCGAATTATTCGCTGAATTCGGTGAGGTTAAAGGTGCCAAAGTCGTATTAGACCGTGATAGCGGTCGCAGTAAAGGCTTTGGTTTCGTTGAAATGGAAGACGAAGCAGCCGAAAAGGCAATTCAGTCGCTAAACGGAAAAAACGTTGGCAACAGAGCGCTTCGTGTAAATGAGTCGCAGCCGCGCGAACAGCGCCCGCCGCGTCAGGGTGGAGGTGGATACGGCAACAGAAGGGGTTAGACCCTTAGGATAATTACATTTCTTTTATGGGAGCTATACCCAGCAGTTCAAGGAGACTTTCCAGAACTTGCTGGGTGCAATAGACTAAAAACAGCCTGGAATTTTCCTCGTTGCTCCCTATAACCCTATTATTGTGAATAAATCTGTGAGCAGCTTCTGCAAGCTCTAGTGAGTATTGAGCTAGAATACAAGGCTCTCTGTTTTCACAAGCGGTGTTTATTTTTTCTTCTTTGCAAGAAAGTGCTTTTATTAAATCGTAAGAGTTTTGGTCTAAAAGTTCTTCGCTTTTGAATTCCAGTTCCAAAGCATTTTTATTGCTTTTTCTCAAAATGCTGCAAAGCCTCACGTGTGCGTTTTGGACATAAGGACCTGTGGCTCCGTCAAAACTTAAAGCGGCATCCCAGTCAAATTTCACATCCATTAACCGTCTGTTTTTCAAATCGTTAAAGACTATTGCCCCAACTCCAATTTTTGTCGCTATATCCTCTTTATTTTCAAGAGCGGGATTTTTTTCATTTATCACCGTTAATATTTTTTCGGAAGCCGCCTCTATAACATCTCTCAAAAGGCTTGCGGTGCCAGCTCTCGTTTTACCTTTTTCCCATTTTCCTTCTTCGTTTTTATGGAGAATCAAACCAAAGGGAATATGCTCGCAATCGTTGTTCCAACCGCAACCCATTTTGCCAAGCACAGCGAACACCTGCCTGAAATGCAAAGCCTGCCCGTTGTCCACAATGTAAAGGCATTTGTCAAAATTGAATTCTTTTTTTCTGTAAATTGCCGCCGCCAAATCTCTTGTTGCATAAAGCGTGCTACCATCGCTTTTTCTTATGAGGCAAGGAGGCAGAGATAATTCGTCTAAAAGCACAACATCTCTTTCTTGGCTATTCACCAACAAACCCTTGGCTTGAAGCTCTTTCACAACAGAGGGAATGTGAGTTTCAAAAAAAGATTCTCCGGTGTAGTGGTCAAAATCAACGCCCATTATTTTGTAAATGCGTTTTAGTTCTTTTAAAGTTGCCTCTCTGAATGCTGTCCATAATTTGCGATAAAATTCATCGCCTTTTTCCAGTTTTGCAAATGCTTCTCTAGCTTTGTCTTCTAGCTCTGGCTCTTCTTTGCTAACTTTTGAAAATTGAGCGTAAAGTTTATTCAGTTCCTTAACGGTTAAGCCAGAAAGCGTTTGCTCATCTGTTGGCAAATTTTCCCGCAAGTACATAACGATTAATTTTCCAAATTGAGTACCCCAATCGCCGAGGTGATTTATGCGTTCAACTTTGTAGCCGTTTGCTTTGAAAATGCGAGCGAGGCTGTTGCCGAGCATTGTGCTGCGAAGGTGATGAAATGCGAGTTCTTTGCCTATGTTGGGGGAGCTGTAGTCTATGGCAACGGTTTTGTTTTTTTGTTTTGCAAATCCAAATTCCAAACCTTTTTCTTTTATATCGCTTAGAATATTTTTCACAAAAGATGCTTTGTCAATGTAAAAATTCCAGTAGCCATTAAGTGCTTCTGTTTTTGCAAAACCTTCTGGTGCAGGAAATTTTGCAGCAAGTTCTTCGGCTATAGCTTTGGGTGCCTTGCGAAGTTTTTTTGCCAAAGTAAAACAAGGCAAGCTCCAATCTCCGCAAGAGGAATCTGGGGGAACGCTTATTAAATCAAGGGCTTCTACGGCAGTCCAATAGGTTGTCTGTTCGGCAAGCGAAGCAATTTTTTCTTTCATTTCTTTCCCTTAACTATCTTCGCATCTACCACTTTGCCTTTTGCCTTGCCCAAAACCGCTGGCTTGCGGTTAATCACAAAATATTGCGAAATTGTCCACAGATTGGAAATAGTCCAGTAAACTACCAAACCGCTTGGCATAACCGCGCTGAACACAAACATCATCGCTGGCATCATCCATATCATCATTTTTTGATTTGGATCTGTGATGGTTTGCTTTGTTTGGAACCAAGTGCTAACAACCATTAAGAATGGCAAAATAGCAATGCCTTCGGGCATAATATATGGAATGCTTATTCCGCTCCATATAACATCGCTTTTTGATAAATCGCTAATCCACCCAAAAAACGGAGCCTCTCGTAGTTCTATGGCTCTGCCCAAAACCACAAACAAACCTATGAAAATTGGCATTTGCAAAAGCATTGGCAAGCAACCCGAAAGACTGCTGAACGGAGAAACGCCATGCTTAGCGTAAAGTGCCATTATCTCCTGTTGCTGTGCGCGCATATCTCCCCTGTTCTTTGCACGAATTGCATCTAATTCTGGTTTTAAAGCCATCATTGAACGGGTGGAGCGAAGCTGTTTAAGTGCTAGCGGAGTAGTGACAACTTTTACCAAAATTGTCAAAAGAATAATGGCTATGCCGTAGTTTGGAATTATGGAATAGAATGCGTTTAGTATTTGCAAAAGCAACCCGCATATCCAAACAAACCATTTATCCGCTCCGCACCATTCCCAGCCGCTAACGATAATTTTTTCATAACCCTCACCCATAGACCCTATTTCTTTCCAATGCAGTGGCAAAATGGAAAAATCAAAAGCTATGGAATCAGTGGTCATATTATCGCTTATTGTTAGTGCATAAGTGCCAGGGTCTTTTTCATTTTTCTTTTCTTTTATGGGTTCTGCTCCAAGGGCAGCCTCGCTTTCTCCATTGAAGTTGATTACTGCGGCGATGTATTTTCTGCGAAGCCCAAACCACAAAGCTTTGCCTTGGTCGCGGTTGAACCAAGTTTGCTTTGCCGGGGTTTCCCTAGCCACGTTATAGGTGTTGTTGAAAATAACTTCGCTGAACAGATAGCTCATGCCAAAAGAACTAGCGGTTGAAATTTCCTCGGTTTCTTTCATTCCGCCTTTCCAGTTGAGTGTATATAGCTTTGGGACAAAGCCCTTTATTCTAATTAAATGCCCAATTGAATGTCCATCTTTGGTGAATTTATATTCCCTTACAACCGCCCTGCCTTTTTCATCTCGCCATTCAAAGGCAACCTTTGCGGAATCTTTTACGATAATTGTATCTGAAGATTGGGTGGAGAAAGCAACACTCCCAAAATCTGCATTGTCAAAACTTATGCTCAAAGCTCCGGCTTCTGTGTTTTGAAGCAGTTCGGGAAAATTTCCAGCTTTGTCTGCCAATGTTTTTGGTACTATACTTGTGATTTTTGCACCGCTGGCATTTAGCTTAACAAAAAATTTCTCCGTTTCAACAAAAATTTCCGCCCCTACTATGTCTTGGGCTGCAAAGGGAGACTCTTCTGTTGCAACTGGGTTTGCAGGAGGCGTTTCAGAAGGAGAAGCCGTAAGTTCTGGAACTCCCAAATCTGTTTTTCCTCCTATTATAGCGGCAAGCGAATCTTGCTTTGCTTTTTCCGCAGCAAGTTCCATAGCCTTTCTTTGCAGTTCGGCTTGTGCAATCTCTTGTTGCTTATTTGAATTGTGCATTGACCATACAAACAAGAGGACTAATAATATTATGCCTATGGCGGTGTTTTTACTCATCGTGGTAGGAATATAGAAAATGCTTTTTTCTATATTACACTTCAATGAAATTTAGTTTTCAAATTCTAAGTTTGCTCGCAATGCTTGCTCTTTCTGCCTATGCAGAAGATGTTTGCGGCATGATAGATGTTCCTATTACTTGGACAAAAGAAAAATCACCGTACCGCATAACGGGTGATATTCAAATTGCGCCAGCATCAAGGTTGACCATAGAGGCAGGCGTTGAAGTGCTGATTGTGCCGGGTGAGGCTTGTGGAGAAACAAAACAGTTGGATTGGGCAGATTCTACATTTATAAGCATAAAAGCATACGGCTCATTGGTCATAAAAGGGACAGACAAAGAACCGGTGCGAATTTTGCCGGAAAAGCATACACCGGGAAAAATTCAGTGGGATGGGATAAGGTTGCCTTTAAAAAATAAAGAGGCTGTTAGCATAGAATACTTGCACATAATGGGGGCACATAAGGCAATAAACGCTTCTTATAGCATATTCAATGTGGGAAGTTCGCTTTTTATGGGCAACAATACGGGAATTTGGCTGGAAGAAGAAGGTGATTTAGCCATTTATAACTGTATGTTCACCGAAAATTTAAGCTCAGGTATTTATATAAGCAATTCGCGTCCAACAATAGCCGCAAATATTTTTTATAAAAATTCGACTTTTGGAATATTATCGGATTCTCGCAAAAGCCCACGCATACAGAGCAACCTTTTCTTTGCAAACTCAGATACCGATTGCCGTTATTGCCCCGCAGGGACAGCCAAAATAGTAAAAGAAGAAAATGGAGCATTTAAAGACAAATTCGAAAACATATTTTCAGACCCTATTTTTGTTGGTAGCGACAAAGAAAAAATTATGATGAAAAAAGACATAAACCTGCCAACTCCCAAAGAAAATATCAAAGACACTTCTCTGCAAAAAATTTATGAAACATCTACTGGCAAGCCACAGCAGGCTGATAACCCAAGCCCTAATATGCCTTTTATTCTCTCAAAATATTCCCCAGCTTTGAACGCTGCTCCAAATACAGATTTTTTTAAAGACGCAGATGGCAGCAAAGGCGATATTGGAATTTACGGCGGCAAACCTGGCAGAACCAGCAAATCTATAAGCTTATGAGTAATAAAGAGCCTCTTAGTGCAGGTGTTTTGGCTATGAATTTTTTGAATGAATTTATAAGCCAGGAACAAAAAGATGTATTTGTTTTGGAAGAACACAAGGAAAAAATTTTGCCAGGGAAATTGCAAGAAAAGATACAGATAGTTACCATAAGCAACGGAAGCCTTTTATTGAAAACTGCCTCTTCGGTTTGGAGAGCAGAAGCAATGGCAATAAAAAGCAATATTATAGCAGCTTGCAATAATATTTTGGGAAAAATTACCGTGAAGAGCGTTAAAATAGGATAGGCAACTATCCAACCACCTTGTTTCTACCGCTATTCTTTGCTTCGTATAATTTTTGGTCGGCAGATTCAATAAAGTTTTTATAATCGCTGCCAATTTTTGGAACTTCGCAAACTAGACCTATGCTTACGGTGATTTTGCCTGTTTTTTCCATAGATCTTCTAACATCTTCTGCTACTTTCCTTGCGCCCTCTATTTTAGTGTTTGCCAGAACAATGCAAAATTCCTCTCCGCCAAACCTTGCCACAAAATCTGATGCTCTGCTTAAACAGTTACTAAATATTTGCGCAGATTCTCGCAAAAGAATATCTCCTTCCAAATGCCCATAAGCATCGTTGTAGTTTTTGAACTTATCTAAATCCAGCATTAAGAAACTTATAGGATATTGCCCCCTTGTGGCTCTGTTCCATTCATCTTCTATTCTCATATTGAAAAATCTTTTATTTGGAATTTTAGTGAGTTCGTCTAAAAGGCTATCTTCTATATAAGATTGCATATTTTTATTCATTGGCTTTAATATATACGATATAAACATATTGAAAATAACAAAAGCCAAAGCCATGAGCAATAGCAAAGCAAAAAACACTATGCTTGCTTTCTCGTGAATTATAGTTTTAATGTTCACTTCGTTTTTAGATACCAAATACAAATTCACGCTTCCAACACTGTTTATTGAATAATGATTTTTGCCATAATATAATATCTCACTTGAATCTTTACCTAAACTCAAAGATTTTTCATAAACTTCTTCACCCACTGAACCAAACAATTCCATAATAGTTTTTTTCTCTTTGGCAATCTTTTCATTTGCCGCACCTATCACAACTCCATCTTTGCCAAAAAGATAAACATTTTCAGGCAAATCAAGTTCATTCATAAATTCAGTAAGGGAGAACCTACTGCCTACAGTTCCTATAGCTTTGTTCTCATAATAAATAGGATAGTTTATGTATAAATCATAAATTTGGCGGGTTAAATAATCAAAATCCACTTTTATAAGCGGAGGGTTTTCATATTTCAAAGTTTCAAAAAACCAAGAATGCTTGGGATTGGAAGAACTGTATTTTTCCATAAACTGCTCATTTACATAGTAGTTAGAATCTTTAAGGCTTATCCAGCTTATCATTTTGTTTTGAAAAAACTCTTTATGCTCATTGAGCATTATAAAATATTCTCTCTTGCAATGTTCATTGCTTGGATCTAAAAAATAATGTTTTGCCGGAGTTGAGCTGGCAAAGATTTTTGTCAAGAGAATTTCCTTTTCTAGCTGCGCACTTATTATTGTCCGCCTTGTGTTCATAGTTTGCTTTAGCTCTTTCATGGAATTTTCGCTTAAAACTCTACGCATAACAAAATAATATGCAAAAGAACTGCTAAAAGCTATCACAACAAAAAATAAAACAGAAAATAATACAATGGCTTTTCGCAGAGGCATTCTAAAAAGATTTTGCCTGTCTATTTTTTCTGCAACATCTTCTGTATATTCAGCCATAAATGTTCTCCACAAGTCTTTCCAAGGCATCTGCACAGGCACAGGCATAATTGCTTGGACTCCCGCTTGCCTGCCAAGCATAAGAAAGTCCGCTGGAACTGTTGAGAACGTGAATATTTCTTTTAAAACCACCTTCGCGCAATGCACCCATAACCGCTTTTGCCTCCCCGCCTTGCCCACCAGGTACGCCAGGAATGGAAACGCCCGGAATCAAAAAAGGAATTTCTTTTTTTTGCGCAGATATAAAATTTGCAATTTCCGCAAGCTCACGTGTATTAGTTGCACCCACAACCGCACCAATGCTACCGTTATCCCATTCAAGGATTTTTTTTGCAACGGATTTAACAAGTCCGGGGTCTTGAAAATCTTCTGCGCCTTTGTTTGAAGTGCGGAGCAAAACATAAACTCCGTTTTCTTCTCGTAAAAAAGGTTTAACCGAATCCCCACCCATAAAAGGATTAACAGTCACAGCATTTGCCCCATAAACATCAAAAGCAGCTTTTGAATAAGCCTCGCTGGATTTGCCAATATCTCCTCTTTTTGCATCTAAAATAACGAGCATTCCTTCTTTGCGGTATGTTGCTATTATCTCTGCCAAAACCTGCATAGCTAAAATGCTTACACACTCATAGTACGCACTATTGGGTTTCACAACAGCAGGCTTTACATTTCGTTTTAAAAATTCTTCTAAAATATCAAAGTAAAATTTGCGAATTTTATCCTCTGGTGTGCTTGCCTCTGCTGGAATTAACGAGAGAACAGGGTCTAACCCAAAACAAACTGGGTTTTTGCAGGTTTCTATGCGAGACTCGAGTAGAGAAGCAAAAGACATAAGGGGTAAGGTAGAAATTCTATAACCGAGAATATATTTCAATAAAGGCGTTTAGGGGTAGTTCTTCTGCTCTTGTGTTTTGGCTAAAATTCAAGCTTTTAAGTATGTCTAAAGTTTTTTCCTTATCGCAAAATGCAAGCAGAGAATTTGCCAGTGTTTTTCTCTTTTGCGAAAATGCAGCCTTGATAAATTCAAAGAATTTTTCATCTGTATTTATTGGCTTTTCCAAAGGCTCAAACATGATAGTTGCGCTATTCACTTTTGGCTTTGGGCTAAAATGCTCCGGGCTTATTACCCTCACTATGCGGCTGGTGGCATAGCAGGCACAAAATACAGAGAGGCTTCCGTAGCTTTTTGTTCCTGCTTTGGCTACAATTCGCTCTGCGACTTCTGCTTGTGTCATAAACATACAGCCTTTTATTTTTGATATGTGCGGCAATATATGCGTGATTATAGCAGTTGCCATATTATATGGCAAGTTGCCAGCTATCCAAGAATTAGGATGTTCGCAAACCCATTTTTCAATATCAAACTGCAAGAAATTCAGATGTACAAGGTTGAAATTTTTATTGTTTTTGAATTTCTCCTTTAATTTCGGAATGCAAAAATTATCTATTTCCACAGCGGTTAAATTTGAGCATTTTGGTAAAAGCCACTGTGTTAAGGCTCCGTGCCCAGCTCCTACTTCCAAAATGCAGTCTTGTGGGCAGCAAGGCAAATCATCTGCAATTTTTTTAGACATTTCTGTATCTAAGAAATTTTGCCCGAACCTGCGCCTTGTATTTACCATATTATTTTGTTTTTACCTAGTATTTTATTTGCCTCCAAGAAATTTTTATGACCACACTTATGAAATCCATTACCACGTGCAGCAGGATGAGGAGCTTCTAATATATGATTTTTTTTATTACCTTCTTTAATGATATTTTTAAACTTCTGTGCTTTTCTTCCCCATAACATCCAAATACAAGGATGTGTTTTTGAGATATATTCTATTACTTGATTCGTGAAATCTTTCCAGAAAGCTAAATGAGAACCAGGTTTATTTCTTTCTACTGTTAAAGCGGTATTTAACAAAAAAACTCCGCAGTCTCTCCAATGTTTAAGAGTTTGCCAATTTGGATCTTCATCATTATTAATCTCTTTTTTTATTACTCTTAGACTTTTTGGCATTTCCTTATCCGCAGGAACAGCAAAGGCATATCCCATAGCATATCCTTGTGTAGGATATGGGTCTTGCCCAAGGATTACTATTTTAATCTCGCTGATAGGCATTTTGAAAACATTAAAAATGTTTTTTTTCTCAGGCAAATATTGAGTATTAGGCAAATTGAGAAATTTTTCATTCAACAATCCTTTAATCGGATTCCAGCTTTTATCTATATCTAACATAAATTCTCCTTCATCTTGTGATTTCCGCTTTAAATATAGAAATTTTACTCACCCTGCCAGCTTCGCTTCGCGGGCAGGGTTCGCACTTCGGGCACGGATTTTTTTCTATATTACCCCTAAATATGACCTTCGGCAATAAAACAATTTTTGGCAGAGCTTGCACCGCAAGCTCTAAAAGCAATTTAGACGATGAGGTATCAATTATCAAACGTTTCAATGCGATATACTTTATTGGAAGATTAGTTGACAACAAAAAGAATAATGTATCGTTAGCCATAAAGACAATAAAAGATATGATAACCGTTGAAAAAGATTTAAGATTAAAATTGATGTTATATGTTAGTGCCGTTGCACTAGAAGATTTGAGTCTGGAAGAAGAATTAATTAATATTATTGAGAAAAATAAAGAAGCAAGTAATATTATCAGAGGATATTTTATTGCTTATTACTCTGGCAATGATTTATATAACTATAAAGAATTTAATTTTTCAGATAGTCTTGAATATAATATTTATGACGTAATTAAAACAATATTACAGCATTTTTCATTTGAGAAACTACATTATTACTGCTTGAGACGGTTAGATTTAACACTAATTATTCATTACATTAGATTCAGAAATAGTGCAAACCAAATAGACCAAACAAACTTCGAAAAAATAATGTCGTTCAAACATTCAAATTTTGACACAATATATCCTGATTATGCACGTAAATTGCATAATAAATTCGATGAATTTGAAAATTTTTATAAAAATATTTGTAAGTCAAAGCCTTAGATACATTAATACTGAAATATAAAAGCATCCTAGACAACTGCTGGAACATCCCTATTGTTGCCAATACACGCCAAATAATCTACGACATAATACACGTTTTTATGGTATTCAAATATAGAAAGCACTAATTTTACTCGCTAAAATTCAGCTAACGCACACCCAACCTGCAAAAAAAACTTATATATCCACCAATCGGGAATAAATATGCCCGCAGACTTGGTAAAGCATTTATAGATGGGCGTTTTTATGTTCTTGCGGGAAAATACTGTTAATCGGGGTCATCGGGGTTCAGACAAAAGGAATTTTACTCACCCTGCCATTTTCACTTCGTGGGCAGGGTTCGCCCTACGGGCTGTCCTGCGGACATTAAAAAATCTCTATTTATGCCTTTACAGGCACGAGATTTTTTTCTAAATTCCCTACCATTAGGGAATATTCTTTACCTACATTCCAGTCGCCCTAATGCAAACATAAAAATTAGGAGATAGCGTTATGGGCAAAAAAGAGACCAAAATTGCGTTCAATACGAACGCTCTAACATTAACCACAGACAAAATAGAAGCCCGAATTTTTACCATTCGGGGCTTGCAGGTTATGCTAGATAGGGATTTAGCGGAGTTATATGGAGTGGAAACTCGTAATGTAAATCAAGCGGTTAAAAGAAACATTGAAAGATTTCCACCGTCATTTATGTTTCAGTTAAATGATTTGGAGTTTGGTGACAACTTGAAATCACAATCTGTGATTTCAAGTTCGCATGGGGGTATAAGAAAAATGCCATACGTATTCACCGAACAAGGTGTTTCCATGCTTTCTGCTGTGCTTCGTAGCCCTACTGCTATTGCTGTAAGTATTAGAATAATGGAAACTTTTGTGGCTATGCGAAAAATTATAACTCAAAGCAGCGGCATAATTCAACGAATAGAAAGCGTAGAGCAAAAACAAGTTGAAACCGATAAAAAGATAGACAAAATTTTTAACGCTTTAGAAAGCAAGGAAACTGTTCCAAAATGCGGAGTATTTTTTGACGGACAAATTTTTGATGCTTATGTTTTGGCGAATAAAATCATTAAATCAGCAAAGAATTCCATAATTTTGATTGATAATTATATAGATGAATCTGTTTTGACAATGTTAGGTAAAAAATCCAAAAATGTAAAAGTTACTTTACTTACAAAAAACATATCAAAACAATTAAATTTAGATGTGGAAAAATTCAATCAGCAGTACCAGAACATAGAAGTAAATGCTTTCAACCTTAGTCACGATAGATTTTTGATTATAGATAACAAAGATATTTATCATTTGGGAGCAAGTTTGAAAGATTTGGGTAAAAAATGGTTTGCTTTTTCTAAAATGGAAAACGAAGGATTATCTTTGTTGGAAAAGATTAGGGCATAAATACAAAATCGGGAATAAGTATGCCCGCAGACTTGGTAGAGCATTTATAGATGGGCGTTTTTTCATTTTTCTACATTCCCACCATTAGGGAATATTCTTTACCTACTTTCCAGTCGCCCTAATACAAACTTCAAATTTGGAGATAGCGTTATGGGCAAAAAAGAAATGCAGGCAACTCAGCAAGAAATAGTAATCTATAATGGGAAAAATGGTGAAGTAAAGTTAAATGCCGACTTCCGTAATGAAACGGTTTGGGCAACTCACAAACAAATTGCCGATATTTTTGGCATTGAACGCTCTGGCATAACCAAGCATATAAATAAAATCATATCTAGTGGCGAAATAGACAAAAAAAGCAATGTGCAATTTTTGCACATTCCAAATTCTGATAAACCAGTTGCGTTTTATAGTTTGGATATTATTTTATCTGTTGGTTACAGAGTAAATTCTAGAAAAGCTATAGAATTCCGTAAATGGGCAAATTCCGTACTAAAAGAATATTTATTGAAGGGTGTGATAATAAACCAATCTCGTCTAGACCAACTAAACAAAACAATAGAAATAATATCCCGTTCTTGTATTCCTGAAATCTCTGGCATAGCAAGCGTACTACAAGATTATACAAAAGGTTTAGATTTGCTGGACAGTTACGACCATCAAGAATTTTCCAAACCTAAAAGCAAAAATAAAGGCAAGTGGAGGCTCATTTACAAAGAAGCTCGTAAATTTATTGACTCAATGAAATTCGGCAAAGAAAGTTCTCTATTCGGACGAGAAAAAGACGACTCATTTAAAAGTTCATTGGGAACGATTTACCAAACTTTTGATGGAAAAGAACTTTATCCTAGCATACAGGAAAAAGCAGCAAATTTGCTTTATTTAGTCGTGAAAAATCATTCCTTTACAGACGGAAACAAAAGAATAGCGGCTGCATTATTCGTATATTTTTTACATAAGAACAAAGCTTTAAAAAATAAAAACGAACAATTATTAATAGACAACAATGCTCTAGCAGCTACTACTTTAATGATTGCTTTATCAAAGCCTCAAGAAAAAGAGATTATGTGCAATTTAGTAATGAATTTTATATGCTCTACCTATTCTTAGGACATAAATACGAAATCGGGAATAAGTATGCCCGCAGACTTGGTAAAGCATTTATAGATGGGCGTTTATTACTATTCTGGTAAAACATAAAAGAAACAATTTTGTATTTTCTATATTTACTGATGTTTATTGGAGGTATTAAAAAATGTCTACAGCAGTAGCAACAAGTTTAAAAACGAGCAAATTTTCCAGAAAACTTGCTGGTGGCGGTAAAATACGCCGTTTCAGAAAAAATTGGAAAGAACAGCTAGCTGCTTATTTTGGCAAAGTGGATTTGGATATTGACCTTAAAGCTACAAGGTCTAGATAATGAATGAACATAAATCTTACGTTTTAATAGAATTATTACCATCTATGAGAGTAAAAAAGGAAGAAAACCTAATAAAACTTATGAGACAAGTACGAAAATTCGATATGGAAATAGACTGGCAGCAATTGAGAAACATTCAATCTATAAATTTGCAGAACGGAAATAACAAAGTTCCTCTTGCTGACATTATGATAGCCCAAAACTGTATTCAAAATGATTTAAAACTTTTAACGACAGATAAACATTTTATGAAAATGGCAGAATATTTGCCTTTACAAATTTTTGATGGTATGCGTTAAGATTCTCAGGGCATAAATACGCAATCGGGCAAATCTCAAAAATCGGGGGCATCTGGGTTCTGACAAAATGCGAACCTCGTGCGTTTGTGTACGGTTGTAGGTGTTCGTTTGCAATTACTCTTTTTAAGTAATTTCATACTACGATTGCCCAATAAAGATTTCATTTGCAAAATGGCAACGCCATTCAACTGCTTTATCCTTTCTTGTGAAGACATATTTTGCCGAATTAAGAGAGCATTTATGCTCTCCATATTTGACAAAACAACAAGCTGCTCCAAAGTCGCATTATCTCTTATATTGCCATTCGCTTGGGGATTTTCTTTTCCCCAATTTAACAACTATGCCTTTTGCGTTTGTTTTTTCAATCCATTGCCCTGGACTTAAAACAAAACTTGGCAAACCTGCCTGCATTTTAAAGTGGTCAAATTCCACCACTTTTTCTATATTATCCTCTACAAATGCCAACCATACTATTCCTATTTCTAGCAGCCAGCTTGCTTTTTGCTCAAAGAACTCCGGCAGACATTGTTGCCGCCCAGCAACAGCGTACTCTTGATTCCATAAAGCTGGAAATAGAAGCTCTTAAAAAAGTTCGAATGGAAAAAGCAAATCAATTGGAAAAAGCAGAAGCGGCTCGTTGGCAGAAACGTTATATACAAAATCAGGAAAATACAGAATACCAAAATGAAACACGGCTTTTAGAGGGGCAATACTCGAAAGTTTCTGATAATATGTCACGTGCGGCGGCGGAACTCGGTGCGCTTCGCAATTTAGCTTTGGAACAAAAAGAAAAAGCAACAGCAACGAAAAATGCCTTGGATAATTTCAATTTACAGGTTAAACAGGCAATAGATAAAAACATTGACGAAATTCCACAAGACTTTCCTGCTAAATTAGAAGAACGCCTGCTGAATTTTGCAAACAATCCTCAAGATATTAAAACCTATTTTCAAGACAGGCTGGGCAGGCTTAAACTGACGGAATCACAGGAACTCTCACTAAAAGATTCTTATCGTTTGAGGCTCGGAACCGTGTTTTTTGCAGATGCGGATTTGCAAAAAAATGATGTTAAAGCTGTTATGCGAACAGGAACGCTTTCTGGCAAAGTTTTTGAATGGCGTTCTGCATTTTCAAAAGAATTTTCCGCAGATATTAAACAAAGCGTTTTAAGTGCGCAGCAAAAAGCGGATTCCGCTTGGATTCCAATAGATGTTCTGCAAACAAAAGCAGTTATGGGGGCAAGCACAAATTCTGTTGAGCAAACATACTCGCAAAAATTTTTATCTTGGTTCAAAGCTGGAGGGCTTGTGATGTACCCTCTTGCGCTGGTTGCTTTGGCAGCTTTGCTCATAGCCTTGGAACGCCTGTTTGTACTTGGGCACAGAGGGCATATTTCAAGAACATTCACACGCAAACTTCAAGAGCTAATAAAAAGCAACCATATTGAAGAGGCTAAATCCTTGTGCAAAAAACAAAAGACCAGCCTTGGAAAAATTTTAGCGGCAATAGTTGAAAACGCTTCAAACTCAAAATCCGAAGCGCAAAAGTCATTGCAGAGAATAATGCTCACCGAGCAATCTAAATTGGAAAAAAGAATGGGCTTTTTGGCTGCACTTGGCACGGTGGCTCCTTTACTCGGTCTTTTGGGTACCGTTACTGGAATGATTTTGCTGTTTCAAGTTATAACCCAAGTTGGCACAAACGATGCCAGAATTTTGGCAGGTGGAATTTCTGAAGCCCTAATAACAACAGAAACTGGCTTGATAATCGCAATTCCAATTATGCTGTTCCACGGCAAACTTAGCGAAACACTTGATTACATAACAACAGAAATAAGAATCCAAAGCCTTGCGGTTTTGAATTTATTGTGGAAAGACTAGTTCGTTTGGCGCTACGGAGTAGTGAGTTCTACAAAAGTCGCAAACTACATCTAAAACCTCGTTCTTTTGTTTTATGTCTCTTATTTCACATTCGTGCAAACCCGATAGGCTTGTCATAACCTTTTCACGGCTGCACGGGCAATAAGCCTGCGGAACAATTTCTTTAACTATTTCTATATCATAAGGACCACGCAATTCGTCTGCCAAATCTTCTATTTTATACTCGTTGCCATTGTAAAAATTTTTCAAATTTGGCAAGTTACGAATAACGGCATCCATAATTTCCAAGTCTTTTGTTTTTGCATCTGGATATGCCTCCACTAAAAAACCTGCTGCAAAATTCAGTTTGCCAGAATCTTCTTTGGAAAATTCCGCCAAAATTCCAGCTGCGCTTTTTGTTTGCTCCGATTGATGCAAATAGGCGGTTAAATTAACGCCCATTTGTGTGCTTGGTGCTTCCACTATGCTTTCTTTTACCCTTTGTGCTTTTTCGTTGAGTTGAATAACGCTTAATTTTTGTGGGGTTATCAACGGTTCATCTGCCCCAATTCTCTGCAAATCGCTTTGAGGAATCATAGCCCGAATAAGCCCTTGCGGTGTGGAATCTGCTTGCGCAAAACGCAAGTCGCCATCCATATCCACACGCAAACTCACGGTACCAGGGAATTTTAACCCGCTGGAAAGCAAAAGCGAGGCAATGGATATCTCTGCCATAAATTGCAAAGCATAGTTTTTTGCATTGTGTTTAGAACCAATTTCATTCATCGCATCTTTTATTGAAACTAACACAAATCTCAGTGGAGCCTGTTTTCCTGTTGCTCTTATTATTATATCGGACATTTTTAAAAAGTAGAAATTATTTTTACTATATTACCCACAGTGAACTTGCACGGCAAAAAGATTTTGCTCGGAGTGACGGGCGGTATAGCGGCTTACAAGGCCCCAGAGTTGCTTCGTATTTTGCAAAAAAGAGGTGCGGAGGTTCGTGTGGCAATGACTGCCGAGGCTACCAAATTTGTTGGGCAAACAACTTTTGCAGCACTCTCAAATTTCCCAGTTTACACAGAAACTGCCGCCGCAGATTCAAAACCATTTCAGCACATAGATTACCCTCGCTGGGCAGATATTTACATAATTGCTCCTTGTTCCGCAACAAGTTTAGCCCGTTTTGCCTGCGGCACGGGCGAAGAGCCTGTATCTCTTTGCTTTTTGGCGATGCAAGGCGAAAAGTGGGTTGTTCCAGCTATGAATTCCGTTATGTTCAATTCGCCAGCCGTGCAGAGAAATTTGCAAACCCTTCGTTCTTGGGGGATTAAAATTGTGGAACCAGCAGTTGGGCATTTAGCTTGCGGCGAAGAAGGGGCAGGGAAGTTCCCAGAACCGGAAGATATAGCAGATGAGCTTGAATTTTCTGTGGCAAAGAGAAGCAAAACCCTGCTGATAACCATAGGACGTACCCAAGAATCAATAGACCCTGTTCGCTATATATCAAACAGATCAAGCGGAAAAACGGGTGTAGCAGTAGCAAGAGAATTTTTACGAGGTGGCTGGCGTGTTATAGCAGTTTGTGGACCAATGGAAGCAGAACTACCCAAGCAATGCGAAAAAATAGAAGTAAAGAGCGCAGCGGATATGAACAAAGTAGTGCTTAAAATGCAAAAACAGGCAAACGCCATTGTGCATTGTGCTGCTGTTGCAGATTACCGCCCCAAACAAATAGCAGCTCAAAAAGTGAAAAACAGCAGAGTGATGCAAAAATTGGAATTGGAAGAAACTCCGAATATTTTGAAAAATACAATAAAAAACAAAACCTCAAAGCAAAAAATAATATCTTTTGCGTTGGAAACGGAAAACGCCTTGCAAAATGCCAAGAAAAAATTTGAAGGCGGCGGCATAGATATTTTGGTTGTGAACACAGCGGATAATTTTGGAAAAGATAAAGTAGAATATGCAATTTTAAGCAAAAACAGCCAGAGTGCAAAACTCGCTCATGGCAGCAAAGAAGAACTCGCTTCGCGGGTGTTTGTGGGGGTGAATGCCTAAATTCCTACTAATATTCGCCTTACTCGCCTTATGCGCTTGTGAAAAAAAAGGCAGCGCGAATAAATACGATGCTCTTGCCCTTGTTTATGCAGAACTCCGCGTAGCAATGCAAGAATATGGGGAAACAACAAATGGCAGGGCTGTTCGTTTTCAAATTTTGGAAAAACATGGATTCTCTGCGGATAGCTTTGAAATAAAAACAGAAGAGTTGAGAAAAGAACCTGAAAAATGGTTAGTATTTCAAAATACGGTTATAAATATTTTAGATGCAATTGCAAAACCAGATACCATTGTTAAAAAAGATACTATTGCGAAATGAGAATTCTACTGCCAATTTTAACGATTTTCGCTTGCCTTAGCTTTGCAGGACTAGGAGTATCTTACAAAGAAGCAATAGAAGGCAACAAAAAAAATGGCAAACCTATTTTGCTTGAATTTTACGCCGACTGGTGCATTCCCTGCCTTGAAATGGAAAAAATAGTTTTTAAAGACCCCGCTGTGATAAAAGAACTCAAAAACAATTTTAATTTTGTTCGCCTAAATACCGAAAAACAAGAACAAATTTTCTGCGAAGGCGAAACCCTACCAATTCTAGACTGTGTAGAACTCTGGGAAATTCAAGGCATTCCAACTTTTGCCCTTTTAGACAAAGACGGAAGTTTAAGGCATATCACAACCGGAACTTTTGAAAAGAAAACATTTTTGAACTTCTTAAAAGTGATAAGGAAAAAATGAAGTACATTTTTTGGTTAAGCCTTATTTTACTAACGCAAGTATATATCCTCTACCCGATAACTTTGCGCTTGCTTTCACTACTTTTAAAAAATTCTGAAAATTCCAAAAATAATCATCCTGCGGATGTTCGCCAGCGAGTAAATAGCGAACAGGCGTCTGAGAATTCTGGTTCAGACAAAGTATCAATAATAATCTCCGCCCACAACGAAGAAGAAATTATCGAACAAAAAATTTTGAATACTTTGGCTTTAGACTATCCAAAAGACAAAATGGAAATTTGGATTGGCGATGATGGTTCTACAGATAAAACCGCAGAAATTGTACAAAAATTTGGCGAAGTGCATTTGTTCAAAAAAGAAAAAAATGAAGGAAAAGCCGCTATGCTCAACGATTTGTGCAAAATGGCAAAAGGTGATTTTTTTCTTTTTAGCGATGCAAATACTATGATTGAAAAAAACGCATTGAAAAATTTAATATCTGGATTTACAAATAGTAGCATAGGATGCGTTTGTGGGCAGCTTGCACTCAAAGATGAAAGCGATTCTGCTTTGAGCAAAATGGAAAGCCTATATTGGAGTGGGGAATCCAAATTAAAAATGCTGGAGAGCCGTTTTGGAGCGATGATGGGGAGCAATGGGGCTTTATATGCAATTCGCACGGAATTATATCCGGTGCTTCCAACTCATAAAACTATAATGGACGATTTTTACATAACTGCAAAAATTTTGATGAAAAATTATTCCTGCATATTTTGCGAAAATGCCCTTGCTTATGAAAATACATCTGTGTCAAAATATGGAGAATTCAACCGTAAGGTTCGGATTGGCAGAGCCAATTTCAATTTTCTATCCGCATTTTCTCCTTTGCTAAACCCTTTGCATCCAATGAAAGCATATATGTTTTTGTCACATAAATTGCTGAGGTGGTTAAGCCCTTTTTTGCTTTTAGCGCTTTTTACAAGCAGTATATTGTTGATTGAAGCACATCTATTTTACAAAGTATTTTTAAGCCTTGAATTGTTATTCGCCATCGCCGCATTATTAGGCGTGCGGTTGTGTAATTATTTTTTAAGTATGAATTTTGCCTTATTTCTCGGCTTTTTCAAATCTTTTTTCAAAGAGAACGGTGGAGCTTGGAAAAGGGAGGAACGTCAAAAATGAAAGCCAGCTTCAACATTTATTCCTTTATTTAATGTTGGTTGCATAACAAAATAAGCTGGGCTGTCAAAATTGTGAAGCATTGCGTCAACTCCTGCATCTGCAAGGGAATAGAGATAAAATAATGTCATTGCCCAAATATACTGATTCCTTTTTTTTCTAAAAAACAAAATATCTTCTTCTGCTATGCTTATTGCCATTTCATCTTCTGCCTCTCTTGCCTGCCGCAAGTTCTTTAAATGAAATTTCACCATTTCTTGCCGCGAATAATAACTAACCGCGCTGCCCAGCAAACCCATGTATAGCAAGCCCGCCTTGCCATATTCGTGATTGTAAATTTGCCCCCAGCCCGGAACTATAGCTGCTCGCCAAATGGCAGAGATGGCTGAATGAGTTTCTGTGCTGTGCTCCTGATTGTTTTTCCAAATTCCATAAGCATCAAAGATGCCGTAAATGTGAAGCCCTGCAAGCCAGGCAAATTCAGATGTCCATAAATCTTTTGAAGCTCTTTTTTTAGATAACTCCTTTGATAAAATTCTCGTGTAGATTCTTTCGCTTTCTTCCCATTCCTCCAATTCATATTCATAAATATCTGAATAATCACTATACAAAGCAATTAGGTCTTTATAATAAGAAATAGAGTCTCTGTATGCTCTTATGTTCTTATTGAAAATACTGTTTTGCCTGAATTTATTGTAAAAAGTTTCGTAAAGCAAAGCGGTTTCAAAGGTAAATAAAAAGCCACCTCTAACATAATGCCCCGTGTAAAACTGCCCGCCACCCGGAAAGAAAAAAGAGGTTAAATGTACCATAGCCAGGTTATTATTCTTAGTTTCAATATCCCAGTCGTATCTTTTTAAAGTGTCTATAGCCAGAACACCAGTGTTACTCTGGGCAAAGGCAAGCGAGGCAAAAAAAAATAAAATAAATATTCGTAAAAACACTAAAGTATCTCCCACATAATCAAACCTCATTCTCGTAAAAATATCTTTGGCTAGATAGTCCTGGTTCCTGCTTTCTCTCGTATTTTCCGCTTGGGGTTAAATAGCTTGCTTTTTCGTTGTCGGCGAGCATAATTTCTAGCATTTTGCTTATTCTAGTTCTAATTTTTTTGTCAATTACTGGAGTTGCTATCTCTATGCGCTTGGCTGTGTTTCTGGTCATTAAATCTGCGCTGGAAATGTAAATTTCAGGGTCTTTGCTGCCAAAGCTGTAAATGCGGCTGTGTTCCAAAAAACGCCCTATTATGCTTTTGATTTCTATGTTCTCTGTTTTGCCCGAAAACCCCGGCAAAAGGCAGCATACTCCACGCACTATTAAGCTCACTTTCACGCCTGCTATGGATGCACGGGTAAATGCCTTTATAAAATCTATATCGGTTAGACTGTTCATTTTGCATATTATTCTAGCTGGCTTGTTCATTTCGGCAAGGCTAGTTTGCTCCTTTATTTTCTGCAAAAGCCCATCTTTGAGAGTCTTGGGTGCAATTAGGAGTTTGGTGCAGTTAAAATTCACATCTCCCATAGACAAATTGCGGAAAAAATCTGCGGCATCGGAACCTATTTCATCGTTTGCTGTTATTATGTTCAAATCGGTATATTGCTTGGAAGTACTTTCATTATAATTGCCCGTGCCGAGGTGGGTTATATAAGAAATATGTTCGCCTTCCTTTAAAATGAGCAGCATTATTTTTGAATGAACCTTGTAGTTGCCAACACCGTAAATAATGGTACAGCCAGCCTCTTTTAATATTCCTGCGAAGTGCAAATTATTTTCTTCGTCAAAACGTGCGGCTAGCTCTATTATGGCAGTGACCTCCTTGCCATTGCGGCTGGCACGGCGCAGAGCTTCTATTATTCGGGATTGTTTGTCAATCCGGTAAATTGTAATTTTTATATCAATAACACGTGGGTCTGTGCTGGCAGAGTCCAGCAAATCCAAAAAAGTGTCCATGCTATCAAAAGGAGAAGACAAAAATAAATCACTGGCACGAACACTATCTATCACAGATTTTGGTTTTGGGAGCGAAATAATTCGGCTTTTAAATGGCGGATATTTAAGTTTTGCAATTTTATCTTCTGGCAAATATTTCTCTATAGAGAAAAGGAATTTATAATCAAAAAAATATTTTATTGTAAAGCATTGGTGAGAGGTAATACCCAGATGCTTGCATAGAAAGTCTTTGATAGCTTTGTTGTCGTTGCTTAATTCAAGCCTAATCGGTGGCAGATTTGTGCGTGAGTCCACTTTGCCTTTCAGCAATTTGGAAAAATCATATTCCGATTCAAAATCCATGCTGAATATTTCTGTATCTATATCGGCATTGCGTGTTAATCTTACCAAAGCTTTGTTTAAAACCTTGTATTTGGAGAATACGGTATCGGCAAAATAATACACAATATCTTCGGAGAGCAAAACTCTAACGCCAGAGGAAGTTTTCTCAGAGATTAATCTCTCGCATTTGTCTGGAACAGGCAATATGCCAAAAAAATTTTTACCCTTGTGTTCCAGATGGAGAATCACATACATTTCTAAATTGTCAAGGCGTATAAAAGGATGCTTGCTGTCTAAAATCATGGGATTCAGCATGGGTAATATGTTTTTTTTGAAATGATTTCCAAAATGTTTGCTTATAGTTTTGTCTTTCAATCGCACATTTTCAATGTTAATGCCTTCTTTTTTAAGTTCGGCAAAAATATTTTCAGCAGCTTGTACCCTTAGCTTGTAAGATTTTTTGCTATGCTTGTAAATTTCATCTAATTGCTCGGCGGGCGTTAAATCGGTTTTATTATCTTTTACATTTGGGGCGAGTAGCATATTGTTGAATAATGAGCCAACTCGTACCATAAAAAATTCATCCAAGTTGCTGGTGAAAATAGAGAGGAATTTACATTTTTCTAACAAGGGATTATTTTGCGAACTTGCCTCTTCCAAAACACGTTCATTAAATTTTAACCAAGAATATTCTCGGTTTATAAAATTCTTTTTAATGCACTTGTTCATTTACTCTCCAAAAGAAATACCTATATCTTTTGCCGCTTTAATAAGTTCATGCTTTGGTGGAATGATTTTTGTTTTCCCTGCAATATCAGCTAGATTATTGGAAGTTATTTTGTCTCCATTGAGTGCCACAGTAACGCCATATTTGTGTTCTATGGCAAGTTTAGCAGCATAAGCTCCGACTTGCGAACAAAGTACGCGGTCGTAAGGAGAGGGAGCGCCGCCACGCTGGATATGCCCCGGAACAACAACACGAGTTTCAATATTTAATTTTTCCTCTATGGCTTTGGCTATTCTGTTAGATGCCGTTACTTCACCTCGTTCTTCGCGTTTTTGATAGCGTTCTTTTTTGGTAAGGGTTGCCTCTTCCTTATCCATTGCTCCTTCCGCTGCGGCAATTATGCAAAAGCCCTTGTGCTTTTTTACTAATTCAACCGCTTTGATAACCTTGTCAATATCATAAGGTATTTCTGGAATGAGTATAATATCTGCTCCGCCGCCAATGCCAGCATAAAGCGTGAGCCACCCAACTTTATTACCCATAATTTCAACTATCTTTGCGCGTCTGTGGCTTGCTGCCGTGGTTTGAACTCTGTCTATGCATTCTGTTGCCACATTTACCGCTGAATGAAAGCCAAAGGTGAAATCTGTTCCCCAAAGATCGTTGTCTATGGTTTTTGGCAAAGCTATTACGTTAAGCCCTTCGCTGGATAAAAGCGCGGCGGTTTTATGAGTGCCTTGTCCGCCCAAAATAATTAAGGCATCTAAATTCATTTTGTGATAATTTTCTTTCATTGAGTCAACTTTATGACGTCCTTCATCCTGAATTAATTTTTTATATGGTTGGCGAGAAGTGCCGAGTATGGTTCCGCCAGTGTTGAATATATTTGAAAAATCTTCATGCTTTAAATGCTTGTATTCACGGTTTATAAGCCCGGTATAGCCTCCAATAATTCCATAAAGATCAACTTTTGGATCCATTGCAGTAATTGCTTTTTCAAATGCGTATATAACAGCATTTAACCCAGCGCAATCCCCGCCGCTTGTAAGTATTCCTATCTTCATAGACATAATATAGAAGTTTTTTTGTTAAAGAATGATTAAAGCGGTGTTAAGAAAATATTAACACAGCCCTTTTTAAACTTGAGCATAGGCAGTCTATTTCCCAAGGCTCTGTATAAGCGGCAAAGCTAGCCCTGAGGGTAGCAACTATGCCAAAGCGCTCCATTGTGGGTTGGGCACAGTGATGACCAGAACGCACGGCTATGCCCTCTTCGTCCAATATCATAGCAATATCATGAGGGTGAATGTGGCTAGTAAGTGAAATTATTGAGCCTCGATTTTTTGGGTTGCCTATAATTCGCATTCCTTCTATTTTTTTCAGTTCGGTTAGGGCATATTCTGTGATTTGCTTTTCGTGGGCAATTATGTTATCCATTCCTGTTTCGGTTATCCAATCTATTGCGGCGGAAAGACCTAGAACCTCGGCTATGGGAGGAGTGCCAGCTTCAAAGCGAGCAGGTGGCAAAGCGAATGTTGTGCCTTTGAAAGAAACATTATCTATCATTTCTCCACCACCTTGCCAAGGCGGCATATTTTCCAAAATTTCCGGTTTGCCATAGAGAACACCCACTCCCGTTGGTCCATAAATTTTATGTCCGCTGAATGCCAAAAAATCGCAGTCAAGATTTTTAACAGAAATTTTTGAATGTCCAGCACCTTGAGCCGCATCCACAAGAATTTTTGCTTTTGGGGCAAGTTTGCGGATTATGGGTATAATTTCGGTTAAAGGATTTACAGTTCCTATGCTGTTGGCTATATTTGCAATGGCTACGATTTTTGTTTTTTCGCTGAGTAAATTTTGCAGTTCTGATATTTGCAAATCCCCGTTATCATCGCAGGGAATAACCTTTATTTTTGCCCCCTTTTCTTTGGCAACCAACTGCCAAGGAACTATATTTGCGTGGTGTTCCAAAACGGATAGCAAAATTTCATCATCAGGTTCAAAATTTGCAAGCCCATAGCTCCAAGCTACCAAGTTTATGCTCTCCGTTGTGCCTTTTGTGAAAACAATGGAATTTTCGTTAGGTGCATCTATGAACTTTGCAACTTTCAAGCGTGTTTCTTCAAACTTTTGTGTTGTTTGTGCAGAGAGAGCATAAGCTCCTCTTTTCACCGAGGAGTAATGGTTTGTGTAAAAATCGTTCATAGCCTGAATAACGCAAAGCGGTTTTTGCGTTGTTGCGGAGGAATCCAAAAAGGCAAGCGGATGACCGTTTATTGTTTGAGATAGAACAGGGAATTGAGTGCGGGTTTGCATTATGGGAGAATTTAGAAAATTGTCTGAACCTCGATGCCCTCGATTGCGTATTTATGCCCTAATCTTTTCCAACAAAGATAATCCTTCGTTTTCCATTTTAGAAAAAGCAAACCATTTCTTACCCAAATCCTTCAAACTTGCTCCCAAATGATAAATATCTTTGTTATCTATAATCAAAAATCTATCGTGGCTAAGGTTGAAAGCCTTTACTTCTATATTCGGGTACTGCTGATTGAATTTTGCCACATCTAAGTTTAATTGCTTTGATATGTTTTTTGTAAGTAAAGTAACTTTTACATTTTCGGATTTTTTACCTAACATTGTCAAAACAGATTCGTCTATGTAATTATCAATCAAAATTATGGAATTCTTTGCAGATTTAATGATTTTATTCGCTAAAACATAAGCATCAAAAATTTGTCCGTCAAAAAATACTCCGCATTTTGGAACAGCTTCCTTGCTTTCTAAAGCGTTAAAAATTTTGTCTATCTTTTTATCGGTTTCAACTTGTTTTTGCTCTACGCTTTCTATTCGTTGAATTATGCCGTTGCTTTGAGCTATGAGTTTTCGCATTTTTACAAAAGCATCCATTATTTGTACACTTACTCTAACCGCTGTATCACTATGCAAAACGGCAGATAGCATAGCCACGCCAGATTCTGTAAATGCACTTGGTAGAATTGACGAATGTTTTAGCGTTTTGAACCGGTCACAATTTGTGACCAGTTCATTTGTTTCATTTTCACTTAATTGAAAACGAAATCTTACAGGAAATCTACTTTCATTTCTTTTTACCGCTTGATTAAGAGCTTTAACCGAAACTTGATACAATTCGGCTAAATCCCTATCTAGCATAACCTGCAAGCCCCGAATAGTAAAAATTCTGGATTCTATTTTGCCTGTGGTTAATGTTAGAGCGTTCATATTGAACACAATTTTGGCTTCTTTTTTGCCCATAATGAAATCTCCTAATTTTGAAGTCTTGCATTAGGGCGACTGGAATGTAGGTGAAGAATATTCCCTAATGGTGGAAATGTAGAAAAAATTTCTCAAAGCAACGCCGCTTGCCTTGAGGCTAGTAGCGGGTTACGCTTCAGTCTTGCACACAACGAACACTAAACAAAAGGTCGCTCTTATCGTTGTAGTTCAAATTTTCCGCCATCCAAGTTTGCTCGCCTATTTTCACAGTTTTGTAGGTCTTTTTGTCCCTTGAATCGGTGAAAGAACCTTTCTGTTGAGCGAAAGCGGCAACGCAAAGCAAGATTGGCATTGTTATTGTCTTTTTCATTTTTCTATCTCCTTTTTCCCTTTTGTTTTACCCCCGTCAAACCCCTTGGAACACGGTTTTGGCAAGGTATCACACCACCACGGTGCAAATTCTTTTTGGCTTTGCTAACGCAGCGTGCATAGTTTTAGTAACTGTAAGAGCGAGGAACTCCGCTTGCCCGTTTTTTCTCGCCTTTTTTTCTTTTATAGTTTTCTCTTTCCAAATCGTTATCTCTCTTATACGAAGTAGGTCGTGCTTGTCGCATATAATTTTCCGTTTTCGAATCTTTATCTCCCATTATGCAGCGAACACTGAGCAGTAGCGATTTGCTGTTGCTGTTCCATCCAGCAACAGTGCTATCGTGAAGCATAAATCGGTAGTAAGCACCATATGTATCGTTTTCCGTGGCACTCCACCAATAGCCGTTGTTGCCAAGGAAGATGAAATTGCTAGAATTGCCGCTTCCACCTGGCAAAGCCGTAAAGCCGTATGCATCTTCTCCGTTACCCGATTTTTCTTCATAGGAATTCCAGTTGCTTGTCGCTTTTAAATATTTGCCTGCTGTTTCGCTCTTGTATGGACTTTTCACACCGCTAGTGCCATCAGCAATGTGGTACAGAATATCCCACTCATCATTGCTTGGCAAATACCAACCGCTTGGGCAGGCTTTTATGGCTGCTGCCCAATTATAAAGCCGTCCGTATTTTTCGCAGTTTTCTGGATTGTTGCTGTAGCATTTACCGCCTTCTATATTATAATTTAAATTCTGCGCCATCCAAGTTTGTTTGCCTATCGTAACTGTTTTATATGCTGTGCCGTCTCTGGAATCGGTAAATGACTTGGTAGAGGTTTTGGCACTTGCTTTTGCTTCGGCAGAGGCTTTGGTTGCTGCTGCTATTTCCTCGGCTGTAGCTTCGTAATCTTTTATGCAGCGGACACTAGCCAAGTCGGATTTATAGTGTTCTCCGCGCAATCCATTGCGGAAGACTTTCATGGCAATTATGTGCGCAAATCTTGATGCGTTGCTCTCTGTGGCACTCCACCAAGCTCCGAATTTGCCGATGTCTAAATCGATAGAGCCGATGCCTAAACTGGAGCCGATGGTCAAGCCGCCCGGCAGGGCGGAAAAGCCGAAATCGTCCGTGCCGTTGCCGTCTTCGTTCCATCCGTCCCTTGCTTTTAACTTTTTGCCATCAGTGTCGCCACCAACGGTCGTCATTAAAGTATTCCATTCATCCTTGTTCGGCAAATGCCAACCGCTAGGGCAAACTCCTTGCACATTGTCGTCATTCCCGAATTTCTTTCGGTTGTATTCTCTATTCAAGCCCATCGCCTCGCTCCAGTCGTAAAGGCGACCGTATTTTTCGCAATTCTCCGGCTTGCGAATTTGCTCCCTAGGTTTGTCTCCATGACACAATCCGAGGTTGCCATCGCCAATATAGTTCAAGTTCTCCGCCATCCAAGTTTGTGTGCCGATTTTAATTGTTTTATACGTCTTGTTATCGCGAGAATCGGTAAAACTACCCGAAGCTGCTGCTATTGCTCTTAGCCTCTCTTCTTCTATTTTTTCTTTCAATCTTTCGTATATATCAAAATCCCCGTTGTATTGTATGGGCAAGCCTCCAGTAATATTTTGTTTGCTTGCAACTAAATAATCATCATTTTTTAAATCATTGCCTAAATCGTACAAATGTGAAACAACAAAACTACCAGTTTTGTCTATAAAACCAGCTTTGCCTTCGGTATTAAATACCATAGCGTAATCGCCGTTAAATGGAAGGGCTCCACCACGAAATTGCGGATTTATTACTAACTGTCCTTCCTTGTTTATATAACCCATTTTATCACCCATTAGCACTGGGGCAAGTTTATTTCCATTGAAACCCATTGCCAAATCAAATTGCGGATTTATTGTTATCTCGTTCTTTTTATTGACATAGCCCCATTTGTTGCCGATCTTAGCTGAAAACAAGCCATTGCCATTGTTTATTAATGACTCATATTGCGGGTTTATTACTATGTTTCCTTTTTTATCAATGACACCCCATTTTTTGTCATTCAAAATAGTAGCCATTCCGTCTAGGAAAAAAACAATACTGTCATATTGCGCATTTATCGCAATTTCGCCATTTTTGTTTTTATAACCATATTTTTTGCTAATCTTATCTTGGAATAAATACATTCCATCTTTCATGATTGGAATTGCAAATTCGCTCGTTACATCTACTGTAGCCTCAGGATTCCCTTTTTTGTCTATAAACATCGTTAATTCCTGCCCCCGACTGTAAACAATTATTCCCGCTATGCCATCATTGAAAGGAAAAGCAGCAACTAGGGAATCTATTTGCAAAATCATTTTTCCTTTTTTGTCTATGAGCATTGGCGGTTGGTTTTCCATTTGAACCCAAGCCACGCCATCACTAAAATCTTGTGCTTTGCTATAAACCGGAGCTATCACAAGTTTACCATTTTTGTCAATGTAGCCATATTTTCCCTCTGTGCCACTAGTTTTCACCAATGCCAAGCCATCCCTGAATAAGTGCGCCTGCTCAAATTGAGGGTTGATTACAATTTTCCCTTTTTTGGGAATATCTATATACTGATATTCTCCATTAGCTCCTTTTACAGGAACTAATGAAAAATCCACATCTGGCTCTCCAATATTCTTGATTATACAAATAATTCCGATTAACAAAGCTAACGAGGTTAGCGATATAATGACTAGTTTACGTTTGCCTGCTGGCAAGTGCTTGAACTTGTCATTCAGTAAATGCAGATTTTTTAATACATCATTTTCTTCGGTGGCAGGTTCCTCAGTGTTGCCAAACCACTTTGCAAAAAGGGATATTAAGCATACGCCAATACCAGCTATGATTATTAAATATATGCCAAAGCCAACTGAAATGGCTTTAAGTGCCTGTTCTGCCGCTTGCTCAATAGAGCCTCCTAAGCCATCTAAAAGGCTCATAGCATCCTTGCCTAAAAAAGCTCCGGCTTTATTTCCAATTTCAGTCAAAAAAGATTTTTTTATTTCTTCAAAATTGGCTATCACCATTATGCCACCAATAGCATTAATCAATCCTGGGATAAACGCCGCATATTTAATGTTGCCGATTAATGGTTTTGCTCTATCCCCCAAAAGCGCAATTATCAACGGTATTGCAAAAATGATAGAAGGCAGCCAACACCTATCATCAGGTATCTGTTTGCCGCTAATAGATCCCAAAAGGGGAACATTGACCCAAGGCATGAGTATAGCCAACATGCCAAGCCCACTGGCTACTATAAGTGCTATTTTTTGTTTGTTCATTGTGATTCTCCTTGTTTGTGGTGATTTTTGAATAGCGAAAATTCTCTGCTTCTAGCGGAGACGATTCGCCAAGAGGTTCGAATAGTGTGGGTAGTTTGTACGCAAAATACGTTAAAACTTTTAGAGTATAAATGGGGGGGGGGGGGGGGGTGGGGGTGCAGCGAAAGACAACGGATTTATTCGGCTTGCTTGGATAGCAGCTAGTGTGAAATTGCTAGTGGAAAAAGCATTCAATGGGCTTGCACTGCAAGCTCTATTAAGCATTGTTTTTCCGATAAAAGGCATTACCTTCCAGCCGCTTTCGCCTTATCACCATACTTCTTAATCAACTCTTCCTGAATGCCGCGAGGCACAGGGGAGTATTTGGAGAATTCCATTGTGAATTCTGCCTTTCCTTGAGTCATTGAGCGCAAATCGGTTGCGTAGCCAAACATTTCGGAAAGGGGAACTTCTGCGATTATTGTGGTGTAGCTTTGCTGTTCGCTGGTTGCCTGAATTGTGCCGCGGCGTTGGGAAAGATTACCCACCACGCTGCCTTGGAATTCGGTTGGGGTTTGAACCTCAACTTTCATAATTGGCTCAAGCACTTGGGCGCCAGCTTTTTGGAAAGCCTCGCGGAAAGCCATTCTAGCGCAAATTTGGAAAGCCATATCAGAAGAATCAACAGGGTGGTATTGGCCATCTTTAACTTCCATCTCTATGCCAACAACAGGGAAACCTATCAAAGAACCCGCTTCCATGCAGCTTTGAAAGCCTTTGTCGCAGCTGGGGATAAATTCTTTTGGAATGCGACCGCCCACAACGGAGCTTACAAAATTGTACACCTTTTCCATATCGCCTTCTACAGGCATTGGGCGCATTTCGCCCATAATCTTTGCATACTGACCCGAACCACCTGTTTGCTTTTTGTGGGTGTAGTCAAAACCAGCGGACTTTGTGATTGTTTCGCGGTAGGCAACTTGCGGTGCTCCGGTTTGAACTTCTACTTTGTATTCGCGTTTCATGCGTTCAACATAAACATCCAAATGCAATTCTCCCATGCCTTTGATAACGGTTTGCCCACTTTCTTTATCCACATAAACCTGGAACGTGGGGTCTTCTTTGGTGAAACGGTTGAGTGCTTTTGAAAGGTTTGCCAAGTCGTCTCTGTTTTTTGCCTCAATAACAAGTTCAATAACAGGGTTTGGAACGTGCATACTGGTCATGTTCATGTGGAGAGTGCCATCTGTGAAGGTGGTGCCGGTTGTGCAATCTATGCCAAACAATGCAACAATATCGCCAGCTCCTGCTTCGGTAATATCTTCCATTTGGTCTGCGTGCATTCGAACCAAACGTCCTACATTTACCTTTTTGCCAGTACTCATGTTGGTAATGGATAAACCCTTTTTCAACATACCCTGATATATGCGAACATAAGTGAGCTGTCCGTAGCGGTCGTCTGTCAATTTGAAGGCATAGCAAACAAGGGGTTTATCGTCTTTGCTTTCCATTTCGGTTGGCTCTTCGTTTTTGTCTATGTTAAGGGCGATGTTTTTAACTTCTGTTGGATTTGGCAAATAATCGGTTACGCCATCCAAAAGTTTTTGAATACCCACGTTTTTATAGGCAGAACCCATGAATACCGGGGTGATTTTCAATTCTATTGTAGCTTTGCGTATGTTTTCTGTTCGCAGGTTTTCCGGAACATCTTTGCCTTCAAGGGCTAGTTCCATTATGTGGTCGTTGAAATCGGCAACGGATTCTATCATTTTTGTGCGGTATTCAGCCGCTTGTGCCTTTAAGTCTTCTGGGATTTCTATCTCTTTAATGTCTTGCCCATTTGCTCCCTCAAAAAGGAAACCTTTCATTTTAACTAAATCCACAACGCCTTTCAGTTTATCTTCCAAGCCTATTGGAATTTGCATAACGCAAGGCACGTGGTGCAGTTTTTCGCGGAGCTGGTCGGCAACGCGGAGTGGGTTTGCGCCGGCACGGTCGCATTTGTTCACAAAAGCTATGCGTGGAACATTGTAGCGGCGCATTTGCCTATCTACCGTTATGGACTGAGACTGAACTCCGGCAACGCCGCAGAGAACCAGGATTGCGCCGTCTAGCACTCTTAGCGAGCGTTCCACCTCAATTGTGAAATCCACGTGACCCGGAGTATCTATTATGTTTATGGTTATGTCTTTCCAAGTGGCATAAGTGGCTGCGCTTTGAATGGTGATGCCGCGTTCACGTTCCAATTCCATAGAATCCATTGTTGCGCCAACACCGTCTTTTCCGCGAACTTCGTGGATGGCGTGGATGCGTTTTGTGTAGAACAAAATGCGTTCAGTTAAAGTTGTTTTTCCGGAATCTATATGAGCGGAAATACCAATATTGCGATGCTTCTCTATATTTTTCATAGGTCTATAAATATAGCAATTTTTCTGGTTTTTGTCAAATTTTATCGCCGAATTTGTGTTAAATTTCCACAAATACCTTGACAATTACAAAAAAAAATTCTATATTTTACATAACTTTGCCGCGGGGTGGAGCAGTTGGTAGCTCGTCGGGCTCATAACCCGAAGGTCGTAGGTTCAAGTCCTGCCCCCGCAACTTTAACCTGAATTAAATTTTCTACATTTAAAATATGCTACCACAAAACTTTATTGCACTTGATTTAGAAACCACTGGTTTAGATGCCGAGAAGGACGAAATTATAAATATTGCCCTTGTTCGCTTTGAAAATGGCAGCATTGCCGCTAGCATTGATTTTTTGGTGAAACCGCAAAAAGAGGTTCCTGCCTTTGTTTATTATTTAACAGGCATTGCGCAAAACGAAATTAACGAGGCAAAGCCGTTCAAAGAAATAGCTCCGCAAATTTTGGAATTCATAGGCAACTCGCCTCTTGTTGCTCACAATGCCGCCTTTGATTCAAAAATTTTTATGCTTGCTCTTAACAGAAACGGGCTTAAAAACAAGGAATTTGTTTTTTGGGATTCCCTTGCCATAGCTCAAGCGGCTTGGACTTTTGATAGCCATAAGTTGGTGAATTTGATAAAACAACTGAATATAGAGGTATCTGCCTCGCACCGTGCCTTGCCAGATGCAGAGGCTTGCGGAAAAGTTTTTTTGCTTGGACTGGAAGAGCTGGAAAAAAACAGCAACACAACTAAAGAAAATTTAAAGAAAATGGCTACGGGCACTGCCTACGAACCATTGTTTTAGGAGAATTTATGGAATACAACGAATTTGTTACGGAAATTTTAAGCGCAAACAGCCATTCAAAACAGCAAATTGCCTTGGCGGAATGTGATAACGAATTTGAATATTTAACCCCTGCCGTGCAACACGCAAAGCAAGCAAAAGAAAAAATTTTAATAACGGCAACGAAAAAAAAATTGCAAAAACTACCGCCTATAGATGAGAATGTTCGTTCTGCAACACTTAGAGAACGTTTTAGCTATGTGTGCCCCCGTAAATATCACAACTGCTTAAGCGATGCGGAACTTTACTTAACAACAGAAGAACGCATAGCATTTTTTGCCATAATAACCTGGATTGAGAAAACAAAAACAGGAGATTTAAACGAAGTTTTGCATTATAATCGGAACCCAATTTTGTGGAAAAAAATAGCCTGCGAAGCACCATCTTGCCTTGGCGAGAAGTGCGAGCATTTTTCAAAATGCCATTTTCAAAACGCAAAAAAGGCGGCAGAAAATTCCAATTTGCTGTTTGTGCCTCATCAATTGTTTTTGCAGAATATGCAAACAGATTTTGCTCTTTTGCCGCACTGCGAAAAAATAATTTTTGACGATGCCTGCAAACTCATCCAAGAGAGCAGAAAAGTTTTTGGGAGGAATTTGCATTTTTACATTTTGAAAAATTCCATAAAACAGAATATATGGAGCAAAAAATGGGAAGAAGCCGCGGTTGAAAGCGAGAAATTATTTTTGAATTTGTTAAAAGAAATTCAAACTTATTGCAACAAAGAGAAAAAACGTAGAATAATCTATAACCAAAACCTTTCAAGCGAAACGGGAATTTCTTCGGAGCCTTTACAAAATTCATTAAAAGCGTTGCTAGAAACAATAGAAAAAGCCAGCACGGAATTTTATGCTGAAAATGATTTAAGCAAGGCAAAAGACTGTATGCAGTTCGCTTCTGACATAAGAAAAATTTCAAGCGATATATCTTTCTTTTTTGCGGCATCTCATAGCGAATTTGTTTATTGGATAGAAAATAGTTCCAATCCGCATCAGGTAAATTTCCGTGCGGAGCCAATCAATATTTCCTCCAAATGGAAATCTCTTTATCCAACGCTTAAATCGGCATTGTTTGTTTCCGATACCCTTAGCATAAATGGGCAGTTTGAATATTTAATAAATCGTTTTGCACTGTTTGGAAAAAATCCTAAAACAAAAATTTTTGATTCTAAAACTTCAAAAGAACCTCCACAGGTTTTTGCCGCAGATTTTTTGCCAAAACCAACCGAGGAAAAATTCTCAGAAGAATTGACAAAAACCCTGTGCGAAATTATTTCTAAAAACGGGAGCAACACCCTTATTTTCACCGATATGTCGTCCATTTCAAAATTGCAAGCAGAGGTGAGAAAAGACGAAACCTTAAAAAGCAAAAACTGTTTTTTTCAAGGCACAGATGGCAACTTCTTCAACTTGGCAGGCTTTTTTCAAAAAGAGGCGGGCAGCGTTTTAGTTGGAACTCCAGACGAATTGAAATCCTTGGAAGAAATTGAATTGCCAGAAAATACCCTTGTGGTAATTTCAAGGCTTCCATTCCCAGACATTAAAGAACCAGTGCTTGCAAAGCAAATGGAAATTTTTAAAGAACAGAACAAAAATGGTTTTACGCTCATAACATTCCCAGAAACCGCTCTTACTCTTAGAAAGGCTTATTCTACAATTTCACGCTCAAATAAAAAACAAGCCCTGCTCTTGTTAGACCCGCGTGTTGCAAGTGAACAATATGGTGCGAAAATTCAAAAGCTTTTCCCTGATTTTAAAATTTTAAGCCATAGAGTATTTTCAACTAGTTTTCTACCTTATACACCATGCAAATAAGAGAATACCCAAGCGACCAAGAATACAAGGAAATGCTCGCTCAAAAACCAGGCGGTGCAAACCTTATTATTCCCGTGGGTGTGCGAATTTTGGCAGATACCGAAACGCCTGTTAGCGTTCTTTCCAAGTTTATGGACGAAAGCTCGCTTTTTTTATTTGAATCTGTTGAGGGCGGTGAGCATTGGGGGAGACATAGTTTTTTAGGATTTTCTCCGCATTTGGAAATTCAAGTTTTTAGCTCTATTGTAAAAGTGAATAAAAAAGGAAAAACAGAAGAAATTCCACATAATGGCGAGCCTTTGGATGTTTTGCGAAAAATAGCAAGTGAATATTGCTATGCAGAGCTTGCAGGCTTACCAAAATTCAAAGGCGGCTTTGTGGGTTATTTTGCTTACGAAATGGTATCTTTTTTTGAACCAAGGGTAAAAAGCAAATTGCCACCCGAACAACCGTTCGCACATTTTATTTTGCCAGAAATACTTTTAGCCTTTGACAATGTTCACCATACCCTAGATCTAATGTCTTTCGCTTTTTCGGAAGACGATTTCCAAAACGCAAAAGAAAGACTAAACTTCACGTTAAAAAAACTCTCAAACCCCATACCCCATACCCCATACCCCATACCCCCAAAATCCGCACATATTCCCCAACCCCTAATGCAGCCAGAAGATTTTAGAGCGATGGTGGAAAAAATAAAGAAACATATTGTTGCAGGCGATATTATCCAATGCGTTCCATCTCAGGCTTTTGTTTGCGATGCACCCTCGGATTTGCTAGGGTTATACAGAGCGCAGAGATTTATAAATCCCTCTCCTTATCTTTACTTTATGAAACTCGGTGGCATAACACTTGTTGGTTCCAGCCCTGAAACGATGATTAGGGTAGAAAACGGCATTGCAACGCTCCGCCCCATTGCAGGCACAAGACCAAGAGGAAAAACCGCAGAAGATGATTCACGCCTTGCGGAAGAACTTTTAAAAGATGAAAAAGAAGTTGCCGAACACGTTATGCTTGTGGATTTAGGGCGCAATGAGCTTGGCAGAATTGCAAAAGCGGGAACTGTTAAAGTAAATGATTTTATGATCATAGAAAAATATTCCCACGTTATGCACATTGTATCTAACATAAGAGCAGAACTTGATAATTCCTACGATATTTTTGATGTTTTAAAAGCCGCATTCCCAGCAGGCACGCTCTCTGGCGCACCAAAGGTTAGGGCTATGGAGATAATTGCGGAGTGCGAAACAAGGGCAAGGGGCAATTATGGCGGTGCGGTTGGCTATATGACTTTTGACGGAAGAATGGATTTTGCAATTTGCATTCGCACTGCAGTTGTGCAAAACGGCAAACTGACATTGCAGGCGGGGGCAGGCATAGTTGCAGACAGCGACCCCGAAACGGAGAGGCAAGAAACCATAAATAAAGCAAAATCTGTTGCCAAAGCCTTGGAGATGCTATGATACTCCTTATAGACAATTATGATAGTTTTACCTATAACATTTACCAATACCTTTTGGAGCTTGGGGCAGATGTAAAGGTTATTAGAAACGATAAAATTACAATAGAAGAAGCGGCGGAATTAAAACCGGAAAAACTCTTGCTTTCGCCTGGTCCAGGTCGCCCCGAAGATGCAGGAATAACAGTTGCATCCATTGGTTATTTTGCTGGCAAAATTCCTATTTTTGGCGTGTGCCTTGGTCACCAAGCCATAGGGCATTTTTATGGTGGAAAAATTATTGGCGCAAAAAGGCTCATGCACGGAAAAACTTCAAAGATAAATGCAAACGGCAAAGGCGTGTTTGCAGGCATTGACGAACCCTTTGACGGAATGCGCTATCACAGCCTTGTTATTGAAAAAGAAAGTTTACCGGATTGTTTAGAAATAACCGCTACTTCGGAAGACGGCGAGATAATGGGAGTTCGCCACAAAACGCTTAATGTTGAGGGAATTCAATTTCATCCCGAAAGTATAATGACCCCGCTTGGAAAAAGGATGCTGGGGAATTTTTTACTATAACCCCCTCTTCCCAATATCCTTCCTAAAATAAACCCCTTCAAATTTTATCTCATTCACACCGGAATACGCAATATCAAGTGCGGATTTTAGCGTGTCACTTTTTCCTACCACTCCAAAAACCCTCCCGCCTGCTGTTTGCAACTCGCCATTTTGAAGTTTTGTTCCAGCGTGCAAAACCACCGCTCCTTTTTTCTCCGCTTCGCCAACTCCGCTTATTGCCTTTCCGCTTTCGTATTTGCCTGGGTATCCTTTGCTTGCAACAACAACAACAGCGGCATAGCCCTGCGGCTCAGTTTCTGCGATTTCTTTTAATTTCCCGGTTGCGGCTTTGTGAAATAAATCCAGTAAATCACCTTTGTACACCGCTAAAACCGCTTGGGTTTCGGGGTCGCCTAGTCTGCAGTTGTATTCCACCACTTTTGGTCCCTGCTTTGTTGCCATTATGCCTATGAACAAAACGCCTGTGTATGGATTTCCCTCTTTTGCCATTCCTTGCAATGTGGGAAGGGCAATTTCTTTTTTTATTTTGGCAAGCATTTCATCATTCACAAGCGGGGCAGGGGAGTAGGCACCCATTCC
>JAITFP010000063.1 GCA_031281275.1 Candidatus Fibrimonadaceae bacterium
AAAGAAACCGCCTTAAAATGAGTGTGCAGGCAGATGGCAAAGTTGCAAAAACAAATTATAAAACGCTGGAAACTTATGGCATTGCATCTTTGGTAGAGTTCAAACTGAATACAGGCAGAACCCACCAAATAAGGGTTCACTCGAGATACTTGGGGAATCCAGTTGTGGGAGACCCGCTTTATGAGGGTAGGGAAGAAAGCGCAAAAAGGGTGGATACCATTTACAAACCTGTGGCAGAAAAACTTTTGGAATTTACCCCTGCCCAGCTTTTGCAGTCTTATAAAATAAAATTCGAACACCCCAAGACAAAAAAATCAATGGAATTCAAAATAGAAGAGGATGAATCCTTAAAAAAAGCTCTTGACTATTTGCGAAAAAACCGCGAAAAAAACAATTTGCCCGTGCAGCTTTTTGAACCACCTCAAATTTTTGCAAACCCCGAAGACATTGAGCTACCCCCCGAAGAAATTGAGGAAGCACCTGTGAAAGAACGCCCAACAAGGGCAGAGCGTTATGCTGCCACAAAAATAAAACGAGCCTTGAAAATGGAAAGGAAGCTCATGCTCCAGACAAAAGATAATCCCTAAATATTCGGTCTTTTTCGCAAATATGGTCTATCCACCAATCTTTGAGAAAATCCAAAAATTCTTGAGGATTGTGGTCCCATAAACTTCTGCTTCCCTCATGGGATAGCTTATGCCTCAACTCATTGTGCCAAGCCTGATGTTTTTTAAAATCGCTAAATCCGCATTTGCGCAAAAATTCCTCTTCAACATCAAAATGTATGTGCGTATATTCGGTCACCATACCGATTACCGATTTGAGTACATTTTCGCCGTGTTTATTCTGCATTGCATAAAACAGAGAATTGATGGTGGACACAATCCCCTTGTGTTGCTCGTCAATAATGTGTATTCCCAAATCATATTCGGGTTTCCACACAATAAAGAGATTATGGTTAAACAAACCGTCATCTGTTATTGATTTTTCTTCCATAGGTTCCCTCTTATTTAATTTGAAGTAATATAGAAATTTTTACGGCAACATCCAAATTCTGAGGTTTTGTGTTATGGTGGCTGGAATGTAGAAAATTTCTTTTGTCAGAACCAGAATTTACAGTATTAACAGAATGAGCCACATTTATTGGCTTTTTCTGTTAATTTTGGAAAAAATACACAAAAATGTCAACACCTGTTTGCAAAATTACGATTTTTGAATTTTTTTCCCGTTTTTTTACGTCTAATAGGTACAAACAAAAATGGAGGTTCAAAAATGACTGAGGCTAAAACCAACCGCAATCACAAAGATAGCGTTTTTACGTGTCTTTTCAGTGAAAAAAGTAATTTATTGGAGCTATACAGCGCAATTAGCGGCAAAAGCTACCCAGAAAGCACAAAGATAGAGATTGTGACTCTCTCAGATGTGCTTTACATGAATCAAATCAACGATATAGCTTTTGTGATGGAAGATAAGCTCATAGTCCTAATTGAGCACCAATCTTCTATCAATAACAATATGCCACTGAGAATGCTTCAGTATTTATCGGCGGAATACGATATGATAGTTAATAGAAAAAGTCTTTACAAGCAGAAAAGAATAATGATACCCTCCCCAGAATTCATAGTTCTGTACAATGGTGATAAAAAATTCCCAGACTATAAGGAGCTAAAATTATCTGATTCCTATAAGTTTAAAACCCCTGACTTATATTTAGAGCTGGTTGTAAAAATATATAACATAAATAAGGGTCGTAATGCGGAGATGGCAAGTAGAAGCCAAGCTCTGAGTGGCTACGAGGAGTTCATAGCACAGATAAAGGAGAATTTAAGGTCTATGGAACTTCGCGAAGCCATAAAATTGGCAGTGAAGGCTTGCATTAGCAAAAATATTTTAGTATCTTTTCTGGAGAGGCACGGCTCGGAGGTAGAAAATATGTTGTTGAGAGAATGGACTATGGATGAAGCCCTAGCGGTGGCAAGGGAAGAAGCCAGTGAAGATACTCGCGAGGAATGCGAGGCTGAACATCAGCAGCAAATGCGAGAATTGTTTGCCCTTTTGGAATCTGGCGTTACTCTAGCAGAAGCTAAGAAAAAGATGGGTTTGATGGGCAGTCCAGCAACTGCATAGTGATTTTTGTCAGAACCACGATGCCCCCGATTATCAGGATTTTCCCGATTGCTGATTTACCAGCAACACTGCCTGCTTCGCCAGCAGCGGCACTACGCACTTAGTCCTTCACACAACGGATACTAAAAACAAGAGTTTTATCAGCGTTGGTCTCAGATAACCTCTCACTGTTGTAGCTCATAACTAGACCGATTGTTTTGTTAATATCGTTTTCGTTAGAACTCCACCATAATCCGTGGTAGCCGACAGCACGGTTTGTACTGGAATTATCGCAACCACTAGGCAGGGCGGAAAATCCGTAATCATCTGTGCCGGTACCAGGTTTTCCTTGATAGGAATTCCACCCGTTATCCGCCTTTAATTTGATTCCACCGCCAGCAAATTTTCCCAGTGCTGCCCATTCAGCTTTGCTTGGAATATGCCAACCACTGGGGCATATCCCTTTATGCTTATCGGATATCTGTGAAAAGCACTCATTACTTTCACAATTGGATGGTAAAGCCATTGCCGCTATCCAAGTATATAGCCTGCCGTAAGTTTCGCAGTTGGCAGGGTCATTATCATAACACCTGCTACCCTCAACGGCATAATTCAAATTCCTCTTGAACCAAGTCTGCGAACCTATCAAAACAGTCTGGTAAGTCTCGCCCTGATAATCCACAGACTTGCCATAAATAATCCCAGCTTGAACCGGCACAGAACTTGAGCTGGAAACAACTGATGCAACAGAAGAACTGCTCGGCTTTGACGAGCTGGAACCAGGCACGGACTCCGCGGAGCTGGAACTATTCCCGAACCAGTTAGGGCTATCCGGATCATAAGGATTATTGCGTTCCGCCACGGTGCAAGACACAAAAAGAAATGCAACTGTGAATAGAAAAAATTTTAAAACCATATATGCACCCCTACTCCCGAAGCCAAAAGCGTGCCGCCAATAATATAAAGGGTATTCCTACTGCTGCGGTTGCTTTCCACATCTTTCCAAGCATCTTTGTAATGTTCATACGGTTGATTTATTTCATTGTATTTATTCAATGCTTCACTCATCTTTTCGTCTTTCGTATATCCAGCGTAAATAACCGCTGCGCCCAGCACGTCTAACCCAATGGCAATCCAAAAACTGGTTCTGATGATAGGCTTTTCAGGCTTTGGCACGGCATCTTCTGGCACGGGCGTTGGTACTGGTGCTGATTCTGGTTCCAGCACGTAAACAATGCCGGGCATTTTTCCGAACATTCCGGGGGCTTTCTTCTCCAAAATATCAAGCAAGCCAGGCATATCCTTAGCCTGCCCAGTAAGTCCAGGGCTAGCCTGCAAACCGTTTCCGCTGTTGTACAATTCCACGCTAATAGTCAAATTACTGCCAAACGCCCCAATCTCGCCTGCCCTATATAATCCGCATTTATCTTCCTACCCAACTGCGCCAAACAACCCTCAGTTTCCTTGCAAACCTTCACCGCAATCTCCCTGCCAGCCAGTTTTACATAGGTCCAAGTTTAGGTTTAAGCTATCTCAAAAGCGATGGCAGATTGTATAAATACAAACCAAAAGTAGGTGTAACTGGAGGCATATTGATGCTAATTCCTGAATATAAATATTTCCCTGAATCGGATATCACAATTGAAGGTTCAATGGATGTAAGAAAGAAAACAGTGGAAGAAGATGACATAGTCCGTGCCTTATACCATGTATATGCTTTTTAATTCACCCTAACCAAGTCGGCATTAAACCTATTATGAAACCACCCATACCATCTCGCTGGATTTTCCAAAATCAAATTCTCCAGCCAAGAATGGTAATGGGCGTAAAAATTTTCTGAGGGAATTTTCTTTATTTGCCCCAAATAACCGCAAAATACGGGAGTTTGGGGGCGGTGCTTCAAAATAAAAGCGGGTAGCGGGTTGCAGCGAACCTTAACGCCCAAAAATTCTCCTTCGCATTTTTCCCTTATGGAGTGCGGAGGCAGCTTTTTAAAATTCTGGTCGGCGATTAGCCCGAATAAACCGCCCTTATCTATAAAATCTATCAAATGCTCAGGTTCTATTTTTTTTGCAAAGCATTTTCCGTTGAATGTTCTCTTTTTTTGCAGCCACATATCAAAAAATTTGGGTTTTTGCTCTTGCACAGAAGCATTTAAAGGTAAACCACTTTCTGCAAGCTTAAAACCAAAAAGTTCGTGGTTTCCGTAATGCGCGGTTAAAATAATTCCGCCTCTATTCATTTCTTCCAAAATTGGGAGCGGATTGCTCGGTTTTGGGTGCCTAAAAACAAAATCAAAGGCATCACAAAGCAAATTTCTCAAAACTTCACCGTATTTTGGCTGTTTTACGCCAGCTTTTTCAAAAAAAGGCTTGGTTAAACGCAAATTTTTTGCAAATACAGAATATTTCCACATATTTTAAGCAAAAATATAACAAATTCTTTTCTATATTCACAAAGCTAACCTAATTTGTAGGAAAATATGAAAAAACATTTAATATTGGCAATCGTTGTTTTATCTGTGCTCCCTCTTCTGCAGTGCACAATAACTATAATACAAAAAAGAGAAGAACCGTATAATGGCTACTCTTCCTCTACGGAAAACGAAGATGCCTCCAGTTCTAGCTATAAAATTGAAAAAAGTTCTAGCTCGGTAGCTAAGAAAAGAAAGGAAGCTGTAAATGACAATGAAGATTCCAGTTCTAGCATAGAAACTGAAAAAAGTTCTAGTTCGGAAATTAAAAAAACCAGAAAGGAAGTAAGACTATGAAAAAATACTTTGTCCCGTTGCTCTTTGTACTCTTAGGCTGCGGCAACCATACGTTTGACAATATAGTTGACGATATAGTCGACGATGTAGTTAACAAAATTTTTGGAACAGGATTGCAAACCGACAGCTTGAACGTAATTCCGCAAGATGTCATTCGCTTTGGAGATGCCGATGCCTCTAGCTTGCCATCATCCATTTCCCTTGAAGATAAATTCCCGCCTGTGCAGAGCCAAGGACAATTTGGCACATGCGTAGCTTGGTCCACAGGCTATGCTTTTAAAACCGCGCTAAATGCCATAGAGAAAAATTGGACAGCTTCGGATTTGGCAAAAGCCTCAAATCAAACAAGTCCCAAAGATTTATGGCTGGCAATTCCTTCTGATAAAAAAGGCAGAGGTTGCAATGGAGTGGCTTTTGCGTACGCTATGGATGCCCTTATAGCAAATGGAGCAGCCAGCCTAGCAGACGTTCCATATAATATGAGTGGCTCATGCGATGCTAGCAGTTCCACAGCAAAAGGAAACACGAATAACAAATTGGCAAACTATCGCAAAATAGCCGAAAACCAAAAACTCTCTGAAATAGGCAATAAAATAGAAGGCATGGAAGTAGAAAATTTCAAAAGCTACCTTGCCCAAGGCAGACCTATAATTTTCGGCGCAAAAGTCTGCGACCGTTTTCATTCATGGAGAAGTAGCGCAGTTTTTTCTGATGATGGTTATTTAAGTTGCGGTGGGCATGGCATGGTTCTCGTTGGCTATGATGATTCAAAAGGAACAGATGGAGCTTTTAGGGTTCGCAATTCCTGGGGCGAACGCTGGGGAGATAATGGAAGTATATGGGTGGATTATAATTATTTTTTGAAAAAATTTTGCAAATACGCTTTTGTGGCGCAGAACCCGAATACTCCTCCTCCTGAAGATCCTGTAATTCCAAATCCTCCGCCTAAAAATACTTACGATTTGCTTGCAAAATTTGCCGAAGATTACCAAGATGACGAAAATCCCAACAATCCAAGAGCGCGTTTATTTTCTTATGAGGTGTATAACAATGGCTCAATGGAAATATTGGCGAAGCAAAGATGGGGCATTTATTATATGTATTACAATGCTTACGATGCTAACGAATATGAAATCATTTTTGAAGACTATTATACCGATGAATATGGTAAACCTTGCACAAAACCAGACGATGTTTGCTGGGGAAAATATGAAAATACCTCTGCAATTACAGGCGGATTGTGGAACAATATGAATGTTAAACCCGGCAAAATGGCAGGCGAGGCTGAAGCTGAAGGTGGCTTTGAAATGCCTTATGAAATGCCAAGCATTACTGGCGATTATTATTTGGTTGTATATGCCGATTATGAAAATGTTATTGATGAAAGCAACGAAGACAATAATTTTTATTTCATAACAAGTGAGGGTGGCAAGCCTTTGCAATTTAAAAACGGCGTTATGCAATCCACGCCTTTGAACTCCGGTGTCTTGGCAAAAAGGGCAAAAACTCCTGCTCATTCCGTTGTGGATTTGGGAGAACTAAATGGTTACAGTCCAACGGAGATAAAAACCTTGCTCAAAAGAGATAAGAAAAGCGGAGTTTTGGCAAAGAAAGTGGCTAAGTACAGAAAGAATGCCAATCCTGTTAAACGCATAAAGAAACAATAATTATGCCTTTTTTGCTTTTTCTTTTGCTCACTCTTACTTCCTCCTGCTTTGGGGAAATTACTGTTAAAGCAAGGGATATAATTAAAAAACTGGAAAAGGGCGAGTCGGTTGAAATGAAGGATGCCGTTGTGGAAGGTGTTTTGGATTTTTCTGATATTGGAAAATTGTCTCCGGTTGGCACAGTTTTGGCTGAGGCAAGAGTCAAAGCAAATTTTTTCTGTATGCACTGTGTTTTCAAAGAAAAGGTAGTGGCGAAAAAAAACAATGCTTACACCCGTTTTGATGGAAATGTGATTTTTTTTGAAAGCGAGTTTCAAAAAGAAGTGGATTTCAGCAATGCGGTAATTTATGGCATGGTTAATTTCACCAGATCCATTTTCAAAGAAAATGCGATTTTCAACCAAATGGCGGTTTGGTCGAAAAATAGCGATTTTTCAGAAATAACGGCAAACAAAAAAATTTCTTTTGATGTATCGTCTTTCCAAGGAAATTTATCTTTTTTTGATGCTAAATTCCTGGGCAGTTTTTCTTTGCAAGAGGTTTTTGTTTTGGGTATTCTGCAAAGCTCAAAAGCAGATTTTGGCGGGAAAACAGATTTTGCAATGCTTAAAACCGGAGGCAGAGCAATTTTTCAATACACAAAATTCAAATACGAACCGGATTTTTCGGATATTAAAGTAGAGAAGTAACGCTAAAATCTGAACAAGCCCGCAAATCTAAGCTGTCCGTCCCTAACTCCATCCAAATTGCTGACATTTTGAATGCTTGCAATGTCCAACTGCAACATATCGGAGAGCATAACGCCAAGTCCAATGTCCAATTCCTGCCTGCTGCCTATTTTGTCGTGGAGATAGCCTATTCGCAGAGCTATTGTGCCGGCATAAACATATTCTGCCCCCAAGCCCAAAACGCCTTCTTGAAAAGTTTTTTTGAATGTATCTATGGCGTTATCGTCTTTAGCTGCTGTTTCTGGGTAAAACCAAGATTTCCATGAAGAGATATAAAAAGGCTCTGCATCGCCTCTGGAATCTTCGTAAGTAACCATTCTGCTGTAATCTGCGTTCAAGGTTATGCGATGGTCGGGGAGTTTTATTAAATCGTAAGAAAGCCCAAAACGCCAAGTTAATGGAATGGGCATACTATTGGATTTTTCCACATAGTAAACATTGGGACCTATATTTGCCAGCACCGCGCCAAACCTAAACCCATCTAAATTAAACAAATTGCGACCTAAAACGCCAATATCAATGGCATAGCTCGCAGTGGTTGCATCTGCCTCGTGCAATGCCGCCCCAGAACTCAGAGCAGAATAGAAAAATTTGAAACTTAAACCCAGTCCCCAATTCTTGTTCAGCTTTGTTCCATAGCTCAAACCAACAACCGTTTCGGAACTGTTAAAAGAACTGCCTTCTTGCTCTGTATTTATTTCATCTGAAACATAAGTTTCACCAAAACTTATAAAATTCACGAATAAACCCCAAGTTCCCCAATCTCCGAGCGGAAAAGTGACTCCCGTGTATAAATGATAGAGGTCTGGAACATTTAAAATAGGCAAAAGTTTTTCGTAAAAAAACGCAACTTGATTTTGCGCCGCGTGGTAGCGTTCAATTCCTGAGGCTGTGCTGAGCCATAAATCGTTGCCAAGAGCAAGCACATTCCAAACCGTGTTGCTAGCAAGCCCATTTCCCGTATGGTAATGATTCCACTGTCCCTGAGTATCTTCGGCTCTGTTCATTTCAGTTTCGCTTTTGCGACCGCTTGGGGTTGCATATTCCGGCAAATAGCTCCACACGCCTTTTTCTGTGCCAATCCAGATAGCGCCCTTTTCAGATACCGTTATGCCGTGAACCTCGTTTTTCTCAAAACGAACTTGTTCCCACCTTCTCAAATTAAAATGCGAAAGCCCTTCTTTGTGCGCTGCCCATATATGTCCAGAACTGTCTATGGCTATTGCCCTTGGGCTTAAATCTATGATGCCGTCTTCAAGGGCAAATACGCTCCACTTATCTTTATCGCCATCGTTTTGTTTTGGAATTAGCCTTGCTATGCCTGCGCTGTCAACTCCAACATAAAGTTCTTTGCGAGATTCGTGCCAAGCTATTGAAGTTATTTTTTGAGATGGCAAAACCGTGCCTCTTTGCTCAAAAGCCCCGTTTCTATAAGCAAAAAGCCCATTATCTGTACCTATCCAAAGGGTTGCGCCTTGGTTTGCAATGGCAGTTATTTTGCGTGTTCCAAATTCCTGGGCAAAATCTTTGAAACCCTTGCCGTCAAAGCGAAATAATCCCTTGCTTGTGCCTACCCAAAGTTTTTCGGTGCGCATTTCGTAAAGCAAGGCAGTTACTGAGTCTTTAATCATCACGGAAAAAGGAATTTTAACCTCAACCAGCAATTCTTCTTCTTTTAATGTTTTTATGCCATTATATGTACGCACCACGCCAGATATGGAATCCAGAGAAGTTTCCGAGCCTATAAAAGTTCGCACAACATCCCTAAGTTTTGCGTTTCCTTCAAGAGGAATAGCTACATTTTCTCTCCAAACCTGCCCGTCAAAGTGCAAAATCCCATTCATGGTTCCTGCCCAAACTTCATTGCGAGTTAAAAAACCTCTGCGGTTGCGAGCAGCAAGCGCGGTGAATTTACCTTCTTTTGACAATTCCCATTCATTTGCCAAGGGACCAAATGCGAGACCTGCGGGGTTGTAATAAAGCGAGTTGCCATCGTCTCCAAGAGCAACTCCAACTTCTCCCATACCGAGCTGCCGTGCTCCAACAGGCATATCCAAGGTAATCACAGAAGCAACCCTTGCAAAAGCAAGGGCTGAGAGCAATAAAACCAAGAGGGAAACCATTTTTGCCATTGATGGTTATTAATGTAGAAATTAATCCCTACTTGCTATACAAAAGTTCCAGCATTTTTTGTCCGTATCTTTCGCCCAAAGTTTTGTATCCTTCGTAGGTAAAGTGCAGATTATCGCTAACAGCCGTTAATCCTTGCGAAGAAATTACATAACCCACATTCTCTCCGTTTGGCATTTTACCCATTGCATTTGGAATGGAACTTATATTGCTGTTATTGTTGCCATAAGCCTGACCAGCAATAAAGGGAATGGAATTCGCCGAAAGCCCCAAGTCTGCGAGGATATTATCGTAAATGGCTTTTACTTTTTGGCTATAGTTGCCGTTAGCTGCACCAGATTCCCCTTGATGCATTAAAATACCTTTGATAACCCCTACTTTCTGAGCTTCTTTGGCAAGGTCAACTAAGCGTTTGTAAGGATTGTTGCCGTAATTTGCCGCATAAGCTTTCATCCAGCTTTCTTGTGAACTATAATAACTTTCAGAACCCGTTTTTCCAAATCCTTCAATGGCAGCTCCGCCCACTGCAACCACAATAATGCCAACATTTATATTTGACGGTGTATTGGCTACTATAGTTCTGCCAAAATAATCAACAGGGCTTAAGCAGAGGTTATTTCTTACAAGTGGCGGAACCGCAGTGTACCATTTGCCTTGTTCGCGATTTTGGCTACCATTTTTTGCAAGTTTATAATTTCCAGCCACTGCGGTCATAACCTGAAAACGCGAATCAACATTTTCTTTGTATGAATCTGGGAGTACGTCATTATAGACTACTGAATTACTCTGCGAGCATTGCCCTTCCATATTTGATTGCCCAAAAGCCAAATAAATATGAAAGTTCTCTTTTTGATATATTTCCACCAAAGAAGAACTGCTCACTGCAACGGAACTGCTGCTACTACTCTTTACCGAGCTAGAACTAGATACCGCAACAGAGCTACTGCTCCTAACTACAGAGCTACTACTCCTCACCGAGCTAGAACTAGATGCCGCAACAGAGCTACTAGACGAAGCAAGTATTTCTGAAGATGAAGATGAAATCTCTTCGGAAGAAGATGAAACCACCTCTTCAGATGAAGACGAAACCGCTTCGGAAGAAGACGAGGACAAAACCACAACTTCAGATGAAGATGACAAAGGTTCTTCTTCTGTATTATTAGATTTGCTAGAACAAGCAAAAACTAAAAGAGAACTAAAAATAGCGGAAAAAACCAAATAACGCTTCATAAACCCTCCTCTTGATATCTAGCAATTAATATAGAAAATTTCAAAAATTACTTACTATACAAAAGCTCCAACATTTTTTCACCATACCGCGTGCCTAACTTTTCGTAGCCATCATAGCTGAAATGTATATTATCTCCCATATCTCCACAACCATTTGATGGAATTACATACGCGACTGGTGCGCCGTTTGGCAGCTTGGCGTTCATTGTGTTTGTGAGACCTCTTATGAGGGTGGCATTGTTCTGATTTGGATTGGAGGCAGTTATTACGGGTTCGCCAGCCAAGAATGGCACTGAATTGGCAGGAAGTCCCAAATCACTTAGCAAATTATCGTAAATGCCTTTTACCTTTTGCGCCCAGTTGCCGCTTGCCGCGCCAGACTCGCCTTGGTGCATTATTATGCCCTTGATGACCCCAACTTTTTGCGCTTCTTTAGCTAACGTTATAAGGCGGTTGTATGGATTGTTGTCGTATATGGCGGCAATTTGTTTTATAGCTTGTGCATAAGTCCCAGAGAGTGAATTAAAATAACTATTTGCGCCACTGCCTTTTTCCAAACCTTCTATTGCGGTTCCAGCAACGGCAACAGCTATAATGCCTATTTTTATGTTGGTATCTGGTATTCCAGCAACCAAAGTTCTGCCAAAATAATCGGCTGGGCTTATTCCAAGATTATTTCTCAATAGCGGAGGCACAGCCGTGTACCATTCTCCCTGTTTTCTGCTTTCGGTTCCGCTGCTAAGTTTATAGCTTCCAGCTACCGCCGTCATAACCCTAAAACGCTTATCCACATTTTGCTTATATTTCACAGCCAAATCACTGCCCATATTTGGATTTTGCCCTTCCATATTTGATTGCCCAAAAGCCAAATAAATATGAAAGTTCTCTTTTGGGTCTGTTGCTACCACAGAAGAACTGCTTACTTGAACGGAACTGCTACTGCTCTTTGCCGAGCTGGAACTGCTTGCCACAACAGCAGAACTGCTGCTCTTTGCCGAGCTGGAACTGGAAGCTTCAACAGAACTGCTGGACAAAACAAATACTTCAGATGAGGATGAAATCTCCTCTGATGAGGATGAAATTTCCTCTGACGAAGACGAAATCTCTTCTGACGAGGATGAAACCTCCTCTGATGAAGATGAAACTTCCGAAGAGGATAAAAACTCAGAAGATGACGAAGGTTCTTCTACTTGATTGTCTTTGCTGGAACAGGCAAAAATGAAAAGAGAACCTAAAATAGCGGAAAAACCTAGAAACAACTTCATAAACCCTCTTATTGGTATCTAGTAATTAATATAGAAAATTTTATTTTAGCATATTCCTAAAATAATTTTGAATAGGATTATCAATAAATCTATGTATTATTATGCTAAAAAATATTATTACAATAAAGGTAATTATGATTTTGATTAACTCAATAACAAGAATATCGTTTATATCTATTATTTTGTTAAAATTTTTGCCTAAGAAGTTAATAATAAGAAAATGTATCAAATACATTGTGTAACTCGCTTCACCGAGTTTTACTCCAAACTGTATAATTTTTGTATTCTTTATATTTTCTTCCAAAAACAATATTGAAGCAACCAATATCAAAGCTGGAATTCCGCGAAATAAGTATTCGCTATGAGAAGCAAAATTATTAAATATCAAAGCTCCATAGCTGATTATTGCCAGAGCAGGCAAGATAATAATTTTTGCAGTTTTATTGAATTGAATTTTACTTGTATTCACATATTTATAAAAATGATATAAACCAATGCCATAAATAAACTCTAAAGACATAGTCTCTTTATAATAAGCCATAATATAATTTTCTGGATTTAGCCAATTCAGCCCAATTATTATCAAAGCAAGAATTAACGAACAAATTATTGTTATATATTTCTTCGCAAATATTATGCAAAAAGTTACTATTACATAAAAAAATATTTCATAATTTAATGTCCATCCTTGCGAAATAATTGGAGACCCACTATTCCCAGATTCGGACGGTACAAAAAATATTGATCTGATAAAATCCGAAACGCTTATTGTTCTGCTTATAAAATTTAGAGAGTCTATAGCGGCTAATGTTATTACAATCGTCACAAGAAAGTATAATGGCACTATCCTGATAATTCGTTTTATAAAAAAATATTCTGTGTTTTTTGAAACCATATATGCTATAATAAAGCCACTTATAATGAAAAATATATCAACGCCAAAATGCCCAAAATTTGGCAAATTATAACATTCGTAAGTACAATGAGCATATACAACACTTAATGCAGCAACAGCTCTAAGCAACTGTATGCTTGTTAAAGTTGCCGATTTTTTCATAATAACCTCAAATACTTCCAATATATAATAAATTATATTTAGAAAATTCTACTTTACCCTTATGAATATTCTAGCAACTGGTTGCTGCGGGTTTATAGGGACAAATTTTGTGCGATTCGTTTTGAGGGAGAGACCAAATTGGAACATAGTTAATTTGGATGCCTTAACTTATGCCGGCAATAAAGAAAATTTGAGAGATGAGGAAAAAAATCCGCATTACAAATTTTTCAAAGGAGATATAACAAACGAACAGGATATTTTCGCAGCTGGCGATTTGCTGCCAGCAGGCAAGCCAGATGCAATTGTGCATTTTGCGGCAGAATCGCACGTTGACAATTCCATAAAAAACCCAGGCGTGTTTGTTCGCACAAATGTGGAAGGAACATTAAATTTGCTGAAATATGCAAAAGAAAAAGGCATAAGGCATTTGCAGGTTAGCACAGACGAGGTTTATGGAACGCTCGGAAGCACTGGCTATTTCATCGAAGACACTCCCCTTGCCGCCAACAGCCCATACAGTGCCTCAAAAGCAGGGGCTGACCTTCTAGTGCGAGCTTGGCACGAAACCTACAAGCTAGATACCGTTATCACCCGTTGCTCAAATAACTACGGACCATACCAATTCCCAGAAAAACTTATACCCCTTGCGGTGACAAACTTAATGCAGGGCAAAAAAATTCCCGTTTATGGCAAAGGCTTGAACATCCGCGACTGGCTTCACGTAGAAGACCACTGCAGCGGAATTTTGCTAGCTCTTGAAAAGGGAGAATCTGGCAAGATATATAATATTGGCGGGAGCAATGAATGGAAAAACATAGATATTGCAAAAGAACTGGTTAAAATAATGGGAAAAGACGAAACCCAAATTGAATTTGTGACCGACAGGCTTGGTCACGACTTGCGCTACGCCATAGATGCCACGCGCATTCGCAAAGAGCTTGGCTGGGAACCAAGATACACTTTCAGTACGGGTCTGCCCGAAACAGTTAAGTGGTATGTGGAAAACGAAGCCTGGTGGAAACCGCTTAAAGCCTAGCCTTTTTAATTACTCACCCGTTGAACTTTGGCAGTCTTCTTCTTTAGCCTTTGCCTTGTGTTCTGGGGTTATGGTGTAAACATATTCCACGCCATCCCAAAAATCAGCCCAATTATCTATTTTCTTTCCCCTCTTGTATGAATCCCAAGAACGCATATCAATTCCATCATTTTTTATTGGACCGTCAAAAATTAAACACTTTTGCGGATATTCTAAAAAATGCAGTTCCATTCTAATTGGGTTATCGCAGTCTGCATACGAAACGAAACCACAATTTATAGTTGCAGGAACACTCAAAGGAACACTCCAGCCTTCCTCCATATAATGCAAAGTATCACCATCGTCAATAAATTTTTCATATCTATCATCTATTCCAGTCCAATCCAGTGTGTAATCTCCCCAAATTGAGATTATTTTAACTGTTTCTCCACTTTTATTTGCGTATGCGGGAAGTTTTTCTTCCGAATATGTGCAATCTTCGCAAGCACAACTTACAATACCAGCTAAAACACAAACAAGCAAAATGATTTTTAGCTTCTTCATAAGGCATAACCCACCATATTTCAAAGATAGAAAATTCTATATTATTATACATATATGATTTAATCATAGGCTACCTAAAATGAATAAATTATGGTTCTTGTGCTTGCTACTCTCAATTGGATGTGGAGCGGAATGGGGTGGCGGACGGGTTGGCAAAGTTTCCTGTTCTTTTGACGAATTTCTGCCTAATGTGGGCAGGGCAGTTAAAATGGCAACCGGAAATAATGGGAAAGAACTTTATATTTTGGATGATTTTTCTTATGTGTATTACTATAAACGCGATAATTTATATGAGTGTGCTTTTAATTTGGAAAATACATATAGGTTTAATGGGTTTCCAAAAGATGTTATTTTTGCAAACAATGGCTTTTATGTTCAAGATGGAGCCGTTTTAAAAAACAAAGAAGATAAAGAACAATGCTATGCCAAAAACGGAATTTTTGCAGTTAGTGGAACTGATCTTGCCGTTGGAGATAGATCGGGGCTGGAAATTTGGAACATATCCAATTGCTCTAAAAAAGGCAGCATATCTTCTCAAAACGTTTTGGCTTTGGCTGCTACCAATAGCGAATATTATGTTGCAGAACCTCAAAATCTCGCTATGTATTCAAAAAATGGGGGGCTAGTTCACTTAGAACCGATGTCTTCTATTCCAAACAACGAAAAAAACTTCTGCTCCGTGGATAGAATAGCCGCAAATAATTACGGAGTTTATCTTTTAGACAAAAAATGCAAAAAAATAGGCGTTTTTGACAATCAAGCAGTTTGGCGAAAAACTATAAGCCTAGATTCCCTCGGCATAAGAAGCCCTTTGGATATAAGTGCAGGCGAATATTCTTATATTTTCATTATGCACTCAAATGGGGTGGAAAGGGTGAATGTGTTTTGAGTATCAATAATGTTTTATATATTATCACCATGTGGCAGGGATTTTATATAAGATTCCATATATGCCCAATCAGGGTTTCCATGTTTGTCAGCGGGTAATTTTATAGATTTATCAATATATGTCTCTATAACAACCTTGTGTCCATAAGTATATCTGTATCTTTCTTTATTCAAAATTGTGGATAAAAAAATATATAAATATATACTCTCTTTGGTTTTTAATTTTAAAGCATATACACTATCTCCAATATAACTGTCTTTTTTCTGTATGAGAACAACACCAGAAGTTCCTGAACGAGCAAGACTTAAAAACGGAGCCTTGATATAAGTATGTTTAGAATCTCTTAAAAAAGCGTCATTCATATATCCAATAATGCCATTATCTGTTTCACCACTTTGTACACACGGAATAGAACCAGGGTTTTCTTCTATCTCTGCTGTGGTTATCCCTTTCCCACGCTTAAAAGTGAATAAATCCCTCAATCTAAATTCTTTCCATCTATCTATGTCTGGTAATTTCTTGCTTTCTTTATTTTTTGTGATAATTTTGACATTATTTTGTTCAAATATTTTCTTGGTATAACTCTCCATCCTTTGCCAATCAGGTTTGCCACTCTTAGTCTTTGGTAGCAAAATAGTTGTGTTCTCAAGATATTTTCTGTATTTTCTTCCAAAAGAATATTTTGGACGCTCCAAGTCTAAAACGGATACTAGAAACATACCTATAAATTTATTTAAATTAGGATTATATCCAACCGTTAAAGTAGTTGAGCCAATAAAATCGTCAGGAAAATAATTAGAGTAACCGATTGACCCTTGACCATCACAAATAAATACGATACAATTGCCTTTTGACACCAAGTCATTGTCCCTAGCAACTCGGTGCATAATGCCATTATCTGTCTTTTTGGCACCTACATAGTAAATTTCGTCACCATCAATTAAAGAAGAAGCGTTACTGCACTTGCAGTTTTCGAAAGAAAACAACTCAGATAATTTAAATTTTCCCCAATTAGAATAATTTAAAGAATTCATTTATTTTCTCCTGATTTTACGATAAATGCCAAATATTCATTGATTGTCCGTTGAAAGTCTTTAGTCGTTAACTTTGTATAATCTGTTTCCATATAAGCTTCACAAAGCCATTCGTCCTCATAAGTAATGCTTTTTAACGCAGATATTCCGGTCTTAACCATTCTTTTGTTATAAAGATTTAGCCATTCTTGTTCTATTAAATTCCACTTGTCTCTTGTATCAACTCGTCCTAAATTTTTCTTTTTTACCAAACCGTCATCTTTGTAATACCCAAAGAAAGTTTCATATTTTTTTGGATGCGGTTTGTTTAGTATAAAAACCATGCAACAAGCATTAGCGTTTGAGCCTGGATGAAACATATCGGGCGGTAAGGTAAAAACGGCTTCCAACGTGTTATTTTCAAGAATTTTTCTCTTTTCTTCTTTTATCTCCTTTGAACTTCCTATAGCACAAGCTAAAGGTAACAAGCAAAGCAAAATACCAGATTCCATCTGATTAGCAACAAAATTTACAAAGCAAAAACCCTTTGTCGGCTCTTCTTTCAAATCTTTTTTCCAATCCCTTGATATTTCTTTTGGTATATTGACAGGCTTTGCGTTATATGGTGGATTCATCAAAATGGTATCTATTTTCGCTTTTTTAATCCAATCAGAACTCTTGAAGCAATTTTCATTCACAATGTTAGAATTGCCATCGCCATGAATCAGCATATTTGTAGTGGCAAGCCCGAAGGCATTTGGTTCATCTTCAATCCCATATATTTGCTCTTCCTTAACTCGTTTTTTATCTGCTTCATTCCTACAGTCATTTACTGCTTGTGTCATCGCCTGAACCAAAAACGAACCGCTTCCGCAGGTAGGGTCAAGTACTCTGGAATTTCTATCAATCCTTGCAACCTTGCACATAAAATGAACAATATGGTTAGGGGTATAGGCTTGGTTTTTATCTTCTTTGCCTACATATTTATTAAATGTTGTGAAAAATAAATTCAATAAATCTTGTCCTGCATTGGTTTTTTCATCAATAAACGGATAGATTTCATTTTGTATAAAATCCAGAATATATATAATGTTTTCTTGTGGAATTCTTTTAATTTTTTGATCTTTTAAAACATTCTTACACAAAATATCTAATTTTAACTGTTTTTGCCCAGATTTATCTTTTTGTAATAGTTCATTTAATCTAATATCTATACCAGTGATAATCTGTTCTGTTGGCAATCCTTTATAAAAGAATCTTTTACTATTTAATGCTAGCAAACAAGTGCCTACAAACTGGCTCCGCAAAGATTCCGCAATATCGTTTCTATGCAGTATTTCATTGAGTTTATATGTTGACTGCATAACTTGTTCTTTGTCATTGGTTTTGCTGTCATCAAACATAGCTACATATTCTTTCATATTTTTCACAACTGTATCACCAATCAATTCTTTGTCTTTCCATACCTTAATCTTGTCCCCCTTTGTATTCGCCAATATAGCTACGATATTGTTATTAGTCAGTTCTTTTTCGAGAGATATATAATCAAAAAGCTGTTTCTCGTCCTTTTTTGTGAAATTCTGCTTCGTTTCAACTAAAACAGATACATTATCCTTAACGAACCGCAAATCCAAGAACTGATGCCCTTTTAAGGGTCTGCCCAAAGCCTGAGCATAACTCCATTCGCCACTTTCAATGTTGGATTCATGGAATTTCCGCCCAATAGTGTCAATGATATCAATTCTTTTCATGAGAAAACCCTCGTCTCTTTTCTTATTTTATCATAATTATATTCTCCCTGCTGTGCCCAGCTAGAGTAATTTCGTTTCCAAACCCCCGATAAATATGCACTAACTATAGCCTCATATCTATCTTCAACCTCAGGATAACCACATGAATAAGAAACAGCAGGATTTCCCATAATCCTTAACAAAAGGTTTATTCTTTGCTCCAAGTCCGATATTTTATGTTTCTCAAACACGATTTCAAGAGCATTTTTGTCCGAACAAGCTTTAATAGCTCTTTTTGCAAAAAATTGCGATATTATTGCAAGCATTTGAGATTCCATCCTTAGAGTTTGTAGTTACGTGAATAAATCTAGAAATATTAAAAAGCCCTTGAAATTTCGCAAATATTTTTAGCATATGAGAGAAAAACACAATATTGGCACAGTTTTTGCAAGTCACCTACATACTATTAAAAGTCCCTTATTTTGTTAAAAACTAAAGGATTCACTTGATAGTGCCGATATAAAATGTAGATTTAACGAAAAAGAGGTCCTTATGCCAGCAATGTCAGTAGGTGGTTTAGCGTCCGGGTTGGATACTAACAACATAATAGCACAGCTCACAGCGCTTGAGCAGGCTAAGGTCACGCGTGAAGTTAAGAAAAAAGAGAATGCTCAAAGCACGCTGGATAAATTCAAGGAGCTTGAAACCAAGCTTTTGAGTATACAAACCAAGGCAAAGACTCTTGAATTGCCAAAAGATTTCAATGTTTTTAAATCTACTTCCAATTATGAGGATTATGCCACTATATCTGGAGGCGAAGGCGCAACAGCAGGTCAATATGGATTAGTTGTTCACCAGCTTGCAACCACGCAAAAAGTTGCTTCAAATTCTTTTTCGGCAGTAAACAAATCCATGGTTGAGCTAGGATTAATGGAAAGAGATGCTATAACTGGCAAAGATGAAGACCCCATTACCATATATTTGTCTCTCAGCGAAGCTGCTAAAAAAGCAGACCCCAAAAAAGGACCTGCTGAAATAAAAATAAATGCCAGCGATACGTTAAAAGACATTGTAAGCAAAATAAACGCCGCAGAAGGCACAGGCGTTAGAGCCAGCATAATGTCAATGTCAAACGGCGACAACCGCATTGTTTTAACTGCGGTGGACTCAGGAACAAACGCCTTTTACATAACAGACAATACTTCTGAAACTGGTAGAGGCAGAAGTTTTTTAAGTGATCTTGGTATAATTGATATCGCGGAACAAAAGGCAACTTCTGGAAATGCCCTCACTGTTCTCAGCTCTCTCGGCGGTGGTCCAGCTACAGAAGAGACTACTTTTGACCAACTGAATACCACTCTAAATAAAAACCACTTAGCCAATGGCGATAAAATAGGCATTTATTTGCCCGCTAACTGTGGGCGTGTTGATGCAATAACCGGAGAGCCTGTGGGCGGATGGGTTACATTTGATTTGTATGATGGTGCAGGCAAAGCTCGGAAAATAGGTGATGTTTTAACTGAAATAAATGATCAATTGGCAGCTTCTGGCGCAAACTTTGAAGCCTCGTTGAACAGTTCTGGAGAGATAGTTATATTAGGAAATTTGGAAGCCGACGACAATTTTACAAGTAAAAAAGACCCAAATTCCGCCAATGATACTCTTCTCACGGAAGACAAATTGAAACCAGAAAACCAAAAAACCTTTTTGGAACAAGTTAAAATTCAAATTGGAACCTTTAATAAACAAGATGAAGATTTAACACGTGATGATGCCGCTATTACTGTCAAAAAAGACATGGGTACTTTGGCAAATCGCAATATTTTTAAAGAAGAGAATATTATAACTGAAGCTCAAAACGCTTTTTATAGCATAGACGGAATGTCAGTTAGCTCGCAGAGCAACGAAGACGACAAAACCATAGCGGGCACCACTTTCACGCTAAAAAAAGTTACAGAAAAAGACCAGATTGTAAGACTCACTTTAGACCCAGACATGAGTGCCCTTGCAGACAAAATAAGCGAATTTGTTGAAGAATTCAACGAGTTATTGAAATTCATAGATGAAAACTCAAAAGCTGAGGTAGTAGAAGAAACAGATAAATCGGGCAAAAAAGTGAGTAATCGCGTAGTTGGCCCATTTACAGGAGATGCTGCCATCTCTAGCTTGCGCGAAAATTTGAGAAGCATGTTCTCCAGCACAATAAACGAAATAGCCGGTATGCTCAACAACGGCTACAAAACCACTTATTCAGCGGCAGCCCGCGTTGGCATAGTTGCAACCAAAGAGGGATATTACGAAGTTGACAAAGAAAAATTGACCAAAGCTCTAAATTCAGATTTTGAAGGCGTGCGCAAGCTCTTCACATCTAACAGCTTTAGCGATACTCCGGGGTTCAGCGTTGGTCGTTTCACCAAAGATTCCGAAGTTGGCGTATATAAATATATAAACGGTGAGTGGTATTTAAACGGTAGCAAAGATCCAGTTAAAGGCACGTGGGTTGGCAACAGTGTTTTCACCACCAGCAAGGGTCTCTCCATTGAGCTTCCCAGTAAATTTACAGGCGAGCCACAAGTTACCTTTATACGCGGAATAGCCGGAAAAATTTCAAACTTCGTGGAACAGGCTAAAACTGGCTATTACGACCACCGTGGAGAATGGGTTGATGGATTCATTAAGCAATCAAAGGATAAATATCAGGATAGAATTGATGATATTCAAAAGAGAGTTGACCTATTGCAGTGGAGAGTAGATAATTATGAGAATAGGCTTATAAAGCAATTCACAGCGCTTGAAAAAAGCATGAGTAGTTTGCAATCTCAAAGCGCAAATATGCTAGCTGCTATTGGCTCCATGAACAATAATAATAAAAAGTAATCGTTAACCAAGGATGTTATATGCAAAACGCAACTTACGCTAAACCAGGTCTCGGGCAATATCGCCAAGCCTCCGTTGAAACCGCCGACCGTGGGCAGTTGATCATCATGATCTACGACCATTGCATAAAATGGTGCGGAATAGCTAGGGAAGCTTTGGAAGCTGGTCAGCTTGCTCGCAAGGCAGAAGCCTGCCACAAGGTAGAAGCCGGACTGAGCGAGCTTATGACCGCTTTGGATATGGAAAAAGGCGGCGAAGTAGCAAAAAATCTTTGGAGGCTATACGATTTTTACAGCCACCACATTCACGAAGGCAATATGAAAAACATTTCCAAAAACTTCACAGAAGTTGCCGATATGATGGGGCAGCTCAGAGAATCTTGGCAAAAAGCCCTTGGGCAGGTTCGCCAAGACAGAACGCTAGCAAACAATTTGGCAGCAGGAACTCCACGTAGCTATGTTAGCATGGTGGGATAATCAGAGGTAATTATGAATCAAGATGCAAATGACTTGGCTTCAAAAATAGATACCGCAATGCAGCTTTGCCAGAATGTTCTTGACTATGGCGAAAAAATAAAGGCTTTATCTCCCTCAGATATTGGAATGGAAGCTTATGCAGCAGAACTCACTCAATGCACAGAAGACAGAGGGCGAGCCACCAGAGTTGCAATTCAAGAACTGAAAGCCATAAGCAATAATTATGAGAACTTATCTGCCGTACCAGCAGACAAAGCTTTTTTGAGCGAAAAAATGCGCTTGGTTCAAGATATGTCGCCTTTATTTGCCAAACAGAATATAGCCATTCAAAGAATAATACAAGTGCATCTAAACTCCATGCGTAAGGAATCCGTTGAATTCCATCACAATGTTAGAGTTATAAAAAATTACCTAAAAGCTCCAGATAAAAGAAGTTTTTACGGATAATTTTCAGAACATCCTAAGCGCATGCAAATATTTGTCTGTGGAAGTTGTAAAGGGCATTAAATAAGCATCTTTCCCAGCAGCTTCTATAAGGGTTAAAAGCCGCCTATCAACTATGCAATTCCCCTCTAAATCAAACTTGAAATTTGGCGGAAACACCACTTGATTAACCGTTTCCCAATAATTGCGGCTTTTTACCGTAACAGGACTAAGTCCTATCCACATTTCTGTATCTGGCAAATGTTCAAGCCACTGGTTGAGCAAGCCTTCTGAAAAATAGGGTTGAGTGAAAAAACCGTCTGCTCCGCAGTCCAGTTTTTCTTTGCAATAATCCAGTTCTTTTTTAAAAGACTGGCGATGAGGGTCTTGCCCAGCATAAACTTTTAACTGGGGAAACTTTGTTTTTATATGCTTTATAGCCTGAGGTGCCTTTATGCCGCTAGGAACAAAGCCTTGCGGGTCAAGGGGCGGGTCTCCGCTTATCAAAAGCGTTTGTTTTAAGCCAAGAGCAATAAGTTTTTCAATTAAATTCTCCAAATCTTCTAAGGTACGGTCTATAAGCCTAAAATGCGGAATTGCCGGCACAGAATTTTTGAGCAAATGCTCCGAAGCCCCAAAACTCTTTATTTCAACGCTCCGAAGCTCAGGAATATTTATGCCGATTATTTTGGGGAAATTATTTATATGCATTTTGGACTCTTCTAAAAAGGAATCCAGTGTTTTGGGCACTAGTTCAAGGGCTATTCTCATATAATGGGTAAGGTAGAAAAACTTTCTATATTCTCCTAAACATTAAAAAGAGGTCCCTATGGCAGTATCATATAAAGAGCTTGGGTTGGTGAATACCAAAGCTATGTTCGCAGATGCTATTAAAAACGGCTATGCTGTTCCGGCATACAATTTCAACAATATGGAACAGATGCAGGCTATAATACAGGCTTGCGTGGAAACGAGAAGCCCTGTTATTTTGCAGGTATCCAGCGGCGCGCGTAAATACGCAAACCAGAATTTGCTCAAGAATATGGCTCGCGGGGCTGTGGAATATGCTCACGAGCTTGGCTGCGACATACCAATAGTTCTGCACCTTGACCACGGAGATACCTTTGAACTCTGCAAAGACTGCATAGATACCGGATTTAGCTCTGTTATGATAGACGGAAGCCACCACCCTTACGAAAAAAACGTTGAAGTTACCAAACAAGTTGTTGAATATGCCCATAAATACGATGTTACCGTGGAAGGGGAGCTTGGAGTGCTAGCTGGTGTGGAAGATGATGTCTCCTCTGAACATTCCCACTATACCCAGCCCGAAGAAGTTCAAGATTTTGTTGGCAAAACAGGTGTGGATTCACTTGCAATATCCATAGGCACAAGCCACGGACGTTGTAAATTCAAGCCGGAGCAGTGTACTCGCAACCAAGATGGCTTGCTCATTCCGCCGCCGCTTCGTTTTGATATTTTGAAGGAAATTGAAAAAAAACTGCCTGGTTTCCCCATAGTTTTGCACGGTTCTTCTAGCGTTCCGCACGAATATGTGCAGATTATTGAGAAATTCGGTGGCAAAATCCCAGATTCCGTTGGAATACCCGAAGAACAGCTCCGCGAAGCCGCAAAAAGCGCTGTTTGCAAAATAAATATTGACTCCGATGGACGCTTGGCTATGACCGCCCTCATACGCAAGGTATTTGGGGAACATCCAGACGAATTTGACCCGCGTAAATACCTTGGACCAGCGCGAGACGAGCTTAAAAAGATGTACGCAGCAAAAAATAAGAACGTTTTGGGGTCTGCTGGGGCAATAAAGTAAAAAAATGCGATTTGTACCTAGACAAACGGGAAAAAATATTCTATATTTAGAGGAACGATGATCGCGACCGTTCTTTTAGATATATTATTTGTCCTTTATATTATTGCCGGAATAGGGCTTGTTTTATATGGATTTAACTGCTATTTTAGCGTTTTTCTCTTTTTAAAGAACCATAGAATAAACCGCAAAGCAGATAGGGACGAATTGGATAATTTTCTAAAAAATCTAGACATCAACAATCTTCCCAAGGTCACCACACAATTGCCCGTATTTAACGAGGGAAATTGCGTGGAAAGGCTCATAGAAAGCGTTTGCGCAATGGAATATCCCAAACATCTGCATGAAATTCAAGTTTTAGACGATTCCACAGACGATTGTTTGGAAATTTCCACTAAAAAAGTTGCAGAAATGAAGGAAAAAGGCTATAACATAACCCTAATTCACAGAACAAATCGTGCAGATTACAAAGCAGGAGCCTTAAAGGAAGGAATGACACAGTGCGAAGGTGAATTTTTAGCCATTTTTGACGCAGATTTTGTTCCTGAAAAGAATTTCTTAATGCACACTGTCCCATATCTGGTTATGGACAAGCGCATAGGCTTGGTTCAGGGGCGTTGGGGGCATTTGAACAGGAGCGAATCAGGTTTAACCCTTGCTCAATCCATAGGCATAGACGGTCATTTTGTCATAGAGCAGTCTGCCCGTAGCTGGGGCGGCTTGTTTATGAATTTCAACGGCACCGCAGGCGTTTGGCGCAGAAAAGCCATAGACGAAGCTGGTGGCTGGGAAGGCGACACCTTAACCGAAGACATGGATTTATCTTACCGCAGCCAGCTGGCTGGCTGGAAAATGAAATTTGTTTTTGATGTTATTGTGCCAGCAGAGCTTCCGGCAGATATCAACGCCTTCAAAAGCCAGCAATACCGCTGGGCAAAAGGTTCAATACAAACTGCCATAAAAGATTTGCCACGAGTTTTTTCCTCAAACGAGTCTTTAAAAATCAAAATTCAGTCTTTTTTGCACACAACGCATTATAGCATTCATCCTTTAATGTTATTTACCGCTATTTCTGCATTTCCCTTGCTGGCTTTTGGGCATCGGTTTGGATATATGCCTGTATGGCTTTTTTCTGTTTTATTTGCCATTATAGCCCTTGCGGCTGTGGCTCCATCCACGCTTTATTTTATTGCCCAAAAATTTTCAGGTTCGGTTGGCTGGAGAAAAAGAATGGCAGCCCTTCCTTTGCTCATGAGCCTTGGGGTGGGGATTGCCGTCAACAATACCTGCGCTGTGTTATCGGCTGTTTTTGGCAGAAAGAGTTCCTTTATAAGAACTCCAAAGCAGGGTGGCACGATTGGCATAAAAAAATTCAAACAGAAATTTCCTGCAATTGCCTTTTTTGAAATATGTTGCGGCATATATTGCGTATTTGGTTTGCTAGAATACATAGACGCGAGAGTTTTTCTTATAGGTCCATTTTTAGCCCTTTACGCAGTTGGATTTTTATCTGTTGGCGTTTTGAGCATGGTTCACTACATAGATAACCTAAGCGGGCAATCCTGATATGAAAACACTCATTGTAGATGACGATATATTCAATTGCAAGTTATTGCAATCCATATTAAAGGATTATGGCGAATGTTCCATAGCTATGAGCGGAATTTCAGCAATTCAGCTTTTTGAGGAGGCTCTAAAAAACGGGGAACTTTATGATTTAGTTTGCCTCGATATAATGATGCCAGAAAAAGATGGTTATGAAACTTTGCGAGAAATGCACGCATTGGAACAAAATCAAACTCCACCGCCGAGCAAACGAAGCCGCATAATTATGGTGACTGCGTTAGAAGAACAGGAAAACAAAACCAAAGCATTTTATGAAAATTGCGATGGTTACTTGGTAAAGCCTGTGGAGCGCAAGTTGTTGGAAGAAATGCTCAGCAAAATGAAACTTATTTAAGGGAAACCTCCCAAATGATTACTTTTTTTATAGGACTTGCGATTCTTGCGGTGGGATATTTCACTTATGGGAAAGTGATGGAAAAATTATTTGAACCAGACCCATCGCACCTAACACCAGCTGTGAAAAATGCCGCCTTGTTTGAAGACAGGCAGGCATTGCCACACTGGAAGTGTATGCTTATCCATTTGCTGCACATTGCAGGGGTTGGTCCAGTGGTTGGGGTTATTCTAGGTGCAAAATTTGGTCCGGTGGTGTTTTTGATTATTCCTTTGGGAAATATTTTTGGAGGGGCAGTCCACGATTACTTTTTTGGAATGATATCACTACGAAACGGAGCCGGCTCGTATTTGGAAGTCTCTAAGAAATTTTTGAACAGAACCTTTGCGGCTTTTTCAACTTTGTTTATGATAATAGCCCTGTTTGCCCTTGCCGCATCTTTTACAAATGTTAGTTCTGGCATTCTCAACACAAATCACGTGTTTAACCAAACAACCTCAGACAAGGCATTTATCCTTTGTATATGTTTGATTTTCTCTTATTATATATTCAGCACATTTTTCCCCATAAGTTCTTTTGTTTCAAAATTGAGCAATATTTTTGGACTTATTTTAATAGCTTCCGTGGGGCTTGTTCTTTTCTATATATATGGGCATTTGTCTGTGCTTCCAGAGTTTGATGTCAAACATTTTTTGAGCAACTTTACGCAGCATCCTCTTGGGTATCCAATTTTGCCAATGCTGTTTGTCACAATAGCCTGCGGAATGATAAGCGGTTTTCACGGTTCGCAAAATTCAATTACAGCTGGCATAGAGTCAAATGAAAAAAATGGTAGGCAAACTTTTTACGGAATGATGGTTGCAGAGGGTTTTTTGGCAATGATATGGGCAGCAGTTGGAATTATAGGTTATTCCCTTTATCCGGATCTTGCGCGAATAGAAAATGGGTCTGTTATTTTATCGGAAATAGTTCGCAATTTTATAAAAGTCAGGTTTGTATCGGAAATTATTCTGATTAGCGTTGCGGTGCTAGCAATCACAACCGCAGATGCCGCGCTTCGTGTTTTAAGAATTTTAATTTCGGATACTTTTCATTTAAAGCAAAAATCTTCCGAAGACCGCTTTTTGCTTTGCATACCTATTTTAGGCGTGTGCGCTATGATTGTATTTTGGAGCAATATAACCGATGGCTTTTCTGTCCTGTGGAATTATTTTAGCTTAACAAACCAAACCATAGCCGTGATATGCCTTGCTATTTCGGTTTGCTATATGAGAGCAAAGAAAAAACCTGTGATTTTTTTATTAGTGCCTCTTGCGTTCTTGTCTTTTGTGATTTTCCTCTATTTGTTCTGGATTAGCCCTCAGCATATAATGAGTGCTCCAGTTGGTTTTGGGTTGGGATATCCTGTTTCGTGCCTTATGGCTTTTATATGTTCCACTCTTGTTTGCTTTTATTGCCTGCGTCACGGAAAGTATTTAGCCAAACAGGTAGAAGAAAACCAATTTAATCCAGACAGCGATTGAGTATTTCCAAAAGCGCTTCCACAGGGTCTGGGTTATGCCACACCGTACCAAGCACAGCGGCTCCATCAAATCCAAGACTTGCAAGCTCTGCAATGTTTTCGGCATCAACTCCGCCAAGTGCAAATAATTTTTGCGAATGATTTTTTCTCCAGGCGTCAATTCCATTTTTTAATTCTTGTCTATTATATTTTGCTTTATATCCGAATTTGGAAATTGAGTCAAAAACGGGGCTTAAAAAACATATATCTGTACTTGTTTTTTCCAATTCCTCAAAACTGTGAGCGGAACCTTGCCAAGGTAAAATATAATTATGCCATTTTATATCAAAACCTATAATCCACCTTTCCAGCAAAGAATCTGGCATTTGTGGCTTTCTTGCATAAAGCATTTTCAAGCCACGCTCAAACATCTGTTCTATAATTTCGTGTTCGCCCGCAAAATTCTCCGGCGAAGAAATGAGTGCTATATCAAAGGGCAAACCCGCCGCCCACTTCTAACACTAAACCTTGAGAGAATTGGCTGTTTGTGTTGCCACCAATATAATATTTCCCGTTTGCATAAACGGCAAGGGGAATAATAGGAGGCTTTATACGCAAGCCAGCAATAATATGACCGCCCATGCCTGTTGTGTAGCTTTCTTTTTGCAAAGCTTTAACCAAAGACTTTCCTATTTCCGATGCTGCATCTGCATTTTTGGGATCGTTTGGATCTAGTAATGCGTTTGCAAGATTTTCATCAAGCATTTTTTGAGTAAAAGAAGCATTTATTATTGGAATACTTGCAAAATAACTAAATCCCACACCTACGTAAGGACGAATAATCGGCAAGTCAAATGGATATGTAACAGATATATCGCCATTTACAACCCCGTACAGAGGATCCGCGGCACCAAATATAATATTGTATGGAGCGTCTGGAGTATAGCTCAAATTAATAGTAGTATCTTTTATGTCAAATCCTCCTGTTTCTGTTTCTACAATCCTAGGAACAGTCAAAGAAGTTTTATATCTGGTAGCAGCCACGTTGAATGTACCTTCTATATCCACAACAGGGATAAGATCTATCCAAGCCTTAAAGCCTAGACCTTGCAAACCGCTTGCACTCTTTTGAGTTACTGTTATATCTAAATCGGCAGCAGGTTCCCTGCTTATTGGTATTTTACCCTCATTTTTATCTAGCGAGCCTGTGTTCATAACATAATGCGCGCCTATGCCAAAAATAGCAAAAGCTTGTGTACTGGCAAATAGAGCAAAAGTTGCGGCAAAAAGAATTTTTCTCATAAGGCATCCCCTAATTAGGTTGTTTGTTTAAATATAGTAAAATTCCCTTTGCAGCTCGCCTGCCTTCACCCATAGCAAGTATCACCGTTGCCGCTCCAAGCACAATATCACCACCTGCAAAAACCCCCTCCACATAAGTGGCATTTGTCTCTGGATTCAAAAGCTCAATATTGCCTCTCTTATTCACCTTCAATTCAGGCATTCCCTGGCTTATAAGCGGGTTGGAGGAATTCCCTATGGCAACCAAAACTGTGTCCACCGGAAGCTCAAAGGATTCCCCTTCTAGCTTCACAGGGCAGGGTCTGCCTTTTTCATCTGGCTCGCCAAGTTTATAGCGTTCAATTTTCAAAGCACGCACAAAACCCTTTTCATCGCCTAAAATTTCGCTTGGGTTTTGCAAGTAGCAAAACTCAACCCCTTCTTCCATAGCGTGGTGAATTTCCTCTGCCCTTGCCGGCATTTCTGCGGCTGTTCTGCGGTAAATTATGCGAACCTTTGCACCCAAGCGTACAGATACTCTGGCAGCATCCATTGCTACATTTCCGCCGCCAAGTACCGCAACTTCCTTTCCTTCCCAGAGCGGCGTATCTGCAAAATCCTTTTCATAAGCGCGCATCAAATTTGCCCTTGTCAAAAACTCGTTTGCAGAAAAAACTCCGTTCAGTTCTTCGCCCGGGATTCCCATAAAAAGTGGAAGCCCTGCACCTGTGCCTATGAATGCGGCATCAAAGCCATCTTTTTTTAGCAAATCTGAAATTTTGCGTGTTTTCCCAACCACGAAATTTGTTTTGAACTGGACACCCATTTTCTTCAGCGTTTCTATCTCTTTGTCCACAATGGAATTTGGCAAGCGAAACTCTGGAATGCCATAGCGCATAACTCCGCCAAGTTTGTGGAATGCCTCAAAAATGGTAACGGAATGCCCTTCTCTGCGTACATCTGCGGCAACCACCAAGCCTGCAGGTCCAGAGCCTATAACCGCAACCCTTTTTCCCGTTTCTGGTTTAACTTCTGGAATTTTAACCGTACCGCTTTCTCTTTCCCAATCCGCGACAAAACGCTCTAGCCGCCCGATTTCAACGGGTCGTGGGCATTTTTTTTGGCATTGTTTTTCCTGTGGGCAAACCCTGCCACACACAGCTGGCAAAAGTGATGTTTCTTTGATTGTGTCTATGGCGCTTTGAAAATCTCCCTCTGCGATATGGGATATGAATTTTGGTATATCTATGCGTACCGGACAACCATCTATGCAGCCTGGTTTCTTGCAATTCAAGCATCTAAGAGCCTCTTGCTTTGCTTGTTCTGCAGAATAGCCAGTAGCCACTTCGTCCATATTTTTTGAGCGGACTTCGGATGGTAGCTCTGGCATTTTTTGCGGAGGAATGGCTAATCTTTCTTTTGCGGTTAGACTTTGCATAGAGGGAATTTAGCAAATTTCTATTTTATTGCTTATGGCAAATAAAAATACAGGTCCGCAATATTTAACGTCAGACGGTCGTTTTACCAACGAGCGCCCAAAATGGATGCGCCCTAGAGGCTGTGAAACTACACCGGATATATCGGAATTTTTGCCCAAAGAGTCTAAATATCCGGCAAAAAAGAAATACGAAGTACGCCAGTTGAGCGACTTTGCCGCCGAGAAAATAGCCGGTGTGCTGCATGTCATGTTGAATGATAAGAGTAAATCTTAATCAACGCTTGCCTCGGGCAGAGAATCGCTTGGGTTTTTCTTTTTTCCTTTGCTCATATCGTAATAAATACCAGAAGCCAAGTTTCCTTTTACCTTGATTTTGCTCACTTGGGTTGAATCAAATGCAATGAGAATTGATTTTCCAGCTGACTCGTTTTTGCCATCTACTTTTCTGCTTGGCGTTATATTAAACACAAGGCTTTCGGCGTTGCCGTTTACCTCCGCCAATTTTATTCGCCCTAAATTAAAGGAAATATCCAGCCTGTCGCCGTTCATTTTGTTTACATAATCGGGCAGGTCCATTTCGTAAAATAAGCCTTTTGCATTCACATTTACATACAAGCTTTGTGCTTTGTTGTTTTTCACCGCTAAAAAAAGAGTGTCGCCAAAAACTTCTGAATATTGAGCTACTTTTTTGCCAGTAGAGGCTGTTTGCTGCGTACCGTGCGCATTCTGAATAACCAAAACAGATTCTACCTCGTTGTTATTCAACTTCACAAACATAGAATCGCCAGACACAACATAATCACTCATGTGGCATATAGGATTTCCTTTAAGGGATAAAAAGCCGTCCTTTTGGTTGTAGGTGCCTGTATCCCCGGTAATCACAACTTCACGCCTAGTTATTAAAACCGAATCTGCAGCAATGGCTATTTGCGCGCGTTGGTCATAAGTCATCGTTTTGGAGCGAATGGCAAGGGTGTCTAATTTTCCTTTTTCCATAAAATAATAATGGGCAAGAGGCTGGAGTGGAATTTCCAAAAACTCTGTTCCTCGGTTGTAAATTATTTTTTCACCGAAAAACGCACCCTTGCCAGTAGAATCACGTGCTTCTGCATTGTTTTCTGCAATGGCGGTATTGGTTTTTCGCATATAATTTCCTCTTTCTGCTCTTATGTTTCCCTTTGGATAACGAAAGTCAAATCCGCCTTCGCTGTTCACTGCATCGGAATTTCTATCCCAGTGAGCACGTTCGGTTCCAAACGTAACGGAATCGTGCCGGAATTTAACATTGCCTTGCAAAAACAAATGCCCCTCTTTTCGCATTGCTGCCAGTGAGTCTGCCCGTTCCATAACAAGTGGCATTTTGCCTTTTTCAATTTTGGCATTAGGCAAATACGAAGTTTGCGCAAAAGCCGCCAAAACCGAGAAAAGAAGTAAAATAACCCACATGCGATTTAAGATAGAAATAATTTAACCTTTTTTAACAATCCGGCAGGCTTCAATGATTTTTTCCCTGTCTTTTTCGCCTTTTTCATTTTCCACACCGCTGCTCAAATCTATGCCGTAGGGGTTCAGCTTTACGGCTTCTCCGATATTATTTAAGTTTATACCACCAGCCAAGAAAAATTCCTTGTCGCATTTAGGGATTAAATTCCAATCAAAAGCCTTGCCCGTTCCGCCTTTGCCATTATCAAAAAGCAGGTAGTCTGCATTTGCAGGCTTTGCGCTTTCTATGTTCACAGCTTTTATAATAGGCACATCGCAAGTTTTTTTTAGAGTATTTATATAATCTTCACTTTCGCTGCCGTGAAGTTGCGCAATGTTTATTATGCCAGAATTATAAAGCTTGGTTATAGAAGGAATTTCCGCATTCACAAATACGCCAACGGTTGTTATTTGCGGATTTAACCGCTTTTTAAACAAAGCGGCTGTTTCAGAATTGATTTGGCGGTGGCTCTTTGCAAAAACAAAGCCTATGAAATCCGGCTTTGCCTCGTTTGCAAACTCGATATCTTGCTCTCTGAATAGCCCGCATATTTTAATTTTTGGCATTTGTAGAATATAGCTTTTTAAACAAAATCGGTGCTTGCTTGTCTATTATGGAGAGCAAGCCGGATACGTCTTTGGAACTGCCACTGAAAGAACCAATTAAAACGCCACTCTTGCTGTTGTACAATTCCATGTTTATGGTCAAGTTCCCACGCAAACGCCCAAGCCTCACCTGAACAATATAATTCGCACTTATTTTCCTGCCTATTTCTGCCACGTTTTGCGCCTCTTTGGACACTTTTTTGGCATTCTCCATTGAACCTAACTTGTCTATTATACTTTCCACAGTCATAATTGCATAGCATCGATTAGACAGAACGTTGCTCGCCGCCAGTTTTATTCTATCCGTCAAATAGCTCAATTCAGTAATCTCAATCTCTGGATCGCCGTTGTCCACCGTCTTGAGTATAGCCATACTATTCTGCGTTTGTCCTTTGCAGTCACCACCACTCTGAGGTTGATATAGTTTTTTGAAAAAAATAGATGCTTGCTCGTTTATTATGGAAAACAAGCCAGATATATCTTTGGAACTACCACTAATAACACCTATTAAAAGACCACTCTTGCTGTCGTAAAGCTCCAGATTGATTGTCAGATTTTTGTCGAATCTCCCTATCCTTGCCTGCGCCACATAGTCCGCACTAATCTTCCTGCCCAATCCTGCAAGAGTACTCGCCTCCTTGACTATCTTTACCGCATTTTCCTTAGAACCCAGTTGATCTATTATGCTTTGCGTGGTCATAATTGTATAGCATTTGCTAGGTAAGACGTTGCTAGCCGTCAATTTTATTTTATCCGTCAAAGAGTTCAATTGAACATATTCAATAGGGGACTCGCTGTCATCTACCGTGTTGATTATAGCCACACTACTCTGCACCTTGCATTCTCCATCATTCTGAGGCAATCTGCTTTTATGCGTGTGCTTGATTTTTTCGTTGTATTTCAATTTCACATCAACTGCTTCTTTGTTTTTGCCAATCTCAATTTTGGCACACAAAGGAATGGAACCGCTGAATGGCGTTTCCCCAACTTGCTTGCCATTCACAAAAACTGGCTCACTAGCAGGTTCGCCATTCATTTCCGCACTTAAAATCAAACCGCCTTTCTTTAGAGTTATGTTGTTCGCCATATCAAAAATTTCACGTTTGCCCTTGTTTATCCCTGCATCAAAAGCTACATTTTCATAGCATTCATGACTTAGTTTAACCGAATATTTGTTCTGGGAAAGATTTATTTCACCCAAAGAATAAGGTTTGCCATTTATTGATAAACTCCACTGAGTATTTTGACCTATACCGTCCAAGTAAGCTGGCTTTATTTCCAAAACACCGAAATTTGGTTTCAATTTTATCACTATGTTCTGGTTATTGCGAGATACCAAAACCGTAGTGTCTGCCGTTTCATACTGATCCAATGCTGCCTTGATACGCACGTTGCCCTCACGGAGTTCCGCCTTGCATGGCGTTTTCGCACAACTAGCAGATGGTTCCCCGTCAAAACTCAGAATTGCACCTGAAGGTTCGGTGCTTAAATTAACCAAATAACGCTTTTCTTCGTCTACCTCATAAGCTGCTGTTTTTTGCATGCCACTTATGCCACCTTCAACAGAAGTGGAATGGACTTTTGAACCTCCGAAGGCACCTGGCATTTTGCCAAACATCTGGGGTGCTTCTTTATTCAAAACAACGAGCAAATCAGATACGTCTTTTGACTCTCCTGTGAAAGAACCAATTAAATTGCCTCTTGCACTATGGTATAATTCCATGCTAATAGCCAAATTACCGCCAAAACGCCTAAGCCTAGCTTGGCCAATATAATCCACGCTTATTTTCCTGCCTATTTCCGCCACGCACTGTGCCTCTTTGCACACTTTTTTGGCATTCTCCTTTGAACCCATCTTGTCTATTATGCTCTGCGTGGTCATCACAAAGTATTTATTTTCGGGCAATACTTTTAAGGCGATTTCGCGCAGTTTCTCGGTTAAATAAAGTAAATCTGTATATTCCAACGGTGGGGCGTTGTCATCTTCAGTGTTCAATATAGCAACTCGCTTCTGCTCTTGCGCGTGGGCAACAAAGGCGAGGAGCAACAAAATGAAAAATTTAGGCATTTGTAGGAATATAGAAATGCCCCGCCAAATAAATGGGGAGTGCTGTTAAATTTCCTTCTCTGCCGTAATTTTTTAGAGAAATGCGAACAGCTAAATTGGGTTTGTATTGCTCGCAGTATTTTTTTAGGCTTTTTGATTGTACATGAACTCCACTTTTAACTTCTATTGGAATAATATTATTTTCAAATTGAGCGATAAATTCTATTTCTGCTGTATTTTTTGTGTTTGCCCAGTAATATAGGGGCATTTGCGGATTGTTGGTTTTCAATTCCTGCAAAACAAACTGTTCGGCAATGGCTCCTTTGTAATGAAAAAATAATTCGTCTTTTGGTTCCAGAATGGTTTTTATATCCAAATTTGCCATAGCGCACAAAAGCCCAACATCTCCAAAATAAAGTTTGAAAATAGAGCTTTCTTCGTAAGCTATTAGTGGAAGGCTTGGTGAATTCACCTTGTTTATTTTGCGAACAAGCCCAGAATCTATTAACCATTGCAGAGCTGTTTCGTAATCTCTTCCTCTTGCGCCAATTTTTAAATCTGCATACAAAAAGCGTTTGTTTTCTTTTGAAAGTTGCTTTGGAATTGAATTCCAAATTTGCCGAACTTTTGCAATGTCACGTGAGGGAATATGTTTTGTAAAATCTGCGTAATAACTTTGCATAATGAGATTTTGAGTATTTCTCACTTCTGTGAAATCTCCGCTTTCGGCAAAAATTTTAACAGCCATAGGCATACCACCGATGAAAAAATACTGCTTTAAAAGCTCCAAGATTTTTTCGTGAAATATCGCTAACTGCTTAAATTCCAGATTTTTTATTATATGGGCAAAATCATTTTTCCCAAGTACTTCCAAAAATTCCAAAAAAGTCATAGGATAAAGGGTTAAAAAATCAACTTTTCCAACAGGAAAGCCGCTACCCTCAGAACTTGCAACCCCAAGCAAACTTCCCGCGCAAACAATATGATATTCTGGAGCATTTTCGCAAAAATATTTTAAGGAAGTCAAGGCTTTTGGACATTCCTGTATTTCGTCAAAAATGAGCAAGGTTTCTTTTTTGTCTATTTTTTCCTCTGTTTCAATTTCAACTGCCTTTACAATGCGAGCTATGTCAAAATCTTGTTCAAAAATTCCTTTTGCTCTCTCGTTGTTGTCAAAATTCAAATAAGCAAAATTCTTGTAATGCAATCTGCCAAATTCACGCATTACCCAAGTTTTCCCCACCTGCCTAGCTCCTTGCAAAACAAGAGGCTTCCTATATCCAGAATCCTTCCATTTTTGCAAATTCTCCATAAAATAGCGAATCATGTGTATAAATATACAAAAATTCTCAGGAAAAGGGTGTAAGTTTCGCACCTTTTTCCGTAATTTGAATTATTTTAACAAAAATATGAATTTTTTTCACTTTTTTTGATTTTTTTCCGTTTTTTTACGTCTAAAGGTAACTGAGGAGAATATGGAGAAATTCTATGCAAGGCAACCTACCTGAGCTGCTTTCCCCGAAAGTGGATATCGTATTATAGGTCGCATCTGCTTACCGAGCAGCTAGGCACGGGAGACCCGTATTCAAAGCTAAAGCCTGCCAAATCCATAATAGTGGCTGATTTTGATTTTATTCCAGAATCGGAAAAGTGCCACACTGTTTTTCAAACGCTGGAAAAAGACGAGCATTTCCCTTTCAACGATTTGGAGGAGATACACGTTCTTTGCTTGAAAAAATTATCTAGATTAGATGATGAAGGCTTACGTGAATGGCTGAGGTTTATTAGCTCTGAGAGCAAAGAGGAATTTATGGAGTTTGCGAAAAAGGATCCTGTGTTTGAGAGAGCCGTAGATGTTTTGACTACGGTGAGTGCAGACGACTATAACCGTATGCTATACGAGGCACGATTGAAGGAGTGGCGGGATAATAAGTCGAGGATAGATGGGGCTTTGGCAGAATGCAGGGCGGAACACCAGCAGCAAATGCGAGAATTTGCATCTCTTATACGTCAAGGTTATTCTGTGGACGAAGCTGAAAAAAGGCTGGGTTTATCCTAATCCCACCCCAAAAAGCAACCTCACAAATTCACCCCCACATTCAAGCCAAGCTTGCCGTTGCTATGGGAGACGCCATAGTTAAAAAACGTACCTATGTAAAACATCCATATATCAAAGCCTGTACCTAAGCCCAAACCCATGTCAAAGAGAGGGTTATCATCACCGGCGATGGATACACCCAAGTACGGACCTGCGTTGAGCCTAGGAAGCCAAAACGCAGGAAATTTTAACGATAGTAGCAGGGGAAGCTCAAGACGATGGCGAGTATGAATATACATAAGACTTGGCTGGATATAGAACCATTTACTCACCGCAAAGTCAAGCACAAGACCAAATTGCATTCCATCATCAAAAAAAGCACGATAATAATCACTATTATTAATAATGTATGTGTTGATACCTACCCTAAGACCAAGTTGCAATCCGCTAGGTAAATCAAGCGACAACAAGCCCAGTTGTGTTTTTCTATCGCTTGGAGGCTCGTCAAGCTCCTCAACAGGGGGGGGGGGGGGGGTACAAAAAACCGGGGGGGGGTGGCAAACCGAACGGCGGGGGGGGTGGCGGTGGGGGACAAACATACTGTTGGGCTTTGTT
>JAITFP010000120.1 GCA_031281275.1 Candidatus Fibrimonadaceae bacterium
ACCCCGCTGTGCAATACGATAAACATTATACCGAAGATATAGGTTTATTGAAAATGGATATTTTGGGGCTTAGAAATTTGTCTATAATTCAAGAAGCGGTGAATACCATTGAAGAGACACAAAAACAAAAATTGGATATAAGCCAAATTCCGTTAAACGATGCCAAAACATTTGACTTGTTCGGGCAGGGAAATACGGTTGGGGTGTTTCAGTTTGAATCTTTTGGAATGCGGAGATATTTGCAGGAATTGAAACCGAGCTGCCTTGAAGACTTAATCGCTATGAATGCTCTTTACCGCCCGGGTCCAATGGAAAATATCCCGAGATACATAAAAGGAAAAAACGACCCTTCAACAATAAACTGCTATCACGAAAGTTTAAAACCAATTTTAATGGAAACTTATGGAGTTATTGTTTTTCAAGAACAAGTTATGCAAATAGCTCAGGTATTATCGGGCTTTTCGCTGGGCAAGGCAGATATTCTCCGCAGGGCAATGGGAAAAAAGAACGAAAAGGAAATGGCAAAAATGCAACCTGAGTTTTTTGAAAACGGAAAAGAGAGAAATTATCCCGAACCTCTGCTGCAAAAAATTTGGAACGACTTAAAACCTTTTTGCGGCTATGCATTCAACAAAAGCCATTCCGCAACTTATGCCTATGTTGCCTACCAAACCGCATATCTCAAAGCCAATTTCCCGCAGGAATATATGGCGGCTGTTATGAGCGTTGAAAAATTCGACAATCTTATAAACACTGTTGAAGAGTGCAAAAGAATGGGAATAGAAATTTTACCGCCAGATGTGAATAAATCCAGAGAAGCATTCAGCGTGGAAGGGCGTTCCATAAGATGGGGTTTATCGCAAATAAAGGGATGCGGAGAGGTTGTGGCGCGTGATATTGAGCAAGACAGAAAAAAGAACGGCGAATACAAAAGTTTTTTTGAACTTGTTCGCAGGCTTCATTTATGCGAAAATGTAACCATAAATAAAATTGCCTTGGAAAGTCTCTCAAAAGCCGGAGCATTGGATTCCTTGCCCGGAACACGCGCTCAAAAATTCGCATCCGTGGAACTTGCCCTTGCAGATGCTTCTTCTTGGAAGGTTAAAAAATTGTCTGCGCAAATGGCTTTGTTTGGCGATGATACCAATAAGGAACCAAATTTGGAAGAATCTGCGGAGTGGTCTTTTTTAGACAGCCTTATGAAAGAGAAAAACACACTTGGAGCGCAGATAAGCGCGCACCCATTGGATGAATATTACGCAGAAATCAGAGGTTTTGCAGACATTGACCTCTCTGACAAGGCAAAAATGCACGAAAAGATGGATTCCTTTGTTAAAATTGCCGCACTTGTGAGCAACGTGAGCGAAAAATCAACCAAAAATAACGACACAATAGCCATTTTAACTCTGCAAGACAAGCACGATAAATTGGAAGCCTTTTGCGGTTCAAAAAAATGGGAAAGCATCAAGGGAAAAAGCATTGAAAGCTCTCTTGTTATTGCCTCTGGCAAACTCACAAGGTCTTCTTTTAACAACAAGCCTCAATTAATGGTGAATTCCATTGAATTTTTAGAGGACAAAATAAAACAGGCAAAAACTTTTTATATTGAATTGCATTCCGATTCTCTAGACCAAACTCAAAATTCCAAGATAAATGAATTCTTCAAAGAAAACAACAAGGAAAAAGGAGCTTCTGTATGTTTTTATGTATTTGGGAATAATGGTTGCCAATATAAAATGGAAACAACTAAATACAAAATTTCCGCAACTAGGGAAAATTTGAAAAAGCTGGGTTCTATTTTCGGGAAGAAGTCCGTGTGGGTGGGGGGTTAAACAAAGCGTATCCAAGTTTTAATCCTAGAACAAAGGACCAATATCCTCCGTGGCTACCCACTATGTTATACAAGGTTTCAAAACAAAGACCAACATAATCGTTTCCCCAAACTAATCCCCCACCAACCGGAAATACAACCGCACCAGTACCTCCAATTTCAACATCTTTGCCATTAGCTAATTCTCCGGAAATGCCACTATAATAACCTAAACTGGTTCCTCCCGACAGATATATAAAATCTTCTGGATACCATCTTGCAAAAATACCGACCTTTATGAACACGCCATTTAATAATGTGCTGTCCACTATATCAGGGTACTGTTTTTTTAATTCTTTCGCCATCTTATTAGTACCTATTCCACCAATATCGAAAAGATTCAATCCCCAACGGAAAAAACTAGTGATTGGCTTATAGAATTCTAAAGTAATAATAGAAAATTGAAGGTCTGGAGAGTCATCATAAAGAGCGTCTATTGAGTTCATCTTAGTTACCCCACCAACACCAAAGGAATAGAAAACACGCCAAGCATTTTGTTCTTTCTCCAATGCAATTCGCTGTTCTTCCGCTAGTTCTCTCTCTTTTTCCGCCTGTTTAGCCTGTTCTTCCGCCTGTTTAAGCCTTAGCTGCTGCTCTTTCGTATTCATAGTATGTTTATATTCCGTTGTTGCATTATGTTTAATTCCAACATTCACCACTTCCCTGCCACTGCCAATCTCCAATCTTGAACACACCGGAACCGAACCACTAAAAGGTGTTTCGCCAACCTTCTTGCCATTCACAAAAACAGGCTCGGCAACGGGTTCGCCATCCGCTTCCGCACTCAAAACCAAACCACCCTTTTTTACTAACTGATTTACGTGGCTTGCCATATCAAAAAATTCACGCCTATCTTTGTTTATGCCAGCCTCAAATTTTATAGCCTCATAACATCTATGGCTAAGTTCCACCTTGTATTTATTCGGCGAAAGCCTGTTTTCCCAAGAATAAGTTGCCTTGCCGTTTATGCTCAAACTCCATCGCTCGTCACTGCCAATGCCATCCGAATAAGCTGGCTTTATCTCCAAAACCCCGAAATTCGCCTTCATACGAATGCGTATGCTCTGATTATTCTGCTTTATAGAAACAGTTGTGTCTGCTATCTCATATTGTTCCAAATTAGCAATTATGCGAACATTGCCCTCGCGAAGCTCTGCTTTGCAAGGCGTTTCCTTGCAACTGGAAAGTGGCAAACCGTTAAAACTCAAACCTGCTCCTTCTGGGTCACTTGATATATTTACCAAATAACGCTTTTCACCAGCAAATTCGTAATCGCCACCTGTGGTTTGCAAACCGCCTATGCCAGGCTCAATAACTGGACCACCTGAAACGCCCAGCATTTTCCTGAACATCGCTGGTGCTTTCTCGTTTATTACTGCTACCAAGCCGAATTCGTCTTTGGCATTTCCATTGAAGGAACCGATTAAATTGCCTCTTGTATGGTACAATTCCATAGTGATGGTCAAATTACCACCCAAGCGACCTAGCCTCGCCTGACCAATATAATCTGCGCTTATTGCCTTGCCCATATCTAGCATGCATTTGTTTTTACATTCTTCTTTTCTCTCTGGACCCAGCATTTCTATTATGCTTTGCGAAGTCATAACAAAATATTTATTTTCGGGCAGCATTTTCACAGCTATTTCACGCAAACTATTGGTCAAGTAGGTTAATACCGTGAAATCAAGCTCTGGGTTGCTGTCATCTACAGTGTTCAATATCGCAACACGCTCTTGCGTCTGTGCGTGGGCGGCAAGAGCGAGAAATAACAAAATAAAAAGAGGGGAAAAATACATAATGGAGGAATGTAGAAAAAATCAGACTATCCTACCCAACACATACTCATTAAACCACCACGGAATTATTGTTCCAGATGAAATATGCAAAGCATTATTCTTTTTTTCTGCAAAAAAGGAATATTCTCTAATTTGTTTTTGTTCAGAATTATTAAAAAAGAAAACCTTATCTGCTAATTTCACCGCTTCGTATAAATTATCCAAAGAACGCAAATATCTATCTCTTATTTTTTCCACAGGCACAAAATGCCCGCCTTTGACTATTCTCCCTTGTATTCTTTCCAAATTAACAAAAACATCATCTGTTGCGATAAAATATAAGTAAACTTTATAATCGTGCTCTTTTGCAAATTTAAGCTCATCCAATTTGGATTTATGAGAAAACACCGTTTCAAAAGCAAAAGAGGAATCTGATTCCATAATCATTTTTTTTCGCAAAAATTCAGATAAAGCAGCAGAGATATAAGTTGTCTCTGGCAAGTTATGATTTTTCAATGAAATTATGGAATCTTTTATTTCTAAAACTTCAGATAACTTGAAATCTGTTTTTAATTGAAATGATGAATTATCCAAGAATTCATATAAATCTGTTTCAGAAAATTTTATGGGAAAATATCCAAAATTCAAAAATGTATTCAAATCGGTATTTATAATATCTGCATTTATAAAGTAATAATCTCTAAAAACATTGGTTTTCACAAAATAATTGTAAAGCGTGGTTTTGCCAGAGCCATTAGGACCGGCAAATATTCTAAGTCTCTTGATTCTATCCATCTGGCAACTCTATAACGAGTGGTCCATTATAAACTACTTTAGGACGAGCTTTTGCCAAAATTTCTTTTCTGCCATCGGCATATTCTTTTATCACATTTCCATCTTCTATATAAACAATGGGTATACCAAGCCGCTTATTTTCTGCAATAGCCAGCATACCAGCCTCCGAAAAAAATCTCTGATACTCAGCCTGCCTGGGAGTGCCTATAATTAAATCGTCATCGTTATATATGAACATATTGGTAATGTAGAAAATTACTATATTCCATTCTAAATCTATGCGTATAATCTTTATGGGAACACCGGAATTCGCCGTTGAATTTTTGAAACATCTTTCAAAAAGCGAACACGAGGTAATAGCAGTTGCAACCCAGCCGGATAAACAATCAGGGCGTGGAATGGAACTGCACTCCCCTCCTGTGAAAATTGCCGCTTTGGAAGCAGGCATTCCTGTTTTGCAACCCACCTCGGTTAAAAATCCCGAATTTGCAGAGGAGTTGAAAAAATTAAATACGGATATTTTTGTGGTTGTTGCATTTTCAATTTTGCCAAAAGAAGTTTTAGCCGCTTCAAAATTCGGAGCTGTAAATATTCACGGCAGTTTGCTCCCAAAATACAGAGGTGCCGCACCTGTACAGTGGGCAATAGCAAATTGCGAAGAAACAACGGGCTTAACCGTATTTTTGCTAGACGAAAAAATGGATCACGGACCTATTTTGGAACAAAGGGAAATAAAAATAGAACAAGATGATACAACGGAGAGCTTGTTGAAAAAAATGGTAGCTCCGGGCTGTGAAGCATTGGACTGCGCACTTGCAAAACTCCAAAGCAAAAATTTCACTCCGCTGGAACAAAACCACGAGCAAGCAAGCCCAGCACCAAAACTAAAAAAAGAAAATGGATTGATAGACTGGAACAAGAGTGCGCTACAAATTCACAAAAGGCTGTGCGCCTTTACGCCTTGGCCCGGTACATACACTTATTTAAAAGGACAAAAAATTTTCATAAGGAAAACTACCCTTGATAATTCTTGTTCTTTGAAACCTGGTGAGATTTCCATTCAAAAAAATACCGTTTTAGCTGGCACTGGAAACGGAACTCTCGCTATTTTAGAAGTTCAGGCAGAGGGCAAAAAAAGAATGACCGCTGCGGATTATTTCAGGGGAATAAAACTTTTCCACCAAGGCGATGTCTGTGGATTTTCATCTATAGACAAAGTTTGACCAACGCGAGGCGTTAGCAGGTTAGCTCCCTTTTCTTGTACTTCTTTGCTTGTTCTTTCAATGGGTTCCCACCAATCGTGAATCGATAAATTAAAACTACCCCAATGCACAGGTATCATATATTTGCCATTCAATTCCATAAAGGCTTTTACCCCTTCTTCTGGCATTATATGGCTATCTTTCCAATAAATACTGTATTGACCGTTTTCCATAAACACTAAATCAAAAGGTCCATAATGGTAGCCAATTTGCCTAAAATGAAAACTGTATGAAGTATCGCCGCTGTAAAATACTCGGTGCTTAGAGCCAATGAAAACCCAAGAAGCCCACAATGTTTTATTCCAATCGGTTAAGCCCCTGCCAGAAAAATGACGTGCAGGAGTACAAACGAATTTCAACATTTGCCCAGACAACCCTTTTACAGAAGCCTCTTGCCACCAATTATACTCGCGAACCTTAGCGGAATCTACCCCCCAATCCCGCAAAATGCTACCAACTCCCATAGGAACCAAAAAGTATCCAACATTAGGAACAAGCTCGGTAATGGTTTGCCTCTCTAAATGGTCGCGGTGGTTATGGGAAATAAAAACCGCATCTATAAAAGGCAATTCTTCCAATTTAACAGGAATTTCTTTTTGAAAACGTTTTATAGCAATCAAAGGAACGGGAGAAATATTGTAGCTAAAAACAGGGTCTATCAATATGCGCACCCCATCTATTTGCATTAAAAGAGTTGAATGTCCAAGCCAAGTTACATACAAACCCGTTTGTTCTTCTGGAAAAGCTTTTTTAACATCCACAGCATCCGCAGGCAAAGGTTTTGGCGGTCTGGTTATTCCCTTTTCGCCTAAATGAATTTTAATGCCTTTCCAAGGGCTTATCTTTACCGGATTAGAAATCAAGGACTCTACACGCCCTGTATCGGCAGTTTGGCTTTCTGGCAGCATAACGTGTTCTTTAGGCATCTGAGACGAGCATGAAATTAATAGTAGTAAACACAAGCATTTAAATATATTTCTCATTTCACAGCCGGCAAACTAGCAAAGCCCTGTTCCAATTCTTCATCTGTTGGAACGTGGTCACTCATGGTTTTAGCATTGTACTGCATATATGCACTCATGTCAAAATAGCCAGTTCCTGTTAAGCCAAAGAGAATGGTTTTCTTTTCACCTGTACGCTTGCATTCCAAAGCCTCATCTATAGCGACCTTTATCGCATGAGAAGATTCTGGAGCCGGCAAAATGCCCTCTATTTTTGCGAATTTAATTGCCGCATCAAAAACATCGGTTTGAATTGCAGTGCGAGCTTCCATTAATTTATCATGATATAATTGCGAAAGCGTGGAGTTCATGCCGTGATAGCGAAGCCCGCCAGCGTGGTGAGCTGGTGGAATATAACCGCTGCCCATGGTGTACATTTTTATAAGCGGAGTTGTTTGTGCTGTGTCGCCAAAATCATAAGCAAATTTTCCCCTTGTAAAAGAAGGACAGCTTGCTGGTTCAACCGCTATGATTTTCACATCACTTTTGCCCTGCAATTTTTCACCCATAAATGGAGCAATCAAACCACCGAGATTAGAACCTCCACCTGCACAACCTATTATTATATCTGGCTTAATTCCATATTTGTCAAAGGCAATTTTACATTCAACACCTATTATGCTTTGGTGCAAAAGAACGTGGTTCAAAACACTGCCTAAAACATAACGGCATTTTGGAGTTTTAACCGCTTTTTCAATAGCCTCGCTAATTGCACAGCCAAGAGAACCATTGGTATCTGGCATTTTCTCCAAAATATGCTTGCCTGCCTCTGTTGTATTTGAAGGCGAGGGAATTAACTTTGCTCCATAAGTTTCCATCAGAGCCTTGCGATAAGGTTTTTGCTCCGCGCTTATTTTTACCATATATACAGTTAAATCCAAACCAAAATACGCGCAAGCCATAGCCATTGCGCTCCCCCATTGTCCGGCACCGGTTTCTGTGGTAAGGCTTGTTAAGCCATCTTGTTTTGCATAAAAAGTTTGTGCCGCCGCAGAATTCAATTTGTGCGAACCGCTTGTATTTGTTCCCTCATGCTTATAATAAATTTCCGCAGGTGTTTCCAAAGCCTTTTCCAAAAAATAAGCCCTTATAAGAGGAGCTGGTCTATAAGCCTTGTAAAATTCCAGTATTCCCTCTGGAATAGGTACGTGCTGAGTTGTTTCATCCAACTCCTGCTCTATGCATTCTTTGCAAAAAACAGCATCCAAATCCTCGGCGGTTACAGGTTTAAGCGTGCCGGGGTGGAGCATTGGAGCGGGCTTATTTTTCATAACTGCCCGTAAATTATACCAGTGTTTAGGTAATTCTTCTTCTGAAATGTAAAGGCGGTTGGGAATATGTTTTGTCATAATTGGAATATAGAATTTAATTTCTAAATTATAACCCGTGACAGCAATTGTTTTAGGTAATTTTGATGGTTGCCATTTGGGGCATAGAGCTTTGTTTGAAGCTTTGAAAATGCGGGCACAAAAAAATAACACGCAGCCACTCGCAATTTCTTTTGAGCCACACACAAGGCATATAATTCAAGAACCAGGGCATCCAGAGCTTTTAACCCCCAATGATGAAAAAAAAGAATTGATTGAAAATTTTGGCGTTCCCCTTGTTTTGCAGAAATTTGACAAAGATTTGTTCGCTGTGCCCTTCCGTTCATTTGTAAATGATTTTGCCATACAAAAATACGGCACAAAAATATGGGTGCTAGGCTTAGACCAAAGGTTTGGACGAGGCGGCAAAGGCAGCGCAGAAACTCTAAGGGCATTTTTCCCAGATTTGCTAATTCACGAAATAAACCCAGTTTTATTTGACAACGAAGCAATCAGTTCATCGCGCATAAGAGAAGCCTTAAAAAAAGGAGATGTGAATTTAGCAAATGCAATGCTTGGGCGCAATTATTCCATTAGCGGAATTGTTGTGCATGGCTTGGGGAAAGGAAAATCGCTCGGCTCCCCCACCGCTAATTTGCAGTTGCCAGACTACAAACTTTTGCCAAAAAACGGAGTGTATTTTGGAACGGCTTCTTTTGAAAATCAAAAACACAAAGCGGTTATTAACATAGGCAACAGACCCTCCCTCGGAAACCGCCCCGTTGGGCTGGAAGCCCATTTGCTCAACTTTGACGGAGACTTATACGACAAAAAATTATCAGTTGAACTTGCCGTACGAATTAGAGACGAAATAAAATTTGATAACCTTGATGCTTTAAAGGAACAGATTAAGAAAGACATCGCATTTTGCAGTTCTTGCAAATAGCATTTTCCTTGTAATTTTTGCAAAAATTTCTATAAGCCGTTCCATTCCAAATTGATAAGGGATCTTGGGCTAAGAAATTTCCAAAATCGCCAAAGGGGAATTTTGTTCGCATTCCAAAGCGAGCGTCTGGATTGGGGCAAACTTGAAAAGTGCCGTCCACCCAAACCCAGGCTTCTTTGGTTAAGAAAGGGCAATCATCGGTAGGGATAGAGGAAAGTGGTTTATTCAATATCCAAGGTTCGTTTATTTTTATTCTATCCACGCCTTTTGGAATTTCGTCTAATTTATCGTTTTTGTCTAGGGTGGCTTGTATTGTTATTTTTGGTTTGTTTATTTTGCACTCGTCTATAAATTCAAAAATGCTTTGTGGAATTTTTCCGTGCATTGCACTGAATTTTATGTCGCTTAAAACTGTCAAAAGCAAAGGGAGCCTTTTTTTTAATCCACCATTTGGAAATGTGCCATTTGTGGTTAGATTAACTTTTACATCTGTTTTTTTTGCAAGCAGCAGAAAATCCTCAAAACGAGAATATAAAAAGGGTTCGCCTATGGTGCTTGGAATTATCTCTTTTAAGCCTAGTGGCAAAAATGCGTTCACAACTTTTTCAATAATTTCAAAATCCATTTCTCGCGTGGATTCCCAGTCAAGCGGTGCTTGTTTGGAAAAGCATATATCGCAATTTTGATTGCAAATGCCGGGATTTGTTATAAATGTTATACGCATTTTTTACAAAACATCATACCCCTGCTCTTCAATTTCCGCCTTGATTTTGTCCAAAGGAGTTTTGCTGGAATCATATTCCAACACAACACTCTTGGCTTCCAAATCCACCGCGACTTTTGCTATGCCGGGCAATGCCTTCACCGCCTTTGTGATTGCATTAGCACAATGCTCGCAAGACATTCCTTCAACTGCAAGTACAGTTTTTTCCATTTTCCACCTCCTTATTTCAAATTAAATGCTTTTAAAATTTTCCAAACCTTAGTAGGTTTGCCATCTATATCCACCGGAACTTGTGTATATGTCCAGCCGCCTTCCAGCTTTTCCGTATCCACGCCAGCAGCGATGAGCGGTTCTGGATTTAGTGCAAACACAATATCCAAATCCTGATTTTTGCCCGTTTTGCCATTCGTACTCAAATCCTTAGCCCACTCAAATATATTCCCATTGTCAAAGGTAATATTGTAATGATCCATTTCTGGGTGATAACCGAGAGAAGCGCGTAAAAAATCCACATTTTTTTCAAATAATTTTAAGGGGGCATCTTGTGCCAAAGTGTCGGAGTGCGACAAGCTATATACAAACCCATCAATTCCTTCTCCATCTTTGCTCAAATCTAAGCCCGCTTTAACAAAGGGCTTTACATCTACGAACATTCCTATCTCCTGATTTTTCCAATAAAACCCAGCTGTGCTATCTGGGGCAGTTATTCTCCATTCACTGGAATCTCCCTCAGCAGGCAGTATTTTCAATATATCGCCAAATGAGCGAACAGCATCGGTTTTAATAACGTCTAAATTTGAGCAAGCGCTTAGAGTTAATGCTATGGCGGCAAGGAATATTTTTTTCATAATGTAAATATAGTTATAAATTTGAAAGCCTCTGCTAAAAGGTCTTTTTAATTTGCAATTCACAAATTGCAAATTTTGTAAATTTATGCTTATGAGAGCAAAAGAAATGAAGCCCCAAGACATACTTGTTTTGGCAAAAATAGTGTCTATGGGCGAAAATCCGTGGAAAGGACGAGATTTGGCAGCGGAACTTTGCATTAGCGAAGCTGAAATTTCCGAATCGTTGAACCGTTCAAAATATGCGAGGCTTTTGGATTTTTCCAAACGAAAAGTAAATGTCGCAGCATTTTTGGAGTTTTTAGAGCATGGTATTCGCTATGTTTACCCTGCTACAATAAAAGGCAGCCAAAAGGGATTTTTAACCGCATTTTCCGCTGCCCCGCTTAGGAAAAAAATAACAAGCCAAACAACAATGGTCTGGGCAAGCGAAAACGGAACCGCTTTTGGCGAAAGCATTGAACCGCTTTATCCTGCTGTTGTGCTGGCAATTCAAAAAGATAAAACTCTTTATGAATTAATGTCTCTCATAGAGGCTATTCGCATAGGTAGGGTACGTGAGATTAATTTGGCAAAAAATGAGTTAAAGGCGAGGTTTAGAAATTATAGAAGCTCATCTTCCTTTTGATAGCGTTATGAATGCTGAAAGGATAAGGAGAGAGATGAATTTGTTGGTGTGAAATCGCCATTGAGCCTGAACTAGAAGGTTTTTTGAAAACATTTTTATATATTTTCCCATATGGAAAAACTAATGGCAATCTCACTAACACTGCCTGTATTTACAATGGCACAGGAGGTACCACAGCAACCTTCTGCGCTTTCTACTTTTATGCATATTTTACTCATATTTATTTTGATTTATGTATTTTTTATACTTCCAAAACAAAAAAAGCAAAAACCTGAACAAACAGATTCTTTCACTCAGAAAAAAGGCACTTTCACCGATCCCAGGGACGGCAAAACCTATAAAACAGTTAAAATAGGCAACCAAACTTGGATGGCAGAGAATTTGGAATACAAAGAGAGTCTCAGTCAATGCAACGACCAAAAATATGGGCGACTTTATTATTGGAAAACAGCAAAAGAAGTGAGTCCTCCTGGTTGGCATTTACCAAGCAGGGTGGAATGGATGACCCTTGTGAATTTAGCAGGTAGCCTAAATAAACTCAAAGCAACTAGCGGCTGGAACAACAATGGTAACGGCACGGATAATTACGGTTTTTCGGCTCTGCCTGGTGGTTGCACTTTTTTTAGTGAACCCCACTGTATCGGTGATGTCGGTTACTGGTGGACCAGCGATGACAATATTAACAACGATAATACTGGTCTGTTTATTAGCTTCGCAAATGAGGGTTGTAACTACTGGGATAAAGCGGATAAATGTTCTGTGCGTTGCGTTCAGGACTAGGCACATCCCCCGGCAATATACTCATCCGCTTTGACAAATATTATTTTTTCTAAGTATAACAGACACTTGGTAAAGATTTTGTATATGGGCGTTTATTACTATTCTGGTAAAACCTAAATATTTGGAGAATCTAAGTTATTTGCAAGCCTTTGGTATCGGCTCGGTGTTAGCAAAAGGCAGAAAAATCAACGTGTTTGTAAAATACACTTTCTTTAGCTAAATTTAATTCGTCTATATTAAATACTTTTTGCTCTGTCTTTTTTGCAATAATCTGTTCTATTTCTGGTTTTAATTTCCTTAAATCTTCCGTAATTATTTCAAAAACAATATATATGTCTATCCCTGCATAATCGTGAACTATTTTATTGCGAAAATCCTTTATATTTTGCCATTCAATGCCTTGATACTCTTGCTTTAATTCGTCACTAATTTTTCCAACATTTTCTCCGATATTCGCTAGCAAAGTTAAAGAAGCGTTTAAATTCAATTGTTCGTTATATTCATAAAGAGCTTCGGCACTTACTATATTTTCCGTATATTTCCAAATTTTACCAGAATATTCCAAAATATTCAATAGATAAAGCAAATCATTTTCCTTATGCGGAGACATATACCATATCCTTCAAAGCCCTATGCAAAACAATAGGATTAGCATATTTTTTTATCATAATATCAATCCTCTTATTCGTAAGAGTTTCAAGATCTTTTTTAAGTTTTTTCAAATCAGCCCATTTGCAATTATCTGTATCTATATAAAAATCTATATCATTTGCAGGCTCTCCACGTGCAAAAGAACCAAAAATACCGATTTGTTTTAGCATATACTTATTAAGCAGATCACTCTGCCTAATGGCTTTTTTCAAAATATCAATGCTATCCATATTAGGAAATATAGAAAATCCATCTCAAATATCATCATCATTCAACGGCTCCTCAGGCGTATTGCTTTCCTCAGCATTAGACCCAACCAACGGAATTGCCTCCACCGCATTCTCAAACACTGCCTTCTCAGCATCAGCCTCTGACTTTATATCCTCAACGCTTGGAATTGCGGCGGCGTCTCGCACAAAATCGCCTTCGGAGAGGGTTATTGCCTTAACGCCTTGAGCTTGACGGCTGGTTTCCCTTATGGTGTCTAAATCTATGCGTATCATTTTGCCTTCTTTGGTGCTTATTATCACATCGTAATCTGGCAAAACGGAATCTACAAAAACTACGCTTCCGGTTTTGTCGGTAATCTTTATGTTTGTAACGCCTTTGCCACCACGGTTGGTAACGCGATAATCTTCGGGGTTTGCACGTTTGGCGTAGCCGTTTTCGGAAATTGTCAAAATCAAAGAATCTTTCTTTATGTCTATCATTCCAATAACAACATCATCGTCTTCCATGCGAATGCCTATCACGCCTTTTGAATTGCGCCCTGCGCTGCGGAAAGCAGTTGGTGGGAATGTAAGCGCACTTCCATTTTTGGTGGCTATCATCAAATTGTTTTCTGCCTGAACCAAAAGAACACTCACCAATTCATCGCCTTCGTTTAAGGTAATTGCATTAAGACCAATTTTGCGTACATAGCTGAATAAACCAAGCTTCATTTTGTTTATTATACCCTGCCTTGTGCAGAATACCAAATAAAAGCCTTCGGCAAATTTGCGAACAGGAACAATTGCAGAAACCTTTTCGCCTTCGGTTAGTTGAAGGAAATTCACTATTGGAATGCCCTTGCCGGTGCGCGAACCTTCTGGGAGTTTGTAAACTTTTACCCAGTGCATTCTGCCTTTGTTGGTGAATACCAGCAAATAACTGTGGGTACTCGCCGTGATTATTTTTTCCACAAAATCTTCGTCTTTAAGCCCCGTGCCAATAACTCCCTTGCCTGCCCTGCCTTGCAATTTGAACGTATCTATGGGCAGCCTGCGAACATAGCCTCTTTTAGAAAGAGTGATAACCTGCTCTTCTTCGGCAATTAAATCTTCGTATTCCAAATCGTCTTCGTCATCTGCTATTTTTGTGCGGCGAGCATCGCCGTATTTATCGGCAATTTCTTGAAGCCTTGTTTTCACAATATCCATTATGCGTTCTTTTTTTGCCAAAATATCTTCCAAATCTGCGATTTTCAGCAAAAGTTCTGCAAGCTCTTCTTCAAACTTTTTTACTTCTATTTTCTTTATGTTTCTCAAACGGATTTCCAAAATTGCCTTTACCTGCAATTCAGAAAGAGAGTAACGTGCTTGTAAAACTTGGTCTGGGTCATCTTCAAAACGGATTATGCGAACAACTTCATCTATGTTTTCGGGGGCAAGGGCAATTTTAAATCCCTCTAAAATATGCGCTCTCTCTTTTGCCTTTCTCAGTTCAAACTCTGTGCGGCGGCGAATCACAATGTAGCGATGCTCCACGTAATTTGCGCATAAATCCTTTAAGTTCAAAAGTTTTGGCTGGCGATTTACAAGAGCTAAATTGTAAATGCTAAAACTCTCTTGCAACCTTGTGTATTTGAACAGATTGTTCTTTACAACTTCTGGCACTGCATCTTTTTTTAGCCCTATTACAATTCGCATTCCCTCGCGGTCGCTTTCATCGTTGGCGTGATTAATGCCTTCCAGTTTATCATCATTTACAAGTTTGCCTATGGTTTCCAAAAGTTCTTTTTTGTTCACCATATATGGAATGCTTTTTACAATTAAAAAATTGCGACCCTTTGAATCTTCTTCCACCTCAATATCGGCACGAACCTTTACTTTGCCGCGTCCGGTTAAATAAGCATTTCTAATTCCAGTTCTGCCGCAAATCACGGCTCCTGTGGGAAAATCTGGACCTTTAACAAAATCTAGCAATTCTTCGCACGAAATTTCTGGGTTGTCTATAACGGCTTTTATGGCTTCTGTAACTTCTCTTAAATTGTGTGGTGCCATATTGGTTGCCATACCAACCGCAATGCCAATAGAACCATTTACCATCAGATTGGGAAATGCAGAAGGTAGCACAGTAGGCTCTTCCAAAGAATCGTCAAAATTCGGGCTAAAATCCACGGTGTCTTTATCTAGGTCTTCTAGCATGAACTCGGCAAAATGTGTCATTCTAGCTTCTGTATAACGCATTGCCGCAGGAGGGTCTCCGTCCATGCTGCCAAAGTTTCCTTGCCCATCTACCAATGTGTAACGCAGTGAAAAATCCTGTGCCATGCGTACAAGCGTGTCGTAAATAGCACTGTCGCCGTGGGGGTGGTATTTACCCATAACCTCGCCCACTATGGTTGCACTTTTGCGGGTGGGCTTGGGGGCTGGGGTCAGTCCAAGTTCGTGCATTCCAAAAAGCACTCTGCGATGCACTGGCTTAAAGCCGTCACGGACATCTGGAAGTGCGCGAGATACAATAACACTCATTGAATAACGCAGGTAGCTATCCTGCATATCTTTTTCAATCAAAGAAGGCACTTTTGTGCCGGGAATCATTTTAATTGTTGACATAAATTTCCTAATTACAGAAGATATAATATAGAAAATTCTACGTTACAAATATGCTTTTTATGCAAAAAAAAAATCTTGTATGTATTCTGTTTGTTTTCTCCATGTGTTATGCAGATTTTCTCGCTTTGGATATGGTGGAAAAAGAAGAACCGCCGCCTTTTTTTGTTTATGGAGTAAATTATGCAGGAAGAATTTTTGCCGGAGGCATAGATAATTTTGTCGGTGCAAATGCACGACTGCGCATAAACAAAAATTGGGCACTTGGAGCAAAAGCCGATGTGGATTTTTCAAGGGGTGGTTTTGTGGCGGGAGCTTTTGGGCATTATTTGCTAACTAAAGAATTGTTCAAGGAAAATGCGGAAAATTTTATGCATTTGGGTTTGGATTTCATAAAAATTGATGATAGGCAGTCTCCGCTAATTTCAATAGGATACGGAAGGGATATGCTTCCTTGGAAAAAATCTCCTTTTGGTTTTAGAGTGATTGGCAGATTGGAATACACTCCGGTAGCGCATATATTTACACGCACAAGCAAAGGAATTTTCGGATTAGAAACAACAACATTTGCAAATACGGATTTTGCAATTGAAGTTGGAGTTTTTATGTACGAGTAAATAGGCGTTTACTTTTTATCGTCGTTTATGTAGTCCACAAAAATTTGGATGCGGCGGTTTTTGGCACGATTCTCGGGACTAGAGTTTGGAACAATGGGACGGTATTCACCATAGCCAACCGCACTCATATTTTGCGGCTGAATGCCCGTTTGCCCTGCAAGCAACTGAACCACTGAAAGAGACCTTGAGCTGGAAAGTTCCCAATTGCTGCGATAACGATTGGAATGTATGGGAACATCATCTGTATGCCCTTCAACACGAACCTTCAAATCTGAGTTATTCTTTATAACATCGCTAATATCTTTTAAAATTTCCTTGCCCTGATCCTTAAGGTCTGCCGAACCGCTTGCAAAACCAACAGGGTCGCGAAGCATTATAGCAATGCCTTTTTCCGTTACTTCAACCTTTACCGCTTCATCTAATTTTTTGTCCTTTATCACATTTTTTATTTTTTCTGCATCTTTCAAGCTCTGTTTCTTTTTTTGCTCATCTCCAGTCTTTTTAGGTATGTCCACAATAGGATGGATAGGAATAGTTGGAAAGGTTTCCATAATACCAAAAGCACCCTGCAAACTCTCCATAAGGTTACTAATTTTTACTGGGTCAAAATTTGCCATTGAAAGCAATAG
>JAITFP010000011.1 GCA_031281275.1 Candidatus Fibrimonadaceae bacterium
CGCCTCTGATATTGAAAGCACGTTGAGCCAGATTGGGCGTAGAAAATTGGCTTATGAAAATACGGACATATCCGAGCAAGCTATTTTAAACTCATTTAAGGAAGCCACTTCTGTTTCAAGAGTTAATCCGGACAAAATTGAGGAAATCAGAGAATGGGGCTTGAAACACGCTACTCTCGCTAGTGGGAGATGTGTTTAGAACATTTTTTTCGGTATTTTTTACGAAGTTTGGCTGGAAATTTTGGCTTTTTTACAGCTGCTATATTTTGAAAAATTTAGTAAATAATAGAAATGAGTACTCTAATGGTTATGGTTATGGGAGGTACTCCAATAGGTTATGGCATTAGTTCACCAATCTGGTATCGTATTTTCCTCCTGTGTCTGGCTGTTTTCTTTGCGTAACTGGTCTCTGCGGTGAACTGCATTTACAAAATCAGGTGTATAAATATGACCGTATCCGCACTTTAATTTAAGTTTATCCGATTCCAACGAGGGCATACGCGCAACCTCATCCGCAGAAGGCACAAAATCAGGAATAGGCGGCAGTTCTTGCTGTTTTGGAGGTATGTTATTGGGTTGCATCCCATTGAAGATATCAACTTTTCTTTGTACTTCTCTTCCCCAATCAGCTATGTTCCTTTCTATACAGGATTTCGCACTGTCGTTTATGCCAATCCAATCTTTATTCTCCATAAATCTCATTAAAGACGGCGGATATTCCCCCCATACTTTTTCATCCAAATGCGCTACAACACCGCAGAGGTAAGCCATAGAGGGCATAGATGCCTTAATTTTATTGTAATACCTGAGGCAGTTTTCGTAGTCTCGTCTGCCTTTCTTTGGATAAAACGCCCAGAGTGGAAGAAATTCCCTCTTACGTTTTTCCCAAAAAATTTTCGGCGGCAGACGGTCTTCTTTCCGCCCTTCTTGTATCACACCGCCTCCACTTCCGCTAGAGGAAGAAAGAGCGGTCTCGTTTGCTTTGCCTGCACTATTATCGTGCTGGTCTTTATTGATGCAATTCTTCATAAATGAACTCCTATATGAAATTAATTACAGTTAAAATTATATTATTTTCAGCGACTGAAGCATGATTTTCTACAAATAAATTACATATTTAAAAAATATTTTTAATAAGTGGAAATTTATTAGCATTTAATTCCACTTAATTCAGAGGGGGGGCAGGGGGGTTGTATAGCCTCTTCGCCTATGTTTGGAATTTCTGTTGTTTCCTCTTTTATTGCATTTTCATTTGTTCCAGTTAGCTTTTGGGCTTTTTTACATCTTCTTTTTCTAGGCTTTTTAGGCTCTATAGGTTCTACATAATCCAATCCTGGGATTACTGGTTTCTTGCTTTTGTAATCGAAAAACCTATGTATAAGGTCGGTAGATTGTAAGTAACCATTATCAAATGCGCCTTCTTTTCTCAATTTATAGAACCTGCTTCTACCAATGCACATTAGCCGTTGATAATAATATTCCTCGGTGACATACATATTAGGATTGCTTAGTAGTTCAAGAAGCGTAAGAATCTCTCTCCTCGTAGGCGGTTGATTCTTTAGGTCAGGTATCGTACCTTCCTTATCCGTATCGGCGGTTTTGTTGTTTTTCGTCACCATTGTGAACCTCCTTTGTTTGTTATCATTTTACCACCGCAAGATTTTTTTATAGGAAAAAACTTGCAGCAATGTTAAATGCGTTTGGTTTTTTGTTGTTGCACGGTTTCAGCGGGCAGACAGAGTGCAAAAATATGTGGTCTCCACTTTTCTAAGTTAATTTTTGTAGGCACTTGGGTATAGGCACTTGGTTCATAAGTACTCCTCACCAAATATTCTATGATTCTTTTCGGAATTTTTACCGCGTTCTTACCGCTGGCATTTATAGGATTTTGGATAGAAGGGAGAGGGTTTGGCTTTGTGTAATCAGCTGGAAATTCCATTCTCCCACTGTCTAGGTTGAAAAATTTATTGATTAGCCTTTTCCCGTAGCGGAGACCACGACCTGCTGGGTAGAAAGCTCTGTCAAGGAAGCCGCTTTTCCGCAAATCATAGAACTTGCTTTTACTAATGCCTTTCAGCAGGCAAAATTCAGATTCCGATATATACATATCATTATCAGTATCTTGCAGTATCTTGCAAATAGTTCTTACCTCCCTGCCAGTAATTGGTTCGTCTAGCGAGCTAAGAACACTGCTTATACTCCACCCTTGCTTTTGGCTGGTTTCTTTCGCATTTTCTGCATTAGCGATTTTGGGGTTATTCATTTCCATTGCGTATTCCCTCCATTGAGTTGTTCGTGTTTTCTTTGAGTAATTTTTCTTTGTCTCTACGGCGAACTGCATCTATGAAAATGCTTACAGGAAGACCGTATCTATTTTCTACCGCAAGTTCTGCCTGTCGTTTAATAGGCATACTCTCAATTTCTTCCGCAGTAGGCACTTTATCAGAAATAGGCAACGGTTCTGGCTCGTTTTGCTGTTCCTGTTTGTTTGGCTGTGGCATATTGGTTTGAACCTCATCAATCCCATTATATTCATTCACAAGCCGTTCAACTTCTCTTTTATTATTTTCCCTATTCCTTGCTATTTTTAACTTATCCTCTGCATTCATATTTCTCCAATCAGCCTCGTTGAGAAATTCGCTTAATTTTGGAATAACGTTATTCCAAATATTATTCATATAATAGCGAACAATGCCATAAAAGTCGGCTGGTCTGGGGAAGTTTTTTGTTTCTCTCATTTTTTTAAAAATCTGTTTGCAAGTTTCCCTTTCAATTCTTCCTTTTTCTGGATAAATTATCCAATAGACACGAAATTCCTCCTCTCGGTTTTCCTCCCAAACATCCGGAGGCAACATTTCATTTGAAGAATTTTCACTATTATCATTGTTTATGTCACAGCCATTGGATTCGTTAGCGATGTCAATAGAATCTGAAAACGAAATGTTAAGAATTAATTTCTTTTTGTTTAATAGCAACGGATTTTCGCCTTTTTCTAGCATTGCTATCTCACAGGCATTAAGTAAATCTTGGAAAATTTGAAATTTCATAAATTTTTTTAATAGGCTGGCTGTCCAGTTATCATCCGCTGGCAATATATGCTCATTTAAAATAAATTCCGTTTCCCTTCGCTTTCGCCGCATTAGCAACCTTTGGGCTTCATTTTTTTCAAGGTTGCGAGTTCTTGTTCGGTTCGTCTTCATGTGAGCCTCCATATCACAAAAAAAATTTCTCCCTCATAGGATAGATAGATGTTGCCGCCTATTCAATCCTACTTTTTATGTCTTCTTCCTTCTTCCTTTTTTTGCTCTATGATGCTCATAATATAATATAGAATTTTTTTTCAGAACTGTCAATAGAAAAATTTATTTTTTGAATTAATAATACATTAATAAATTGTTAAAAACATGATTTTTCTTTCCCATATTAACTTGATTTGAATTAACTTTTACATAATCTTTGCTATTAGCACCATGAATAGATATAGTACCTTGAGTATGAATAGTACTGTGGATATAAGTTAAGTTAATTATCCCCCTCCCCTTAAAAGAAGAAACGGTTTTCTGACTGTGACCGCAAGAGATGCGAGAATTATCGGCTTCGTTGGTGTTGTTAGAACCTAACAACGAAATGCTAAGGACTGATTTTTTGTTAGCGAATAACAACGGACTATTTCGTTTTTCGTTATATTCTAACATTGATATTTCGCTGCTGTCATTAATTAATTTTTTGAAAAAAACAAATGACAAAATTTTCTTGAGCAAGAAGCCCACGAACCCAAGAGAATCCGCATCACGCAAATGGTCTGCGATTTTTGTCAGTGTGAAATTTTCAAACATTTCCATTACTATAAATTAGAATTTTCACGAGCCTCTGGAGCAAGGTCTATCAACATATTTTGATACAAAATTTTCCGTAAAATTCCCGATTTTTTCCATAAATAACTTAGAGGCAATTAATGCAATTAATGCAATTCAATCCAATTTGATTCATATATATTTTTTAGCGTAGAAAAATTATTTTTCCATACGGAATGGATAATAAGGATTCTTTCAGTAGCCGTTTTTTAGCCAAGCGCGAGCAAATACCTATTTGATTTTATGCAGAACGGCACATAGGATTTACCTTTTATAATTCCATTAGAAAACTCTTTGGCAAGGGATATGTTTCTATTTTCATACGAGATTTTGCTTAAAAACGAGGTTTGGGCGTGTCGTAAAAGTGTCGTAAAGCCATATTTTGAGTTTGCTATATGAGGCGAAAAAATCATAAAAATCTGCGAAATTTGCGTAAAAACGGCGTTTGTATGCGTTTCTTGGATTTTGGTTCTGCATTATTTCTAATTTCACGGAGAGTGAACTTTATAGGTATGAGTCTGTTATGATGAACAAATATGACCAGAAAGCGTGCATTGCTTATGCCAAGAAAGAAGGCTTGTTGCAAGGTGTTATGAAAACCGCTAAGTCTATGATTAAAAATGGGCTTGAGCCTGCACTTGTGGCTCGCATTACTAAGCTTCCTAAAGAGCAGATTATTGCATTTAGCAAGGCTCACTAAGCAATCTTTCCTTGTGGCGTAGCCTTAAGTTGTCCCTTTGTAAAGGTGGGATAGCCTTCTAGATTTTACGCCAAAAGGTTTGTGGATTTTATTCCCGATTGCTACGATTAATTGTACACCCTTATCCCTTTAGATGGACTCATAAAATAAATTTTCGCTTTGGATATATTACGTTCTTTTTTCAATGTAAAAACAAAATCGCCATAACCGATAATATCCATTCCAATTAAAATATCTGCTCCTTTGATTTCCGAAAATTCAAGCACTTGCAAATCTTTGGTAAATCCACCTGCCAAAAGTAATCTTAAATAATATTCGTTTACACTTTTTTCACCTGCAAAGCTATGAACACTTATCTTACCTGTCTTTTTTAATGAAAGTACATTTGCAACTTTTTTAGATATCATTGTGTTCGTTGCTCCAGTATCCCACAAAGCTTGGACTTTCAACTTTTTATTGCTGTTCAAATTCATAATAGTTGCTGGAGTGATTATTAAACGAACAAAACCAGGAAATATTTTAACAAAAGGTTTCAAAGCACAACCATTGGATTATAGACAGCAGGTTGAAAAACTTTTTTACCGCATTCTTGAATAAGCACATCTTCTTTTGGAAAATTTTTGCAAGCTGCTTTATATGCATCTTTTGGCGAAGCAAAATGCCCAACCACACGTTTCCCATAAATAAGTATATACTCACCACAATATGCTTTATTTAATCTGGAGCGGTTTCTAGAATAAAATCCAATTTCTTCTTTCATCATAAAATACCTCCGATAGTAATATACAAATAATAAACGCAATAACTATGCCACTACAAAAACTGCGAATTTGACTTGTATTTGTGGTTTTGATGTGTCCAAAAAGTGTTTAAACAGTGTTTAGACGGGTTTTGGACATTTGGGAAGTTTTTTATGGTAAAGCGGGTTTGGTTTACGCCAAAGGATTGCTGGATATAAGTTTACGTTGGAGGGTTCTTTTTTGCCAATATACTTCTTAATACATTCTCTGTATTGTTAATTTTTCTTATAACGCTCTGAGAAATGTCTTTATTGTGTTTGGAAAAAGAATTGAATAGATATTGCCGTAAATCCCCATTATATTCTTTCTCATCTAGATCACTAATCCAATCAATTATTCTAATCTCTTGCTCTGACCCGTCTTTAAATGGACAATGAATTTTACTTGTATTTTCATCTAGCTTTTTTAAAATTTCTTTCTTTACATTATTTTTATCCATTTCTTTGCAGAAATCTACAAATTCTTTACATACAGCTATCCCAGAAAAGTCTAATTTTTCAGATAATTGATATGCATATACAAGAGCTTTACTAGCAATAATATTGCTCTCATCAATATAATCTCCGTAACTTATTGCTCCTCTGATAGCAATACCTTTTTCTAAAGATATACGGCATAATTTTTGTAAACTACGTATATATATTATAAATTTTATGTGATTATAAAGTATATCATCAGCTTCATTAATTTCTTTTAAAAGTATTATTGAGTCAGAAATCACATGAGTATCTATTTCCCATTTGTAGTTTTTCTCAGTATAATCAAGACGCTTTTTAGCCCTATCAATAAGATTTGTTATTTCTTTTTCTTTATATATAATATCATTTACATTTTTGACTACATTAAATATTTCTTGTATAATAAAACCAAGCTTTTCTATCTCATTATTTTCTATTATATTTTTGTATCCTAAGATATCTACAAAGCCGACAATGCCTCGTTTTATTTTCATTTTCTATTCTCCTTGGGCAAAGCCCATTTTTTCGCATCACTCGGCGCAAATTCTTTTTTAATCCTTCACACAACGGACACTGACCAGTTGTCTCTTATTGTCGGCATCGTAGAATACGTCCTCGTAGAGGTAGCGCACATCCCAGAAGTTAGCGAGGTCGCTGTAGTACTCGCTAGCACTCCACCAGTAGCCTAAGTTGCCGACACTGTAGAACGTGCCATACGAATCGCCGAAGCCGCCCGGCAGGGCGGAAAAGCCGTAATCGTCCGTACCTGCTATATAACCGCTACTAGTATTCCAACCGTCTTTTGCTTTCAACATTGTTCCCGCACCAGCACAATTGCGATTGTCAGTACATATAGGATTGACGAATTTCATCAAAACATTCCAATCCGCATTGCTTGGCAAATGCCAACCAGAAGGACATATTCCCTGATGCTTCTCACCTACTTGCGAAGCACAATAACTGGAATTGCAGCTAGCTTCAAGATTCATTGCCGTTGCCCAATTGTAAAGGCGACCGTATTTGTCGCAAATACTCGTGTTATCATCTGAAAGCTTGCCATCGTCTCCGCCGCACTTGCTGCCTGCAACGTAATAATTCAAATTCTCCGCCATCCAAACCTGCTCGCCTATTTGCGTGGTTCTATAATTAGCTATATCATTGCCCTTGCCGCCACTTGGCACACTCCCAACAGAACTACTGCTTGGTATAGAGCTTGACGATGAAGGCGGTGGAGGAGCAACAGAGCTAGAGCTAGGAACGGCAGAAGAACTGCTCAGCACTGCTGCCACGCTTGACGAAGAAGGAGGTGGCGGTGGTGCAACATACGATGAACTGCTCGATTTTGAGCTTGACGGCGGACTGGTAACCTGATACCCGCGATAATTGTCGCTGCCCGGATCGTTTGGGTTGTCGCGTTCAGCTGTCACGCAGGATAAGAAAAGAAATACGCATGCGAGTATAAAAAACCTTAAAACCATATATGAGCTCCTATTCCCGAAGACAAAAACACACCGCCAATGGCATAAAACACATTTCTCGTTCTCTTGCTGCTTTCTACATCTTTCCAAGCATCCTCGTAATAATCGCTCGAACCCCAGCTTCTGTTGTATTTCTTAAGTGCATCCTTCGCTTCACTGTTTTCGTATATGCCATAACTTATAAATGCTACTCCAAGCATCTCCAAACCAAGAGTAATCCAAAATCTGGTTTTGATAGGCTTCTCAACATCTGGCACAGGCACGTAAGGATTGCTTTTGTGTGTGTACCTCACTTTCTCATTGTATTTCAATTCCACGCCAAGGGCTTCCCTGTTGCCGCCAATCTCCACATTGGCACACAGCGGAACGGCGCCGCTGAAAGGCGTTTCGCCTGCCTGCTTGCCGTTCACAAAAACAGGCTCGCTTATGGATTCGCCATTTAGCTCCGCGCTCAAAATCAAACCGCCTTTCCTCAGCGTTATATTGCCAACCATATCAAAAACCTCGCGGCTGCCCTTATTTATGCCTACATAAAAACTTAAATCTTCGTAGCATCTATGTCCCAGTTCCACCTTGTATTTATTTGGAGAAAGCTTGTTTTCCCAAGAGGAAGCCTGCTTGCCGTTTATTGACAAACTCCATTGTTCGTCTTTGCCTATGCCATCCAAATAAGCAGGATTTATCCTCAATACGCCAAAATTTGGTTTAAGCGTTATTACTACATTCTGACTGTTCTTATTTATGAGAACGGTTGTGTCTGCTATTTCATACTGTTCCAGATTCGCTATTATGCGAACAGCACCCTCATGAAGTTCCAGCTTGCAAGGCGTTTTTTTGCATTTGGCAGATGCCACGCCGTCAAAGCTCAAAACCGCGCCGGAAGGCTCGGTTTTTAAGCTAACCAGATAGAGTTTTTCTTCATCCAGCTCGTAACTTTCACCTTTGGTTAAACCGCCTATGCCGCCTTCAATAATGCGTTTGTTTGAAACTCCGGGCATTTTCCTAAACATTTGTGGTGCTTTTTCATCTATAACAGCTTCCAAACCAGATACGTCTTTCGCTTTACCAGTGAAGGAACCAATTAAAACGCCACTACCGCTATTGTACAATTCCGTATTGATAGTTAAATTACCGCCAGTACGCCCAAGCCTAGCCTGACCAATATAATCTGCATTTATTTTCTGCCCAATTTTTGCTATGCAGCCCTCTGCTTCCTTGCAAATTCTTCTGGCATTCTCCCATGAGCCTAGTTTATCTACTATGCTTTGTACGCTCATCACGGAGTATTTATTTTCTGGCAATGTTTTCAAGGCTATTTCACGTAGCTTTCCGGTCAGGTAATTCATATCCGTAAGTTCTATCTGCGGTTCGCCGTCATCTTCCGTGTTCAATATGGCGACACGCTTCTGCTCTTCCTGCCCATAAACAACAAAAGCAAAAAGCAGCAAAACAAAAAATGATTTTGCCATATTCACAACCTCCTGCCAACGGAGCCGAGAAAATCTGCGTTTATTTAGGGGCGGGGGAGGGGGTAGAAACATCACGCCTCCTTATCTATTTGCGTTCCCTTTTCACCCAGATTTGGTTCTGGCGGGGGTTCAACTTTTTTTTGCGTTTCGGTTTCGCGTTCTTTTCTCTGCTGGTATTGCCTGCTTTTTTGCGTGCTTGCTAGAGACTGACCTGCTATAACTTTGTCTATCTCTTCTCTGTTTAGAACCTCGTGCTCAAAAAGTGCCTCACTCAGGGCATCCAGTTTATCACGGTTTTCTAAAAGAATTTCGTTTACTCTGTTCACCTGAGTTTGAATTATGTCGTTCACCGCATCGTCTATCATCTCTGCGGTTTTTTCGCTCATCTCTTTTGGCTTGCTTATTTCCCTGCCTAGGAATATTTCGTCGTTGTTTTTGCTGTATGCTATTGGACCTAGCTTTTCGCAAAAGCCCCATTCGGTCACCATTTTGCGGGCTAGTTCGGTTGCCCTTGCAATATCGTTTGAGGCACCTGTGTCTTGCTTGTTGAACACCATCATTTGGGAGAGCCTGCCTGCCATTAAAATTGCAATTTGGTCTTCGGCGGCTTCTTTGGTCATGGAAATTTTATCTTTTTCGGGCAAAGAAAGAGTTACGCCAAGGGCGCGACCTCGTGGGATTATGGTTAATTTGTGCAAGGGGTCTGCATTTTTGCAGAGAAGGTTTATCAGAGCGTGACCTGCTTCGTGACAAGCAGTCATTCTTCTATCTTCTTCGCTCATCAAAAGAGATTTTCTCTCCGCACCCATCCAAAGTTTATCCCTTGCCTCTTCAAAATCTAATTGCGTAACCGTTGGATTTCCGAACCTAGCCGCCATAAGAGCCGCCTCATTCACTAAGTTTTCCAAATCTGCTCCGGCAAGCCCCGGCGTTCCTTTTGCAATATCTTTTACATTAACTTCTTTGTCTAACGGAACTTTGCGTTTTTCCAAATGCACTCTTAGAATTGCCTCGCGACCAACCAAATCTGGAAGCCCCACAACAACTTGCCTGTCAAAGCGACCCGGTCTTAGCAAGGCTTTATCCAGAACATCGGGGCGGTTTGTGGCTGCAACTAAAATCACTCCTTCGTTTGGCGCAAAACCATCCATTTCAACAAGCAATTGGTTCAAGGTTTGCTCGCGTTCATCGTGTCCGCCGCCAAGCCCTGCGCCGCGTTGCCTGCCAACCGCATCAATTTCGTCTATGAACAAAATACAGGGGGCATTCTTTTTTCCAGTTTCAAATAAATCCCTAACTCGGCTTGCTCCAACGCCCACAAACATCTCAACAAAATCCGAACCGCTCATGCTGTAAAAATTAACGCTTGCCTCTCCTGCCACAGCTCTTGCCAAAAGAGTTTTTCCAGTACCTGGGGGACCAACCAGCAACACGCCTTTTGGAATGCGACCGCCGAGTTTATCAAATTTTTTAGGGTCTTTCAAAAAAGAAACCAATTCTTCCAAATCCGCTTTTGCCTCATCGCAGCCGGCAACGTCTTTGAATGTGGTTTTGTTTTTATCGTTGTTTATTAAAATAGCCTTGCTTCTGCCAAAAGAAAATAAACCTCTCCCGCCCATTCCGCCTGTTTGCTTTGCCATCATAACCCAGAACAGAGCCATTATCATAAGCACGGGCAAAAAAGCGAGTATATGATTTACCCAGGTATTTTCATCGTGCAAAATGCGCACTGTTTTTCCAAGTGCCTCCCACTGCGCAATAACTGAATCTGGAACGTAGAGCATATAGGAGCGAAAGGGTTCTTCGTTTGCTGGCACCATTTCTGTGCCAAAAAGATTAGGTTTTACCACACGAGGTTTTTCATTTGCAGCTAGCTTTCGTTTGCCGAGTATTTCTATTCCGTCTGGAGTGGTGCGGAGGTTAAGGGAATCTATTTTTATAGTTGGGTTTGCCACCCACTCCATAAGCTGCGTGCGTGAAATTTCTTTTACCGGATTTTCTGAATACAATTTGAGCAATATAAAAGCTAGCAAGCACATTATTGCTATGAATAAAAAATTCTTGGGCCGCATCGGTGGCATAGGCGGCTGTTTGGGGAGTTTTGGTGGCTCTTGCTTTGGCATTGCATAGGAAAATAGAAATTTTCTAAATTGCTTCAAGCAATGAAAATCCTAAAATCCTTTGTGCGAGAATTTGCAGTTCCTATTGCCACAGCTCTTGTGGTGATATTTTTTGCCATACAAGCATATAGAATCCCAAGCGGTTCAATGGAAAACACCCTTTATGAGGGAGATTTTCTTTTAGGATTAAAATTTGTTTATGGAATTCCAATTCCCTTTTCGTACAGCAAAATTCCTATTTCCGAGCCGGATATAGGTGAAATTGTGATTTTTCGCTACCCAGGCGAACCGGAGTACCCGGATTACGATAGCAAGCGCTATACTCATATTGCAAATGCTTTGATGCTAGGCAACTTTTTCTGGGACAATGAAGCACCAGATGGAAGCCCAAAGCTCATTCACTATGCAGACGGACCAAAAGATTATATAAAAAGATGCGTGGCAAAAAGCGGGCATCGAGTTGCGGTTAAAGGTGGCAAGTTGTTTTTGGATGGCGAAGAGCAATTCTTGCTAGGTCTCGGTAAATATACGGAAAGGCACAGGGAAAACACTCCAAGAGATTATTTGAAAGAAATAAAGGTTCCAAGCCCCGGAGAAACCATAGTATTTGATAAACTTTCCACTCATGACCTTTGGTGGATTCGCTCGCTTATGGTTCAAGAAATGCCAGATAGCCTTGTTGAGTTCAATATAATTTTAACTAAAAATGGGCAAAAATTGCAAGACTATACCTTTGAAAAATTTCGCGTACCAATAGAAAACCACAAATATTTGCTACTCAACGCGCTTTTTACTCGCAATAAAATAATCCCGCAAAATCTGAGAATGGGAGATACCATAAGCGCTGCTATGGATTTGAGTTTTTTTAGCAAATACGCTCGCACTGGATTTTTAACCCGCCAATATCCGAATGTATTGCAAAAAAGCCTTTTTGGCAGCCGCCTTGTTGGCTACGATACTTTTGATGGTTCGCAGTTGGAAGATTTGGAAGTAAATGTAGCTTTGGAAAAGGGCTTGGAATTGAAGTGGCAAATAACAGTGAATGGAAAACCAGTTGAGCAATACACTGTGAAAGACCAAGTTTATTTTATGATGGGCGATAACCGCGATAATTCCGCAGACGGTCGCTATTGGGGTTTTGTTAGCGCAAGGAATATCAAAGCAAAAGCCTTTATAATATATTTCAGCCTAGACAAGGAATCCAGAGTTGAACTGCTAAAACCTTGGACATGGTTTTATTTGCCAGCCGATATTCGCTGGAGCCGTGTAGCGAGGATTATACATCTTATACAGTAGCAGTAGGGGTAGCCACGCAGGGCTGCCCCTACTGCTGCTTAGACAAACAATGCAAACTTCCGCCCTCTTCAATGGGGGTTGTGCAATCTATGCCTATAACTTCTCTGTCGGGAAATATTTTTTTGAAATATTCCAAGGCGGCAGAATCTTTTTCGCAATTATATATAGGCACAAGCAAACCGCCATTTACAAATATGAAGTTCATATAAGAGGCTGGCAAAGCCCGTGGGAGAGATAAAACATCTACCTTTGCAGCTTCGTAATGCTCGCCAAGCCAAATTTCAATTTCTTTTTTTTCCTGCTCAAAACCCTCTGCCATAACTACGTGGTTTTTTGCAACAAAGCGAGCGAGGTTGTCTATGTGACCATCGGTGTGGTCGCCGTCTAAACCTTTTGGCAAAATTTTAAGGGATTTTAAATCAAAAGATTCTTGTAAATCGTTTAAGAATTCTTTTTCCTTTTCTTTTGAATTGCGTTTTTTTCCAAAAAGGCAGGGAGCTGTTGTTAAACAAAGCCCATCGCCATTGAATTCCACAGCTCCGCCTTCTAATATCCAAGGATATTTTTTTATTGGGCTTTTCATATATTCTGCAATTTTGTCCGGTACTTCATTGTCTAAATCCCAAGGAGGGAATTTTTCGCCCCAGGCATTGAATTCGTAGCTCACAATTTTATCTTCAACAAAAAAAGGTCCGTAATCCCTAATCCAAATATCATCGTGGGGAATTTTCAAATCGTCTAAAATTTTCACCGGTTGAAAACGGGAAATTGTATCTATGAGTTTTGAATAAAAAACATCTATGCGTTCTCTGCGCGATACCCAATTTTGCTCATTTATCGGCAGAGCAAGCCAAGTAGCCGCTTGTTCTTCCCACTCAGCCTTCATTGCTCATTCCACACATTCAAAATATCGTAATACAAATCCACCCTGCGGTCTCTTAAATGGGGCCATATTCTGCGGTTTTGCTCTATTTCTTCAAAATCTATAGAAGCAGCCATTGTTGCAATATCTGTTGAAAGATGTTTTATCACAAAACCGTCTGGGGCGCATAAAAAAGAATTTCCCCAAAAAGACAGATTATTTTCTTTGCCCACTCTATTTGTTGCCAAAACAAAAATTCTGTTTGCTATGGCATGACCGCGCATAACGGTTTGCCACGAATCCAGCTGCCGAGCATAGATTTTTTTTGGTTCGTGCAAATCCCAGCCTATGGCTGTTGGGTAAATTAAAATATCTGCACCGGAAAGCGTTAAAATGCGAGCCGCTTCGGGAAACCATTGGTCCCAGCATATCAAAACGCCCAAATTGCCTGCGCTTGTGCGAATGGTTTGGAATCCTGTGTCGCCTGGGGTGAAATAGTATTTTTCGTAAAAGCAGGGGTCGTCTGGAATGTGGCTTTTGCGGTAAAAGCCGGCAACCGAACCATCGCGTTCAAAAACATAAACACTGTTGTGATAAACCCCTCTTGCTCTTTTTTCAAAAAAAGGAAAAACTAAAACACAGTTCAAGAATTTGGCTAAATTTTTCCATTCTTCTATGATAGGGGAATCTTTGGAAATTGCATAATCAAAATGTTTTTCGTTTTGCTCAAAAGGAAAATAAGGCGTGTGGCAAAGCTCCGGCAGCACAAGCAAATCGAATTTGCCTTTATTTGCCAAAGCCTTGGATTTATACCACTCAAGCGTTTTAGCCGAGCTTCCAAGCCACTTGCCTTGCAGAGAGAGAATTTTCAAAACCATATATGCACCACAATTCCAGTTGCGAGCAAAGCAGAACCCACCGAGTAGCCTATATTCCTCAGCTTTTGCGCATCGTTTGCTTTTTTCAAAGCCTTGTCGTATTCAATATCACTATAACCTTGGGGCATTTTTTTGTAATCATCATACAACTTATTTGAATTTATATGCTGATAAACTCCATACCCAAGCGCAACCGCCCCAAGCACATCTAATCCAACAGCAACAAAAAAAGAAGCGTTAGATTTTTTAGCAGCAACTTCTCCACTTTGTACATTCTGTACATTCTGTACATTCTTTAATTCTGAGAATTCTGGTTCAGACTTAATTTTTTCAAACAACCCTGACGATTGCTCTCTTATCACTGAAAGCAAACCCATTACATCTGAGCTTTCCATCACAATGCTTCCGAGCAATTTGCCGTTTTTTGTTTCGTATAACTCTATTGATATGGTAAATAATTCACCAAAGCGACCTATGTTCCCTTGGCTAACATATTCCGCGTTCATTACTCTGCCTATTTCAACGGCACTGCTTTGGGAAAGGCGTTCTGCTTCTTTTGGGTCTTTTGGTATGAGGGAGAGTATATTGTCTCGTGTTAGCACAGTGTAGTTTGAGCTGGGTAGGGTTTGCATTGCTTGGTTGCGAAGTTCATCGGTTAAATGCCTTATTTCAGAAATGCTCATATCTATTTCTTCTGATGCAAGTACTAACTCCAAAACAGCAAGGGTTTTAGCGGCTTGCACTGTATTTGCAGCGAGGAGTAGCATTAACAAAAATTTAAAATATTTCATCGGATTTAGTACCTCTTTACGCAACGAACACTATTCATATTATTATGTTCTTTCAAGACACTTGATTGTTGGAGAGAATCTTTGTCCCTTGGGGGTATTATCCAAATGTAGATAATCTTCAGACCATTGTTAATACCATCTGAACTACTCCACCAGACACCTAAATTGCCAACATTACCGTTATTTTCGTTACCACCAGGCAGAGCCGAAAATCCGAAATCGTCCGTACCGCTGTCCCAAGATTTATCTCTCAAGAATTTGCCTACATTACAATCAGTCGCGCCAGAGCATTTTAATTCTGATATGTATTGTCGTAACTCATCCCAATCCTCATTATTTGGCAAGTGCCATGGTGAGGGACATACCGAACCAGCTTTTTCCCAAGTATATAATCTGCCATATTCAGTACAACGACTTGGGTTATCATTAGGGCATTTACTGCCACTATCCGTCTCGTAGTTCATATTCTCTGCCATCCAGGTTTGTGTACCTATGTTAACGGTTTTATACTTTTTTTCGCTTCTATCCGTCATAGAACCATAGCATTTCTCCGTGCCTTCGGATTTATAAGAACCGTTCGGGCAAGACGAACTTGAGCTAGAGAAGGAAGATGAACTGCTCGGTTTGCTTGACGAGGAAGGTTCTTCCGAGCTTGAGCTTGCAATGGAGCTAGAACTGCTGCTCTCTTCTGTGCTTGAAGAGCTTGCAATGGAGCTAGAACTGCTTTGTTCTATGCTTGAAGAGGAAACATCGGAGCTTGAAGAACTTGCTTCTGTTCTGCTATTGTAGGGTATAGGCTCAAAATTGCCTGAACAAGACAATAAAATAGCTAGGAGGCAAGCAGAAATGACAAATTTATAATTATCCATATAAACTCCTAGGTCAAATATACAAAAAAATTCTATCTTATCCCTATATGCGTTACTTCATCATATTCACAAGTATCTTCCTGTTTGTCGCCTGCGGCAGCAAAGCACCGCCACCGCAAGTAGAGCCTCAAATTCAAACCAATACCGTGTTTGTAAGAGACACAATTAGAACAACAGACAGCGTTTATATAAAAGAAACCGAGTCTTTTAGAACCTTGCAAAAAAGCATAGATTCGCTTATTGCCAGAAAAGAAACGGACAAAGCCATTGAATTGCTGAAGAAACAGGTTCAGTATTACAATAATCTAGACCAACTTGGATTTAGAACCTTGCAACTCGCAAATTTGCTCCATAAAACGGGGCGTAGCGCAGAAGCACTTGCTATTTTGGAAAGTTTTGCGGTGTACAAACCTGCGGTGAATTATTGGATAGATAGCGCAAATGCCCTGTACGATAAAATTGCCACCGTTAGTGTTATCAAAAACTCAGAAGTCAGGGTGGACACGGAGAGACAGGAAATAATAAATTCCTTGACCACCCAAATTCGCAACTTGAAAAATGCAAATGCCAATCCAGCTCTTATGCAAGATTTGGCAGACAGCTTGAAGTCAATAGCCCCCGGAGATTCCGTTTTGGCGTGGCTTGCAAAACAAATGCCTTCGCAGGTGGAAAATTCAAATACTTTTTGCGAAGAACAGAGAAAAATTGCGGCGGCAAATTTTGCGGCATCTCGCAAAAACAAGGCAAAAGCAAAGGATCTTTTAACCGAAGCCATAGAAGCTCTGGATAAATGCCTCGCAAAAACTCCATCGCCGGATATGAAAAAGAAAGTTGAGCAAAATAAGGATATTTTGGAAAAAGAAAGAGCAAGTGTTAAAAATTAGTTTAATTCTAATAATCTTTGGAGTTGCATTTAACATGTATTCTTGCACTCCTTTGCGGCCTCTTGCTCCTTATGCAGCTATAAGAAACATTCCTCAAAACAGCGATGTAACGGGAATTGCTACTTGGGACGATGTTCTTGTGCCTTGGCTGGGAACTCCTTATTTGTCAGGTGGAACCACAAAAAACGGAACGGATTGCAGCGGTTTTGTCAGTAGCGTGTATCTGGAAAAAGAAAGAATGTATATTCCCAGAACCACAACAGAGGAATATAAAATGGGAAAAGACGTAACAAGGGATAATTTAGTTATAGGCGATTTGGTTTTTTTTGGCAATGGCAGAAGAGTTAGCCATGTTGGGATTTACGTGGGCAGAGGCAATTTTATCCACGCGAGTTCTTCTAAAGGAGTTACGGTAAGTCCCTTGGAAGACAATTATTGGAAACCAAAATATATGGGAGCAAGGAGGTATTTATGAACAATACAGGAAAATTCGTTTTGAAAATTTTATGCCCCGACCAAAGCGGGCTTGTGGCTGCATTCACCCAGGGCATTGCACAAAACGGTGCAAACATTCTGGATTTAACGCAGCACACATCAGAAGACATAAACATATTTTTTTTGCGCGCCCTTATGGAATGCGAGTGTGATGCAGTTCCAAAAATAAAGGAGCATTTTTCCAAAATGGAAAAAGAAAAATCCATGCAATGGCAATTATACGATGCAGAGCACAAAACCAGGCTGGCTCTTTTCGGTTCCAACACCGACCACTGCCTTTACGAACTTTTGCTCTCTCACCGAGACGGTGCCTTGCCCTGCGAATTTACTTGCATAATTTCAAACCACGCCGTTTTGGAACCTCTCGCAAGATTTTTCAACCTGCCTTTCTTTTTGGTTTCAAGCACTCTCCCAAAACCCGAGCAAGACAAAAAGTTCAACGAAATTTTGCACGCTTCGCAAACAGAGGGAATTGTGCTTGCCCGCTATATGCAAATTTTGAGCAAGGAATTCACAGAGGAGTGGAATGAGCGCATAATAAATATTCACCACGGTTTTTTGCCTGCGTTCAAGGGTGCAAAACCATATCACCAAGCCTGGGCAAAGGGCGTTAAAATAATAGGCGCAACTGCGCATTTCGCAACCGCAGACTTAGACCAAGGTCCAATTATTTGGCAGGGCGTTCAGCAAGTTGCAGACACGGGCAGCATTGAGCAGTTTATCCAAATTGGCAAAGAAGTGGAAAAGCGTACTTTGTTGCAGGCTTTAAAGTTTTGGTTGGAACACAGGGTGTTTTTGTATGAGGGGCGGACTTTTATCTTATAGATCTCATCCTGCTTATCTCCACCGCACCACCATCCCTCACCGGTGATGCACCAGCGCACAAAACAGTATCACCAGCACTCACGCCAGAAAGCACTTCGACTTTATCCACAAAGCGAGTACCTATTTCTATGCGAGCAAGTTTCGCTTTGCCTCCTTTGTACAAATACACAGTGCTGCCAAGGGCATCGCTGCCTATTGCTTCTGGCGGGACAGTGAGGGATTCTCTGGATGGTAAGTTCAGCGAAAATTCAAGAGGGGCACCCGGCACAAGGTCTTCGGGATTGTCTATTATAATTGCTCTTGCGAGCAAAGTTCTGGTTGAAGCATCTAAAGAACTTTCCAAAGCGTCAACCTTTGCTTTGTAATTTTTTCCAGTACGACTAATTTCCACTTCCATTCCTACTTTCAAAATAGGGGCGTATTTGTCTGCAACGGAAAAATCCACTTTCAAGGGATATTTTTGAACTATTTTCACAATGGGTTCGCCAACCGAAAGTCTTTTTCCCAGATTTATTTTACCAATGCCGAGTTTTCCGTCAAAGGGTGCGCGAATTGTGGCTTTTGAGAGGTTTGCTGCGGCATCTATGGAATCTGCTTGTGCGGTTTGCAAATCTGCCTCAACAAGTTCCCATTCCTGTGCTGAAATTGCTTTTGCATCAAATTGTTGTTTTTTTCTATGCGCGGTATTTCTGGAGAATGCGAGTTTTGAATTAGCTTTTATTACTGCTGCGCGTAAATTGGCATCGTCTATTTTCACCAAAATCTGTCCTGCTTTTACGTTTTGCCCATCATTAAAATAAATGGACAAAACCCTGCCTGCCATTTCTGCCTGTATTTCAACCTCTTTATCTGGCAACAGAATTCCAAGCCCGCGCACTGAACTTTTAATATCTTCGGTTTTTGCAACAATGGCTTCAATTTTAACAGCCTGCTGCTCGCGTTTCCCACCTGCCCCCCCGCCCCCCTCTTTAGGAGCCTCAGATTTGGAACAGGCAATTATCAAAACCCCTATACACAATACCACTAGCCACTTACCACTAGCCACTAGCCAATACCCCTATTATCCGCTTCGTTTTTATTCTCTTTGCTATAACCTGCGTTTTGGCGTTCTATGTTTACTTTGTTTTTTTGCACATAAATATCAAAAACCTTTTCGGCATCCATGCCAGCAGTGATTGCAAGCGAGAGCCAAAAATGCAATTGGTCAACAATTTCAACCCTTATGTTCTGCATATCCAGTTTGTCTTTGCTCCACCATTTCCATAGCAATTCCTCGCCAAGCTCTTTGGATTCATCGGTCAATGCTTCTAGATATTTGCGAAGCCACTCGTTGACTTCTGTGTTTGGACCAAGAGGCTCTGCTCCCATAGCTTGCTCCCTAAGAGCTGCCATAGTAAGAACCTTGCCATTATTGTCTCGCAAATCTTGTTTTGTAAAAACAAAGTTGTTTAAAACTTCTTGCAAACGAAATAGCTCTTCAAACTTATCTGGCATTAGAGATTTGCCTCCAAAACCTTTTGGTATTTGCTCTGTGGAAAAGCTCCGGTGAAGCTCTCAATTTCTGCTCCATTTTTAAATATCTTAACCGTTGGAATGGAACTAACCTCCAATTCCACAGCAAGTTCTGGAACATCGTCTATGTTTATTTTAGCAACCACTGCTTTGCCCTTGTATAAATCGCTTAATGAGTCTATGGTTGGTCCCAATGCTTTGCATGGTCCGCACCAAGGTGCCCAAAAATCTACTAATACAGGCTGGCTGGCTTGAATTGCTTTTTTAAAAGCATCTTCAGTTAAATGAATAGCTGGCATAGTAAGCTCCTTTGTTATAATGCTATAATATAGAAAAAAATTTTGAAACTTTTTATATTTACCATATATGACTTCTAATACTCTTACAGAATCAAAAGTATCTAAAACTCTTAATTGGGTTTACGAAAAAGCAAGCGATGGTTTGCTGAATATGGAATCTGCCTCAGAAATGGCAGAATTATATATGAAAAAATATCCAAACGACAAGCTGGCAGCGGCGAATGCTTTGATACGTGCACAAAATGTGAAATCTGCAGCATCTGGTTTTATTACCGGACTTGGTGGCTTGGCAACTATGCCAATTGCAATTCCAATGAATTTAGCAAGCGTACTTTATATTCAAGTTAGAATGGTGATGGCGGTTGCAATTATAGGTGGACACGATGTTAAAGAAGATAAGGTGAGAGCTTTTGTTTTTGCTTGCCTCGCAGGGAACAAAGCAAGAGAACTTTTAAAAGAAGCTGGCGTTCAAATCGCGCGAAACTTTGTGCTTCAAAGTTTATCAGCAGATGCTATACTTAGAATAAACAGAATGGTTGGGTTTAACCTTATCGCTAAATTAGGCGAAAGCGGAGTGATTAGAATTAGCAAAGCGATGCCTATTTTAGGCGGCGCAATAGGTGCAACAATAGACGGCATTTGGACAAATCAAACTGGGAATATGGCAGTTAAATGGTTTGTGGAGGAATATGATAAAGCACCTATTGAACAACAATACAAAGATTAATCGTTTTGCCGAAATTTTAGAATTGAAATTGAAACAAGGCAAGGCAGATTTAACGATTAAACTAAAAGGCGAAACAGAGCCAGTAAATATTTCTTTGGATTATGTTCTTAGAGAAAACACAATTTGTATAACGAATGTTATCACAAGCAAAGAATGGATCAACGCTTTGGCGGAAATTTTCAAGGAAAAATATTCGAGAGTAAGGTTAAGTGATTTGGGAATAGCGGAAAGCGGGTTGAAGGCGAGTTTGTTTAAACTTTTGTTGTGAGATGCTGCTTTGCCACTTAATCTATCTGCCCAAGAATATCCATAGCAATTTCAATTCCGCTTTTACCCACAATGTATTTCGGATTGCCAATTTCAAATTCCTTCGCAATTCCGCTTTCAATAAATTTTCACAAAAATTCATCGCCATCTTCATTGCAAACATTCACCGCATAATTCAGCATATCGCCGCAAACTCTGGAAACATTTTCCAAATAAAGTTCGTTAAAATGAGCATTGCCTTTGCCGAATTGTGGGTTGTCTATAATTTCGGAAGAACCGTGGTATAGGGTTTTCATTAGTGTAAAATTAGAAATTTCCCGATTGCTGAATTCAATTCTTCTATTGGTTTTAACCATTCTGTTGTGCAAATGTGGTATTTTTTACAATCCATTTTTGCACAGCAATATAAACCCAAAAATAATAAATACCCAAAGTGATTATGCCAAGCAACCACCATATTATCCAATGGGCAAACAGGTTTACAGCCGAGCCGTTGAATTGCAATCTACGCCCTTCTATTACGGTATGATTGACTTTCCAGCCAAGTATCATGCACAAAGCCCAAGGGAAACAAATACCAAGCGTGAGTGTTGTGATGAGCGAGCCAACTATACCCCAACCGATGAGCTGAAGCAGTCCGCCGTCAAAGTATGAGTTTTGATTTTCTGTGGTTTTCACAGGTTGCGATGTTGATTCCATTGTTTTTTTCTCCTATCTATTCTGAGAAATATAGAAAAAATTTAATCCTACCACGTCAAGCCTAAATTCGCTTCTTTATCATATCTTTGTAATCATCTTTCAACCTAAACTCAATATTCTGCATAAAATTTCCTTGCTACTTTTCTATTTAAGGGTTTGGAAATATCTATTGCATCTTTATTGAGATGTGTGGTAAATTGCATTAAATCCCAAAATTCGTCCCACAGATGTTGCGGAGTTCCTTCTACAATCCAAAAATCATTTTCTCTGAATTCTTGAGAATCCATACTCATTTTTTTTACAATATTTTTGTTTAGTTTTTCCACTAAGTAAATATAGTAAATTCCTCTTGTCTGAACCCCGATGACCTAGATTTTAGGATTAACAGGATTGCTGGATATATGTGCTAGTCTTGCAAGCAACGAACACTGAGCAATAGCGATTTGCTGTTGTTGTTCCAGCCAGCAATGTCGCTTTCGTAGAGCATAAAGCGGTAATAAGCACCGCCTTTATTGTTCTCAGTAGCAACCAATAGCCGTTGTCGCCAAGAAGCTGAAACTTTCCAACAAAGCTTCCGCCTGGCAGAGCCGCAAAACCGTAGTAATCTTCTCCATTGCCAGAGGAATTCCAACCGCTCGTCGCTTTTAAATATTTGCCTGCTGTTTCGCTTTTGTAAGGACTTTGCTCGCCGCTAGTACCATCAGCAGTGCGGTACAGAATGTCCCATTCCGCATTGCTCGGTAAATGCCAGCCGTTTGGACAGGCTTTTTTGGCTGCTGCCCAATTATAAAGCCGTCCGTATTTTTCGCAGTTTTCTGGATCGTTGTTGTAGCATTTGCTACCTTCCATATAAAAATTCAAGTTCTCTGCCATCCATGTTTGTTCGTCTATTGTAACTGTTTTATATGTTGTGCCATCTCTGGGATCGGTAAATGGTTTGTATATTTCAACCTCAGGCTCAGGTGTAGGATTATTGTCCGATTTGGAATTATTGGTTTGCGTAGACGGGAATAGTGAAACTAAAGCGATGGCTATTGCTCCTAATGCTATGAAAATAGTTAATAGTCTCTTATTGGAAACAGATCCTTCCGTATAACATTGAAAAATAGCAACAAATGGACTTATCGTACATGCCAACACAAACGCCCACATACCACCCCCAAGCCAAGCAAGGGCAAAAAACAATTGTCCGCATTCTCTCCCGAAGATACCTACAACGATACTCCCTATATTATCAATGCATTTTGTAAGAAATCCAAATAATACTTTAAGAGATCTAAGAATACCACCTAGCCCGATACCTATATATACGCCCGCCGCGATGTCCGTGTGAGAACCACTTATAGGAAGTATAATACCGCCGATGGTAGCACCTATAATCATAATAATTATTCGGGGTAGCATTGATTTTTTTTCGGTAAATTTTTCGGTAAACGTATCTTCGCTAAATTCGCCAAAAATATTGTTGCTTCCGCTAGTAGCCGTATTTGAATTTTCTCCTGAGGAACTTCCTGTTAAATCTGCTCGGACACAACGCACAGAACAGAAATCGCCCTTAGAGTTTTTAAACTTGTCCACATCTGGGGGAGTGTAGTACATAATCCGAGTGTAGGCTCTGTCGGCATCAACCTCCGTGGCACTCCACCAATAGCCGTGAGTGCCGACAAATTTGAAGACATTGTTATAGCCGTAGCCACCTGGAAGAGCCGAAAAACCGTACTTGTCCTTGCCGTTGCGGTCTCCGTCATAGTATTGCCAACCGCTAGTAGCTTTTAGCTTGGTTCCAGCACCTTCACAAACATCCGCTCCAAGAGAGTAACTAGAATTTACGTATTTCATTAAAGTACCCCACTCTTCGTCACTTGGCAAATGCCAACCTTCAGGGCAGGCTTTCTTAGCCGATTCCCAATTGTAAAGCCTTCCGTATTTTTGCCCGTTGGCAGAATCGTTATCGTAGCATTTGCTGCCTTCTGCTTCGTAATTCAAATTTTCAGCCATCCATATTTGGTTGCCTATCTTTACGGTTTTATAAACCTTACCATCTCTGGAATCTGTGAAATTTTCGCTCATAATGAATTCTCCTAGAAACCTCTTGTTAAACGCTCTCTCCAGCACCGTGCCAAAAAGAACAAGCTGAAAACGAGTTGGTTCCATTGACCCGAAAACAGCTTGATACTTATCAGTATTCCAGTTACCTCACTCGCTTTTCTATTCGATATGTTGCATTGGCTCCTTGATAGTTTGCGCAACTTTGCCAATTTTCCTTGCTACTCTCAGTGACACAATAATTGTCTATCTGATACTGCGATTGGGATGTTCCGGCAAGGTTACAGTATCCGTTGTAATAAGGACATTGTACTGCTCCTGGCATAATATACCTCCATTGTTTTGTGGAACCGTTTGATATACTCTCTCAGACACCGTGCCAGAAAGAGCAAGCTGAAAACGAGTTGGTTCCATTGACCCGAAAACAGCTTTTGTTTCTTTTGCTCCACTATGGAGTAAGCTCTTCTAGAGCCTTTTTCGATGTCTTGCTCTGCGACTTTTGTAAAATTTTGCATACCAGTAAATAGCCTTTTCTGGGTCTTCTTGCGGTACACCTTCTTTCGCAAACGTGGCTAACGTTTTTTTCGCTTCTTCGTGGCCCTGCTTTGCTGCTTTTTCAAACCACTCTTTAGCCTTTTTCGGGTCTTTAGGTGTGCTTGTGTTAAATAAACCATTATAACGAATCCCAAGCATATACATTGAATCTGCGTCGCCTAGCTCTGCGGCTTTTTCATACCAGCGCATAGTTTCTTCTTCGTTTTCCTCTACACCTTCTCCTCTAGCATAGCAACGCGCAAGATGATACATCGAATTTACTACACCCAACTCTGCGGCTTTGATAAAATAATGAACAGCCTTCTCAAAGTCTTGTTTCACATCCTCCAATCCGTTCTTGTAGTGCAGACCAAGGTTATGGCAAGAAATTCCAAGGTTCTGTTTTGCCTTTTGGTCACCTTGCTTTTCGGCTTTTTCAAGCCAGTGAACAGCCTTTTCAAGGTCTTTTTTTACGCCCAACGATCCGTCACTATAGCAAAGCCCAAGATTATACTGTGCCATTGCGTTTCCTTGTTCAGCGGCTTTGGTAAACCAGTCAAAAGCCTTCTGGTTTTCCTGTGCATTCATATAATAGACTCCAAGGTTACAACAGCAAACCCCAAGGTTCTGTTTTGCCTGTGGGTGACCTTGCTCTGCCGCTTTGGCAAACCAGCGTACTGCCTCCTCAATATTTTTTGATAAACCATTCAATCCGTTACCATAGCAAACCCCAACGTTATACTGTGCATCTGAGTCACCTTGCTCTGCAGCTTTGATAAACCAGTGTATAGCCTCCTTCTCGTTTTGTGACACCCCCCACCCGTTGTCATAGCAAAGCCCAAGGTTATACTGCGCAGCTGTATGGCCTTGCTCTGCTGCTTTGGCATACCAGCGTACAGCCTCACCCATGTTTTTTGATACACCTAATCCGTTTGCATAACTAACCCCAAGGTTATACTGCGCACCTAAGTGCCCTTGCTCTGCTGCTTTGGTAAACCAGAATACTGCCTTTCCCGTGTCTTGCGGTACGCCGCCTTTTCCGTGGTAATAACTACGCCCAAGTTCATACTGCTCTTCGGCGGCGGTTGGATTTTCGTTCATGTTTCATTCTCCTTTAAATGAACCTCTTGTTAAACACTCGCCCCAGCACCGTGCTGGAAAGAGCAAGCTGAAAACGAGTTGGTTCCATTGACCCGAAAACAGCTTTGGTTGTTCTCCTATGTACTATCATCTGCTAGCTTGCGCAAACAAGTTTATGCAATGTGAACAGCCACCTTTTTCCTGTAACATTTGCAATACTGAATGGTTCATCATCATATAAAGGAAGGGGCTGCTGTAGCCTTCACCGTCAAGAAAATTTTCAACCGTACGGTCATCGTACATAATGATATTGCGGCATGAACTGCACAACTCATATTTTGCTACTTTTCTCATATCCAATTCTCCTAGGAACCTCTTGTTAAACGCTCTCCCCAGCACCGTGCTGGAAAGAGCAAGCTGAAAACGAGTTGGTTCCATTGACCCGAAAACAGCTTTTGTTTCTTTGATTATTCTAATAGTTAATACCTTTCTTTCATATATGGAGGTAACATATCCATAATCTTGCGCAAACACGGATGAGTAACGTCTTTATTTCTATATCTAGATATGCATGAATATATCATAGCATTAAATTTGTCATCGCTAAAGGGAGGACGTTCTCCCTTTTCCTTTTTGCTATTAATTGTATTAATTGTAGCCTCAACAGTCATGTTTCCTAAACCAGGAATTTGACGACATGAAGAACACAAGTCGCTTACTTCTACTATCATATATCTTCTCCTAGGAACCTCTTGTTAAACGCTCTCCCCAACACCGTGCCGGAAAGAGCAAGCTGAAAACGAATTGGTTCCATTAACCCGAAAACAGCTTTTGTTTCTTATTTTTGTTCACTTCGCCAAAACTTGGGAACACGGTTTTGGCAAGGCTAATATCCTCTCATTCTCATCATTTTCGCTTTCTCCTCTTCCTCCTCCTCTTTAGTCTTTGTTATTCTAAAATTCCCTTTCATTCCAATATTGATGGATATATACCCTCCCTTAGACGGCACTATGTTATATAGCCCTTCAATAAAAATTCCCATGAACGTATCGTCATTTCCAAAAGAGCCTAAACATATTCCTCCACCTACTGGAAATACTAGCGTTGAAACGCCCACTTTGATTTTCTCATTTTCAGTTCTATCAGCATTTGTCGTTCCGGCTAAACCTGCCGAGTACCAGCCAACACCTCCCGATAGGTATAAGAAATCCACCGGATACAATCTTGCGAATGTATTTACATGAAAATGTATGGCAAACATACTGTCTAAGACGACTTTTGGATGATCTCTTTTTACTGCATCTTCGTCAATGCCGCCCAAACCGAAACCAAAATTAAACCCAAAGCGGAAAAATTTGAAATTTCTCTTATAGAATTCAACGTCATACGCTGGCCATAGATATTGAACTGAGTTAAGGTAGGGACCAATATTTTCCATGTCAAAAACCGCGCCAGCAGCAAGCATTCCGCCAAATTCAACCATCCAAGCAGTCCGCATAATTTCTTCATCCCATTTCTCTTTCTCATCTTGCGATTCTATATATGAATCTCCCGAATAGGATCCTTCAACAGAGTGCGACTTTCTTGCATGCAATTTATGCACATATTCCACTTTTTCTTTGTACTTCAATTTCACATCCACTGTTTCCCTACTTTCGCCAATCTCCACTTTAGCACACAAAGGGACAGAGCCGCCAAAAGGAGTTTCTCCAACCTGTATTTCATTCACAAAAACAGGCTCGCTAACGGGCTCGCCATCCTGCTCCGCGCTTAAATCCAAGCCGCCTTTTTTCAGCTTTATCTTGCCTGCCATATCAAAAACTTCACGCCTATCCTTGTTTATGCCTGCCTCAAAACTTATAGCCTCATAGCATCTATGGCTAAGTTCCACCTTGTATTTATTTGGCGAAAGCCTGTTTTCCCAAGAATAGTTTGCCTTGCCGTTTATGGTCAAACTCCATCTCTCATCTCTGCCAATGCCATCCGAATAGGCAGGCTTTATCTCCAAAACCCCGAAATTTGCCTTTAGCCTTATCCTTATGCTCTGGTTATTCTGTTTTATAGAAACAGTTGTGTCTGCTATTTCGTATTGCTCCAAATTCGCTATTATGCGGACACTGCCCTCGCGAAGCTCAACATTGCACGGCGTTTTTGTGCAACGGGCATCAGGAATTCCGTTAAAACTCAGACTGGCTCCTTCAGGGTCGCTTATTATGTTTGCCAGATAACGTTTCTTGCCCTCAAATTCATAATCTTCGTTTATGGTTTGGCCACCTTCAATAATGGGTCTGCTTGAAACTCCGGGCATTTTCCTGAACATTTCTGGTGCCTTCTCGTTTATTACTGCAAGCAAACCGAATATGTCTTTTGCATTTCCGCTAATAGTATGTATGGCAAGGCTGTTTCCGCTGTTGTATAGTTCAACGCTAATGGTTAAATTACCGCCAAAACGCCCAAGCCTTGCCTGTCCTATATAATCCGCATTCAACTTTACGCCTAATTTTGCCAAACAGCCTTCTGCTTCCTTGCAGGCGTTTTTCGCATTGTCCAGTCCGCCTAGCTTGTCTATAATGGTTTGCTCGGTCATAATGCCATAACGATTTTGCAAAACATTGCTTGCTATTTCACGCAGTCTTGCTGTTAAGTGAATTAGCTCAGTAGGCTCTATCTCTGGGCTGCCATCGTCCACTGTTCTCAGGATCGCGACACGCTTCTGCTCCTGCCCATAAACGGCAAAAGCAAAAAGCAGCAAAATGAAAAATGGTTTTGCCATATTCACAACCTCCCGCCAACGGAGCCGAGAAAATTCGCGTTTAGTTTGGGGGGGGGGGGGTCGTAGTATAGTCTACATACAAATCGCCTCTATTTGCGTCACAAACCATGCTAGAATTGTCCGCATTGGACTTGGAATGATTTTTGCCCACCGGAAAAAAGAGGGGTTTATTTGGCACGTATGGTGCCTTAAAACGCAAATCGGAAAAACTGCTTTTAGAGCTTGCTGTGCAAGCCCTGTCAAATGTTGTTTTACCGTATAAAGACATAATTGGGTTAAATATAGTAAATTCACAACGCCTATTATTGCAAATCGTCGGGGGTAAAAATCGCAATCATGCCTTCTGACAGTGAAACATCAGATTTAACGAATTGATTTCCATTATTGATATTTGAATTTGTGCCTAACATGATGTCGATATCGCTTGACAAAGGCTGGGAAACGGTATATGTCCTTGATTGCCCATCTGATAAAGGTATGGAGATTGATTTGTCGTTATTGTTTGACAGCGAGCCATAATCATTTCCCCAATCTGATGATTCATCTGGCATTGATGATGGTCTTATATAAATAGCATTAAAATTAACTCCTGTTCTGTTTTGAATGGTTATGCTTTGGAGATTACTTCCGTCAGTTAAATCACTAGAAGTAAAAGTCACCGTCATTCCATTTGACACCGTTAATTTATATTTAATAAACTGATTTCCGCTACTAATACTTGAATTTGTACCTAATTGAATATCAAGCCCATTTGTTGCGGACAAATATTTAGAAAAAGTTAATTTTCTTGATCCTCCATCCGATAAAGTGCTATAACCGTATAAATTAGAACCCCAATCCGTTGAGGTTGATGGTTTTACCCAAATACCATTTATAGAATATCCAGTATTATTCTTGACGGTAAGTTCCGAGATAGTATAGGCTGTTTTGCCGCCATTTTCTTCGCCATCTTTATTTCTGTTAGCGATGGGGTCTTCAACTCACCCTACTAGGAAAAACACCGAAATAGCTATCACTACAGCCACGCTTATGAACTTTAAAAAAGGGGATTTTTTCATTTAAGCGTAAATATAGTAAATTAAAATTTAGTTTGTATCTTTTCCTTTGCCTATGAAAAACCTTTCCCCATCGCCTTTTGAATTAAAAAAACGCGATATATTGAATGAACTCTGTTCTGCAAAAAAAGAGATTTTAGACTTAACAATTTCCTCGCCAATGCAGATAGGGCTTGTTTTTGATATTGCGGAGGATTTGCATTATTTGGCAGAAAATCCTGAGTGGCAATTCTCTGCCCCCGATGCTTGCGGGCAATTATATGCGAGAGAGGCAATAGCAAAATATGCTGGGAATGATTTCAATGATATATTTATCACTTCCAGCACATCGGAGGCTTATTCCGCCTTGTTTCGCGTTTTTTGCGAAAAAGGAGATTTTATTTTAACTCCAAACCCCGGTTATCCCTTGATAGATTCAATAGCAGAGCTAGATGGTTTAAATACTCATCCTTATTTTTTAAAACCAGATTTCAATAAAAATATTTGGGAAATAGATTTAGATTCCTTGGACTCAATTCCGCCAAATGCAAAAATACTTTTGCTGATATCACCGCACAACCCCACAGGACACACTCCAACAAAACAGGAATTTGAACATATATTGCGATTCTGCGAAAAAAATAATTTAGCTTTAATAATAGATGCAGTATTCAACGCATACGCATATCCCGTCAGTAGGGGCGCGATTAATCGCGCCCTTACTGACAATATCCCCATTTTCACCCTAGACGGCTTGAGCAAATCTGCGGGGCTTCCGCATATAAAGGTTGCTTGGATAAATGCAGTTGTGCCAAAAGAACAAAAGCGGCATATTTACGATTCCTTGGAATATGTTTTGGATTCGCAATTGAATTGCTCATATTTAAGCCAGGCTTTGTGCGCACGGGTTTTGCCTCGGGCTGGTGAATTTCAGGAAAAAGTAAATGAGAGGTTGAAAAATAACCGAGTTTTCTTATTTGATTGCTTTTCCAAAATGGGTGCAAAAATTATTCCTTCCGCAGGCGGCTGGTATCAGAGTTTTTATTTTCCAAACGCAGATGACGAAGAACTCTGCCTGAGGCTTCTGAAAGACAGGCAAATTCTCACACATCCTGGCTTTCTTTTTGACTTTGAAGAAGGCTGGCTGGTTGGTAGTTTTCTATATTCATAGTCCAACTTAGCGAAAGTGGCGGAACTGGCAGACGCACTAGGCTTAGAACCTAGCACCGCAAGGTATGGGGGTTCAACTCCCCCCTTTCGCATTGCATTTTTCACTAGGAGAACACCTTGGCTATAAA
>JAITFP010000121.1 GCA_031281275.1 Candidatus Fibrimonadaceae bacterium
ACTCATCCAACGATTTTTGAAGAAGCCTGCTCCGCATTAAAGCCAAACGAAGACGGCTGGATTGAAAGCTACAAAGTGGAATCCATTTTAAGCGGACTTGGTTTTGACAAAGAGACCATAGAAAAAAAATCTCCAGCAATGCTTTCTGGCGGTTTTCAAATTCGCCTCAACTTGGCAAAGGCTTTGGCAGCCGAGCCGAATATACTTTTGCTAGACGAACCAACAAATTATTTAGATATAGTTTCTGTGCGGTGGTTGCAAAAATTTTTGAGAAGCTGGCAAGGCGAGTTGATGCTCATAACCCACGACCGCCGATTTATGGATAGCGTTTGCACACACACGCTTGGAATTCACAGGCAAAAAATGCGAAAAATGCAAGGTAGTGTGGCAAAACTTCAAGATGCTATTTTGGCAGATGAGGAAGTTTATTTGAGAACAATGGAAAACGATGCCGCAAAACGCGAGCATTTGCAAAAGTTCATAGAGAGATTCAGATACAAGGCTTCTAAAGCCAAAGCGGTGCAGAGCAAGGTAAAGGCTTTGGAGCGGCACGAGCCGCTTTCTAATTTGGAAAAAATAAAAACTCTTGATTTTGAATTTACAGAAACGGATTTTCCAGCAAAAAAAATGCTAACCGTGCGGCATTTGAGTTTTGGATTCACAAAAGATTTGCCCTTGATTGAAGATTTGAATTTTGAATTATACAGAGGCGACCGCCTTGCCATTGTTGGTCCAAACGGAAAGGGCAAAACCACACTTTTGAATTTAATCGCTGGCGAACTCAAACCGAACTCCGGCAGCGTTGATATTCACAACAGCACCCTTATGAATTATTTTGGGCAAACAAATGTGAACCGTTTGGATTTGGGCAAAACTGTGGAAGAGGAAATTCAGTCTTCTCTAGAAGACAAAGCAAGGGGCAAAGCCCGCTCACTTGCAGGCGTTATGATGTTTGAAGGCGATAATGCTTTGAAAAAAATACAGGTGCTTTCCGGTGGTGAGCGCAGTCGAGTTTTGCTTGCAAAAATTCTCGGCAAACCCTGCAACCTGCTTTTGCTAGACGAACCCACAAACCACTTGGATATGGATTCTGTTGACAGCCTAATAGAAGCCCTAGACGAATTCAAAGGTGCTGCAATTTTGGTGAGCCACGATGAAGAAATTCTCCACGCCTTCGCCAAACGCCTGATAATTTTCGACAGCGGACAAGCAAAATTCTTTGACGGTACCTACCAAGACTTTTTAGAAAGAATAGGTTGGACTTCAGAAAAATCGGGAGAATCCTTAAATCGGGAGAATCGGGGTTCAGACAAAAAAGACAAAAAAGACAAAAGAGAGCGCGCTGAGCAAATCCTCCAAAAATCCCGCACGGTTCGTCCGTTGGAGCAAAAAATAAAGCAGATAGAAAACGATATTCAGCAAAAAGAGAATTTTGTAGCCGAATGTGAAAAAAATATAATCACCTTCGCGGAAAAAGGGGACGGTTTGAAAATCGCAGAAGTTTCCAAAGAGATGGAAATTGCAAAAGGGCAGGTTTTGGATTTGTATGAGGAGTGGGAGAAAGTTAATGAGGAGTTGGCTCAATTTTTTTTATGAGCAAAGACAGAAATTTTATTGAAGACATATTAAGACCCTTTGATAATTGAAAAAGGGATATGAGCGTTGGCACTCTTTTGCCACTTTCAAAAAGAGATATGGTTTGCCTGCTCAAACCGCATCTCTCAGATAATTCAAACTGAGAGAGATTGCGTTTTTTGCGCTCATCGCACAATAATTTCCTAAAGGAATTTATTAAATTGCGCGAAATAGTAGAATTTTCCATATAAAGAAATATAGTTTTTATTCTGTTGGTGGAAGCCATTTTTCAATCACAAATTCCACTCTCCTATTCTTTTTGCGATTTTCCTCGCTGGTGTTGGGGACCAGTGGTTCGTAGTTGAGCTTGGAACCTATGCCAAGTATGCGTTTTTCATCTATTCCTTTGGCAACAACATAGTCTCTCACCGCTTTGGCACGTTCATATCCAACTATCCTATTTGTTTCCTTATTGCCTTGGTCGCAGGTGTGCCCGTTTATATAAAAACGCAATTCTGGGTGGTCTTTGAGCAGGGCTATTATTGCATTCAACGCCGGTATTTGCTTTTCGCTAGGTTTGGTTTGAGTTATGTGGAAATCGTTTAGAACTTGATTTTGAATGGAATCTATTTTTGCTTGCAATGTTGTGGCATAGCCTTCTTGAATGGAAGCCAAGCGTGCAACTTCTTTTTTTGCCTCTAAATGGGCGGCTTCTTCTTCCGCTGCCAAACGTGCCGCTTCTTTTTCCTCCGCCAAACGCGCAACTTCTTTTTCTGCAGCCAAGCGAACAGTTTCTTTTTCCAGTGCCAAACTCGCCGTTTCTTCTTCTGTTGCTTTACGAAGAGCTTCTGCTTCTGCAAGAGCGCCAGTATCAAATGAAAGTTTCAATTTCAAACCGATGGCTAATGGAGTAACTTCTTCTATTATATTGTTAAAAACAAAGGCTCGTTCTTGGCTTATATATTCCACAACTCTATTGGAATTTCTTTTTGTGATTGGATTTAGTCCGTAATCAAAATAGATGCCAGTATAAAGCCTAAGATCTTCATTTAGTTTCCATTTTATGCCTGTTTCTGCCGAAAGCAAAACCGCGGTTTGCAAAGCCAATTTTTTTTCGCTTTTTTGTTTTGGATATGTGCCAAATCCCAGAAATTCCTGGGTTGTGAATTCGTTGTCCACATATTCGCTGTAGCCAGAATTTTTTATGGAATCGGCAAAGGCTTCGCTTTTTCCTGTTAAAGGAATGCCTATTTTTGTGCCAGCCGCAGCATAGACCAATTTGTCTTTATAGCTGCGTTGGTATTGAAGCATAAATGGAATTTGCAAGAGCATAGCGCTTTGTTCTTCTTTGTAGCCGTATATCGTACTGCGAAATTCCATATCGTTGCCTTGGAAGTCGGTGAACGGATATGGTCGCTGGGTATATTTTTTAAAATTGTACTCTGCATTATAAAATGTCATTTCCAATCCGCTTCCAAGTCCCAAGTTCGGAGCGAAAAAATAGGCATAGCCGAATCCCAAAAGACCGCCGAGCCAAAAGTTATTATCGCTTCCTTTTTCATCATTCATCAAAGTGGACAAGCCACTGCCAGCATAAACGGAAAATTCACTCCCAAAGGATTGAACTCCCATTGACAATATTAAAAAGATAGACAAGATTTTTTTCATTTTAACACCTCTGCAACTCTAATTGCTTTTTTTGTACCGGTTTTGCTTTTCAATACCAATACATAAGCGTTTTTTATATTTCTTATTTCTGGAGGAATGTGCCCTTGCGCGTTAAAGTGGGCTAAACGCTTGCCAGATATGCTGTAAACATCCACTGTTTCAACATCGCTGAAATTTACTACGGGAGAAATTTTCTTGGCAATGGGTGCTTCGGGAACTTCGTATTCACAACTGATGAATTTTTCATCATCTGCATCTGTTATTTCCACATAATATTTGCCAGGGCGAAGCGGTCTGCCGTCTTTATATTCAGACAATGATTGTTTATATCCTACTTCTTGCCCATCTCGGAACCATATAAAATCGTAGTATTTCAAATGAAGGCTGTTATTAGAGGGATTGTTGATTACCGTTAAAGTGTTGTTATTCCAAAGAGACACAGCTATTTCTTTAAATGGAATGCAAGTTTCTGGAAGCACTTTGAAGTTCACAACAATGTCCTTTTTTTCTGAAATACCGCTACCGCTAATTGTTACAGTTACAGTATATATTTTTGGCTTTAAACCCAAAACAGGCTTAAGTTTAAATGCAGCAGAGCCGCCAACCGCTATGCTTGCTTTATCGCTTGAAATTGTGAAATTTGCCGAATCTTTGCCGCTTATCTTGACTTTTAGCTCTCCGGTTGGTCGCCCACCATCGTTCCCCACAATAACGTTCATTGAGGTTTGTGAGGAATAACCAGATATTGCATTGAAATTATATGGGCTGCCAGGATGAAGCGATATGCTGGGAAGCACAGTTGGAGACGTGACCGGCGGCGTAACGGGAGGTGTTACGGGCGGCGTGACAGGTGGTGTGACTGGTGGCGTTACGGGAATTGTGTCTGGCGGTGTGACAGGAATTGTATCTGGCGGTGTTACAGGAACTGTATCCTGTGGCGTTACCGACGATGTTTCTAAAGGCAAAATTGGAGTAATGACTATTGGATTTATTGCTGGATAATTTGGATTTTCCATGCTAAACCACAGTATTTGCGCTCCTGTATTTTTGGGTTTCAGATTGAGTTTCCCTACACCATTGTCAAATTGCACAGAATTGGGGTTTGTTATCCCAAAGTCGTCAGGTGAAACACCAGTTAAATCAATAAGGCGCGAACCTCCGAATGAATCGTATATGTTTCCGGTTGTTACATCCTTAACCGTCATAGTTATTTCAATTTTTGTGTTAACCAATGGGCTATTGTCGCTAGCGGAAACTTCTATTTCATAATCTGGTGGAGGGATTTTAATCTTTACCCATTTGTAATCGGAATTATAGCTAAATGCTCCTGAACCTCTAGTTGATTCATTTATGTACCACCAACTGTATCGGCTGGCGTAGTTATCTGGTATTCTTAAAATTACATCTTTTTCTTTCATTGCCGATGTATTGCCAGAGACAATAAAAGTGCCGCTGTTAGCTGTTAAGGTGCCAATCTCAGAATAAAATCCCTCGCTTTCATCCGCATCACCGCCTGTCATAGTCAGTAATCCGCCATCGGTTGCAAGTCTATTACCGTTCATGGTAATGGTAATTCCTGCATAAGAGGATATTCCGTAGCTTTTTGAGCTGGCATTTCCGCCTTGAGCATTTAGCTTACCATCTCCAGTTATAGTTAAACTGCTTCTAGAAACAATGCCTGCACTGTATTCTTTAAGGTCTGTGGTTCTATTTGAAACAAAAGAATTATCACCGACAAGCACCAGAGTTACTGGTGTGGGTTGGCTAAAGTAAAGAGCATAAGGCGCAGTGGTAGTCCAACTAAAGCCGTATATTGTGAGCGTGTTTGTTTCAGCATCCCATGATGTTGGTATGGGCATTTCGTTATCTGTGGAAAAAATTTCGTGGGCGGGCAGTGTGCCAAATTCGGTGTATGCATTGCTTGCATAAAAATTTCCATCGCTTTGGTTGAAGTACAGCGTACGGTCTTCTACATATTCTTTAACCGAAAATTCCACATCCACACGCCTCATTATCACAGGTCCGCCATCCACGTCTTTAGGAGCCACTACCAAAACAAATGCACTATATGTTCCAATATCAAGCCCTAATTTCGGTTTCACTGTAAACTTTTGTGTTTCATATTGGTTCATACCATCACTGGAAATTTTTGATAAATCAAGCTCAAAATTATCTGCATCCTCTCCCGAAAGATAAATTGTAAGTTTTCCGATTTTGCCTCCTATATTTGTCACTGTTATTTCGCGTTCAGGTTGTTTTGTGTAATCGAATATTTCTTCAAGTGCTAAGGAATATGAACTTAACGATATGTCGTAGCCAGCTTCCATTGCCAATTTTCCGGTTTCTTGGTAATACACTTGGCTTCCTGCATCTGCTTGAAAATATTTGGCATCGCCAAAAGGGTCATCGGGAGGGTTTGGCGGTTTTGCGCCTGTATTCACAAAAAGACCACGTTCCGCAACTTTTGTTATCCAAACTTCCATGCCGCCCGTTGGAGCCGGAACTCCGCTAGTGCCATCACCAAGCGTGATATATCTGCTTCCTGCCATATAAACATTGCTAGGACTGCCATTGCTTTTGGTATTATCTTTAATCACCGCTGTTCCGCCAAGTCTGAATACGCTTGCCGTTTTGTCTGGGTCGGTGTCTGTGGTAAGCGGCGTGTTTGCAAAATGCACACCCCCGCTATAACTTGTGGCACTTGTTCCACAAGAATTTCCCGATACTATGCCTCCGCTCATATTAAACGTAGCTCTAAGCGCATAAATATAAACACCGCCGCCGGAAAGGTTTGTTTTGTTCCCCGTGATTTTTCCTCCGGTCATATTGAATATGCCTCTGCTATCAACATACACTCCGCTACCATTATCGTCTCGAATAGTGTTATTTTGCAGCGTTGCGCCATCTCTCATATTGAGAATGCCGCCATCGCCAACAAAAACAAGCGAGCCGTGAGCATTGGTTAAATACGGAGAAATATTGTTGCTTCCATCAAGTGTAATATTTTGCAAAGTGAGAGAACCCTTTTTTATTGTAAACAAATTACCCGTTGTTGCGCGAGTGAGTTGGCGTGGCTGGTCAGTTGAACTTTGCAAGGTTAAGGTATAGCCATTGTTATTTATTTCCAAAGGCGAAGTGATATTGATATCAGCACTAATGGCAATGGTCATATCCGATCTACCAGCATTAAAGGTCTGAATCTGAGACTTTAAGCCATCCATATTAAATACTACCGATTGTGCGAATGATGCAATAGCTAAAAACAACACCGACACCCAGACCTTAAAGCTTACAAAAGCTTTCATAATATGTCCTCATCGTTTACAATTTATATGGTAATTATAGAAAATTATCGCACCCACAAAACCTCATCCATTCTCATATCCATTGCGTTTTGCGGTAAAGTGTTTCTCATTTGAGCGGAATATGCAATGCCAAGGCGTGGGATTCCTTTGAAGGACGATAAATAGCGGTCGTAATAGCCGGCTCCGTGACCAATTCGGGTACCGTCTTTTCCAAACACAATGCCCGGAACAAGGAAGGCTGAGGGTGGATTTTCAAAAGCGGGTAAGTCGGGTTTGGGTTCCATTATTCCAAAAGCCCCTTTGTGCAGTTCAGTATCTAAATTTTGTATAGGAACAAATTCCATTTTCTGTTTGTCTTGTACTCTTGGCAAAAGCAACCTGCCCTCTTTTGCCAGGTTTTTTAAAAAGGGAACTATTTGAGGCTCAAACATTGCAGGATAAAATGCGGCTATATAACCATTTGCAAGTACCGGATGGCTGTAAAGCTCGTTGAGCAATTTTTCTGTTTCTGCTGCTCGGCTTTCTTCGCTCATAGCGGAGAGTTTTTCTTTTGCCCAGCTCCTGAATTCGGCTGGGGTTTTGGGCAAAATTGCTTTGGGTGCCAAAGTTTGCCAAATTTCCTTTTGCCACTTCATAAATTCAGCCGTTTCGAATTTTTCTTCCCAGGTATTGCCGCTTAAAGAATCTGCTAGAACATTGAGCTGGCTTTGTTTTGCCAAAAGCCCTGAGTCTATTTTAAATTGCGCGGCTTTTTCATTTCTCAATTCACGTAGTTTTTCTCGCAAATCCTCGTTTATGTTGGTGCGAGGAGCTGCTTTGCGAGGTATTTGCCCTGGAAATTCTTCGGTAGGGACAGATGTAGCCTCGTTTAATTCTTTTATAAAGGATTGAAGCAGTGTGCCTTTTATATTTCGTGGCATTCTTGGCAAATTACGCTCGTTTATTTTTCCTTTGTTTTTTGCTATGGCTTTAACAATGTCTAGCATTAAATAGGGGTTCAAAACTCTGTAAGCGGCAACATCTCTCTTTTGAGCGATTTTATTGCGCCAATTCCAGATTGCTCTGAGCAACTGCAATTCCAAAGGCTTGAAAGAGCTAGAACCTTTTATGCGCCAGTTTTCTTTTGTTTCGTTTTCTGAAAATTCACTTTTGTTTTTCTTTGAATTTATCAGCAGGGTTTCACAAGACTCTCGCAGCCAATCCATACGCCCTAGTTGTTCAAGTTTTTTGCATTGAAATTCTTTTATAGCCTCTAAATAAACCGTGTCTAGCATTGCATAGTGGCACATTTCGGGGGAAAGCGGGCGGCGAGTCCAGTCTGCTTTTTGGTTTGATTTGTTTAATTTTATTCCAAAATATTTTTCAACCAGTGCTGCAAGCCCGGTTTGCTTTTCGCCCAAGAGCTTTGCGGCAATGGAGGTATCGTAAATGCTTTCGGGGTGAAAATCGTGGAATTTGGCTAGCAGGCGCAAGTCGTAATCGCAGGCGTGGAAGGTTATGTTTTTAAGGGCTTTGCACTTCCAAAGCGGTTTTATGTTGAGCTTGCAAAGAGGGTCTAGCAACCAGTGATATTTGCCAACGCTTATCTGTATTAGGCTGAGTTTTTCTTGGAAATGATGCATGGAGTCGGCTTCGGTGTCCATAATGCAAGAAGATGCCTGTTGCAAAATGGCAAGCATTGCCTTAAATGAGCTTCTATCGCTCACCCAGATGTATTCTGGATTTTTATCCACATAACCAGTTGCCTCCTCTTTGTATTTTGGAGTCATAAATCTGGAAAATAGAGATAAAAAGAACATTTGAGAAAAGAATCTAGAAAATCTAAAAGAATCCCAAAAATCTTAACCAAATCTTAACCAAAATTCGCATTATTTGTAACCTTCAAAAGTTAAATTTAATACTGATGATAGAAGCAAAGGATATCAATTTCTACTATGGCGATTTTCACGCCCTTAAAAATATTTCCTTGGAAATAGCGGCAAATAGCGTAACTGCTTTTATTGGTCCTTCGGGTTGCGGAAAATCCACATTTTTGCGTTTGCTCAATCGCATGAACGACCTTATAGCAGACACAAGGCTAGAAGGCAGCTGCCTTGTAAATGGCAAAAATATATACGATAAAAGCGTTGATGTGGATGTTCTTCGCAAAGATATAGGCATGGTTTTTCAAAAACCCAATCCATTCCCCAAATCCATTTTTGAAAATGTGGCTTATGGGCTTAGAGTGAATAGAATGGGCAACAAAACCGAAATTAGCGACCGAGTGGAGCAATCGCTCAAAGATTCCGCCTTATGGGACGAAGTTAAGGATAAACTCCACAAATCTGCTTATGAATTGTCTGGCGGGCAGCAGCAACGCCTTTGCATTGCTAGGGCTTTGGCGGTTAAACCCTCGGTTATACTCATGGACGAGCCGGCATCTGCACTTGACCCCATTTCCACTTCAAAAATAGAAGAGCTTATTTACATCCTTAAAGCGGATTATACCATTGTTATAGTTACACATAATATGCAGCAGGCAGCAAGGGTGAGCGATAAAACTGGCTTTTTTATGCTTGGCGAGCTTATTGAATTTGACGATACAAAGAAAATGTTCATAAGTCCGCAAAAAAAACAGACTCAAAACTATATCACCGGAAGATTTGGTTAAAAAAGGGGTTTTTATGGAAAAGGCAAAGCACAACGAAACGGAGTTAAAGGCACTCAAAGAAGAAATGAGCCACATGTGGCGTCTTGTTCTCTCCCAACTGCAAAAATGCAAGCAGGCATACCTCACCAACGACACGGAGCTTGCCAGAGAGGTTATAAGCCGAGAAAAACGGGTGAACACATTTGAGCTTAAAATAGACAGCGATTGTGAAAATTACATAGCTCTATTTGCCCCTGTTGCCGTGGATTTGCGCCTTGTGCTCTCTCTTATGAAAATAAGCGGAGCGCTTGAACGCATAGCAGATTTTGCAGAAGGCATTGCCAAGCACGTTACAGTAGAGGATTTTCATCCAATAACCGCCAAATTAAAAGAAGATTTGAAAATTGAAACTATGTTTGACACTGTAATTTCAATGCTTTCAGACAGTTTTGCGGCTTTGGAATCGGAAAACACCAAACTATCGGGAAAAATTCTGCAAAAAGATGATGAGGTAGATACGCTTTTTATGGAAGGCAAGGAATTTCTAGCGAAATATGTTCAAAAGGAATCTTCGTACAGCAAATGCGTTTTGGAAACCCTCTTGGTTTTGCGCAAGTTAGAGCGAATTGGCGACCATTGCAGCAATACCGTTGAAGAAATTGTCTTTTACATAGATGCCAAGGTTTTGAAGCACGTCAAAAGCAGGGAATAGCTACAACCACATATAAACGTACGAGGTTCGCATTTAATTTGTCTGAACCAGAATTTTTGGAATTTACAGTATTTTCAGAATGAACCACATTTATTGGTTTTTTGCTCATTGAACGAAGCCGAAATGAGCGAGGATCTAATAAAAATGCACATTTTTGCAAACATCTGTTGACATTTTTGTGCATTTTTGAGAAAATTGGGGTTCTTTGGTTCAGACAATAAACGTTTACTAAATTCAATATGTGGCAAAAATCCTGTTTTTCACATTTATGCTTGCTGGTTTTCTTTACGGTGCAGAAACCTCCATTTCTCGTTATGCTCGTTCCGAGCAAGGGGTGCTTTCAAGGGAGTATGATATGGAAGGCGGCAGGGCTTATTGGATTAATGGGATTTCCATTTTGGGACTGCCAGATGCCGGAGCTAGCCTAGTTGGGTTTTCTGAGCCAGCAAGGAGATTGCCGCTTGGGTTTTCTGGGATTTATTCTACTGTGCCTATTTATGAACCTTATGGGCTGTCTTTAAATGCAAGCAATGGAAATTTGATATTCAAGGAAAATTACAATCCAATAGACACGCCCATAACCGCAATTTTATGGGAACGCTATGGATTGGAGGGCAACGTATTCCGGCTGGAATTCAATAGGCTGCTTTTAGATTCGGTTGCTTTTTCGGTGGGTATAGCTACACATTCGGTTTCAAAAAGCGATAACTTTATTTACAGCGACGTTGTTCACCAGTTTTATGTGGGATCACTAAAAAGAGATTCCAGCAAAGTTCCCTTTGCAGGAAGAAATCTTTATTATAACTCCATTCATCTCGCTCCGGCAATTACTTGGATTTTTCCGCATTCAAGCATAACTGCGCAAATGAACTACCTATTTTTGGACAATGACGATGCTACTCAGCATTTTTTCACAAAAGAAGGTTCAGGCATATTCGTAAATTTTCCGCAAAGCCCTTATAATATAAAAGGCAACAGCGGTTTTTACGGGCTTATTTGGAACTACAATTTTTTGCCCGGCTATAATTTGAACATATCGCATCGCTTTGCCTCTCAGGAACTCAATTTTTCAAAGCCAGATACAACAGAGAGCTATCACGGGCAAAGCGGTGAAAGTGAAGTTTCGCATAAAAGCCGTTTGAACCCCAGCGTTAAAGTTAAATATGAATATATGTGGGGAGAGGAAAATCTATACCAAGACAGGCAACTGGTACTGCTAGGCATAAAGGATACATTATGGAGATTTGCCTTTAGGGGCGAGTCTGGCTTGCAGAGAAACGCCTTTGCTTTTGACTCTGCGGCAACCGATGATTTTGCGCAGGCGCTTTTTCTCGGTTTAACCATATTTTTGCCACATCATTTGTCTTGGAACACCTATTGGCAGCAAGATACCCGTTTCCCAGATTTTAGGGAAACCCATATTAAACGAGTTGGCAGAATTGCATTCCCCAACGAGGAACTAAAAGCTGAAAAAAGACAGAAGTTTGAAATGAATTTGGAATATAAACTCAGCGAACACTTTTTTTATATGGTTGGTTATAAACACGAGAAAGCTCTGAATGCCATTAAGCCATATTGGGCGCTTCAAAAAGTAGATAGTTTAGAATCACTGCCGGCAGATACCGCTTTTAAATGGGCGAATGCTCCTCAAAGTTTATGGAACCACGAACTTTTTTGGAGGCTTGGTTTTGAACTTGGCAACTGGTGTTTTTTTGCGGAACGGGGGAAAAAAATTCTTAGGGCAAGTGTGATAGATGTTCCTGCTCGTTATTACAAGGGTGCAGTTTATTGGAGTAATCGCTTTGTGCAAGAACGCTTAAAGGTAAGCGTTCAGTTTGATGCAGACTGGTTTGGCAGCAGATGGGATTATGGTTTGGAAAGAGACAATAATGCCGTTCCTATTAATTTAAGGAATTACCTATGGCTCAACTTCAAAAGTTCCATGCAAATACAGAGTTTCACCATTTATTCAAAAATTGAGAATATGAACCACAGCCTTATGGAGCCAGAAGTTGGCTACACGCCACCTGGCATTAGGTTTGCTTACGGAATTGAATGGACATTGGATGATTGATTTTCTACCTTAACTCCATGCCCAAATACGCACCGCAAGAAATAGAAGCAAAATGGCAAAAATATTGGGAAGACAATAATACTTTCCAAACGCCAGAACCAAAAGAAAAGGCAAAGAAATTTTATTGCCTTGATATGTTCCCTTACCCAAGCGGAGCAGGTTTGCACGTTGGTCACCCAGAAGGCTACACTGCAACAGATATAATTTGCCGTTATAAAAGAGCAAAAGGGTTTCAGGTTTTGCACCCAATGGGCTGGGACGCCTTTGGGCTTCCTGCCGAGCAATACGCAATACAAACGGGTACGCATCCTGCAACAACCACGCAAAAAAATTGCGATACTTTTCGCAAGCAAATAAAAGGGCTTGGGCTTTCTTATGATTGGGAACGTGAAATAAACACAACTGACCCAAAATACTACAAATGGACACAGTGGATTTTTTCAAAACTCTACAATACCTGGTTTGATGCAGAACAAAACAGAGGTCGCCCAATTAGCGAATTGCCGAGGGCAGAAAACATAGAGGAAAAAAGGCTTGCGTATTATGCAAATGCACAGGTGTGGTGGTGCCGCAAATGCAAAACCGTGTGCGCAAACGAAGAGGTTTTGGCAGATGGTTCTCACGAAAAATGCGGTACTTTTGAGGTTGAGCATCGCAATTTAAAACAATGGCTGCTTCGCATACCTCTTTATGCTGAACGCCTTTTGAGCGGATTGGAAAATTTGGATTGGCCCGCTGGCATAAAAGATATGCAACGGAATTGGATAGGGAAGAGCAAAGGTGCGGAGGTTGATTTTGCAGTACCTGCTGGAAAACTGCGCGTTTACACAACCCGCCCCGACACGCTTTTTGGCGCAACTTATATGGTAATAGCACCAGAACATCCGCAAACAGCAAGCCTAACAACACCGGAGCAAAAAGAAAAAGTTGAAGCATACATAAAAGCTGCCGCGCTCAAAAGCGAGCTTGATCGCACGGAACTTGCAAAAGAAAAAACCGGAGTATTCACAGGCTCTTATGCAATTAACCCAGTGAACGGAAAAGAAATTCCTATATGGGTTGCAGATTATGTTTTAACTGGATACGGCACCGGAGCGATTATGGCAGTTCCTGCGCACGATACGCGCGATTTTGAGTTTGCTCAGAAATTTGATATTCCTGTGATTTGCATAATGGAACCAGATAATTCTTGCTCACCAGAACTCAAAGAAAAAGTTTTGGCAGGTGAGGCTTGCTGGACAAGTGATGGAAAATACATTCGTTCCTCAAATGATGAATTGAATTTAAACGGACTTTCAAAAAAAGAAGGCATTGCAAAGATAACTGAGTGGCTGGAAAAAAAGCAAATAGGCAAAGCAACCACCAACTATAAAATTCGCGACTGGCTCTTTAGCCGCCAACGCTATTGGGGAGAACCCTTTCCCATAATTCACTGGGAAGATGGTGAAATATCTTTGGTTGACGAAGCAGAATATCCAGTGATGCTGCCGGAACTCTCCGACTACAAACCTGGAGATGGCGGAGTTTCGCCTTTGGCGGGAGCCACTGAATGGTTTAATGTAACTGATAAAAACGGTCGAAAGGGAAAAAGAGAATTGAACACAATGCCGCAGTGGGCAGGTAGCTGCTGGTACTACCTGCGTTATATAGACCCTAAAAATGATAATGCCTTTGTCGCAAAAGATTTGGAAAAATTCTGGATGCCTGTTGATTTGTATGTGGGCGGAGCAGAACACGCTGTGTTGCATTTGCTTTACAGCCGCTTTTGGCACAAGGTGCTTTTTGATTTGGGTTTTGTTTCCACAGACGAACCTTTTCAAAAACTTTTCAACCAAGGAATGATTTTAGCCTTTGCCTACGAAACAGCCTCAGGCGCAAAGGTTCCAAGCGATGAAGTAGAAGAGAAAGACGGCAAATTTTACCGCAAGGGTACAACCGAAGAGCTAAAGCAAATAATTGCGAAGATGAGCAAAAGCCTTAAGAACGTGGTTAATCCAGACGATGTTGTGAACCAATATGGAGCGGATTCTTTGAGGCTTTACGAAATGTTCATGGGACCCCTTGATGCAGTTAAGCCTTGGCAGCCGCAGGGCATAGAAGGAATGTATCGTTTTTTAAGCCGCGCTATGCGTTCCATAGCTGGCGATGAAGGCTCTCCTGAATATGTGGATAGCACGCCACCCGAAGAATTAACCCGACTTATGCACCAAAGCATTTTGAAAGTTAGCGATGATATTGAAAATATGCGCTTTAACACAGCCATTAGCCAATTGATGGTGTTCAATAACGAATTGATTAAGCAACAAGTACGCTACCGTGAGCCTTGTGAAGTTTTTGTTAAACTTTTGCATCCTTTTGCACCTCATCTTTGTGAAGAATTGTGGCAAATTTTGGGGCATAACGAGAGCTTAACAGGAGTAGCTTTGCCCACAGGCAGTCCAGAGCTTGCTGCCGAGGCTTCTGTTGAGGTGGTTTTTCAGGTAAATGGCAAGGTAAGAGCCAAGGCAAATCTCTCAAAAACGCTCAAAAAAGAGGATTTAGAGGGGATTGCCCTGCAAAATGAGGCTATAAAGGCAAATATTGCCGGCAAAAAAGTCCTTAAGGTTATAGTTGTGCCAGCCAAATTGGTTAATATTGTTGTAAGTAGCTGATAAATTTGAATTTACTATATTGTACGCCCTATCGTTATGAGAATTGTTAGTGCCCATATAAGTTTAGAAGACTCGCCTATTTCGGTGCAAATGAGTTTTCCTAGTTTTTTATTGTTTTTTCTCAGCATATTCAGGCGTATAGCGCAGCTAGCTCTGTTAATTCTTGTTATTAACCTGCTAGGCTACTTCACGTACAAGCATTTTCTGGAAGTTGCTCAGGAGCAGAAAAATCGCCTATATTCAAGATTTCAAGCCCT
>JAITFP010000124.1 GCA_031281275.1 Candidatus Fibrimonadaceae bacterium
ATGTTCTCATAGCACTCGTTGCTCAATTTAACCGAATATTTGCCAGGCGAAAGATTGTTTTCCCAAGAGGAAGACGGCTTGCCGTTTATGGTTAAATTCCATTGCTCGTTCTTGCCTATGCCGTCTAAGTAAGCTGGCTTTATTTCCAATACGCCAAAATTGGATTTCAATTTTATGGATATGCTCTGGTTGTTCTGCTTTATCAGCACCGTTGTGTCTGCCCTTTCGTACTGCTCCAACGCAGCTACTATGCGGACATTGCCACCGGCTAGCTCTGCTTTGCAGGGCGTTTTGGGACAACTCGTCACTGGCACGCCGTCAAAGCTCATAAACGCGCCTTGGGGTTCCGTGCTTAAACTGACTACGTAAAGTTTTTCCTCCTCTGCCTCGTAAGAAGATGCTTTCTGCAAACCTCTTATGCCGCCTTCTACCGAAGGAGCAGAAGGTGCAGAGGGAACGGATTTTGGCGCTGCTGAGGCACCTGGCATTTTGCGAAACAGAGAAGGAGCATTTTCGGTTATTATGGCTTCCAAGCCATATACATCTTTCGCCCTGCCCGTAAAGGAACCAATCAAATTGCCCCTTGCGCTATGATACAATTCCATGCTTATGGTCAAATTGTCGCCAAAACGACCCAGCCTCGCCTGACCGATATACTCAGCGCTTATTTTCCTGCCAATTTCAGCCATGCACGTAGCCTCTTTGCAAACTTTTCGGGCTTGCTCCTTTGAACCCATCTTGTCTATTATGCTCTGAGTAGTCATAACGAAATATTTATCTTCGGGCAGCGTATTCCCAGCTATCTCACGCAGCCTATCGGTAAGATAGGTCAAATTCGTAAATTCAAGCGATTGCTCGCCGTTATCCTCGGTGTTCAATATAGCAACACGCTTCTGCTCCTGCTGCCCATAAGCAGCAAGGGCAAGGAGCATCAAAATGAAAAGCGGCAGAGAGGGAAAAATAGTACGCATATTCAGAGGTGTAAATTAGAAAAATCTTGGCAAAGCAAGGGCAACCGCAAGGGTTGCCCCTACGTCTATATTTGCAATCGGGAAAATCCCAAAAATCGGGCGAATCGGGGTTCAGACAAAGGTAAACTCACAACAAAAATCTATGCCCTGCATATAACTCCTTCTCAACTCAAAATTTTTCGGAAAATGATATGCAGGATATGCAAGCCCCTTTCCAAGCCTCATCGGTGATGTCCATAGCAAAAATTTTTGAAAGGAGTTTGGAATTGAGAACAGATTTTCGGCAAGAGTTGTACCGGCTTCTACCAAAATGTGGTGCATTCCTTTTTCTGTGAAATTTCGCATCATTGAATTCCAATTCTCTTCAAAAGTACCTCCATTAAAATTGCTTTTGCTGAAAATAAATTTTTGCGGATTTGCTCCCTTTACATCCCTAACAGTTAATTGTGGTTTATCGGTTCTAAAAGTTCCGCCGCCAATTACAACCGCATCGCAAAAACTCCGCAGCCTGTGAAGCTCCGCTCTGGATTTTTCGCCTGTGATTTTAAGCGAGCTTTTATCGGTGTTTGCAATAAAACCATCCATTGTTTGGGCTATTTTCAGAGTTACAAAAGGGGTTTTGTTTTTCACAAACCAAAAATAAGATTCATAGAAATTATCCACAAGCCCATTTAAATTTTCTTTAACGGTTTCAATTCCTGCCTCTTGCAATTTTTCTATGCCTTTTCCGGCAACTTCTGGATTTGGGTCTAAAAAGCCGTAGAAAACTTTTTTTATGCCTGCGCTTATTATCTTATCTGTGCAAGGCGGTGTGCGCCCATAGTGGCAGCAGGGTTCCAGAGTTACGTATAAATCTGCGTCTTTTGCATTTTCGCCTGCGTTTTTTAAAGCTACTATTTCTGCGTGTGCATTGCCCGGCTCTTGGGTGTAACCCTCTCCAATCACCTCTCCATTTTTCACAATAATTGCTCCTACCGCTGGATTAGGGCGGCAATCTTTTATCGCATAGGTAGCGAGTTCTAGAGCACGGAGCAAATGAGCTATTATTTAACGCTCACAAATGCCATTTGCGTGAATACCAGCACAAACAAGGATATTGTTTCCACAACGCCAAGTACCATGAGGTAGTTCGCAAAGCCTTTGCCTGTTTCGCTCAGAGCATCTGCTGCGGCTGCACCAGCTTTGCCCTGAAACCAGGCAGAAGCTCCCATGCCAAGACCGCCAAAAATGCCTGCGCCCAAATAAGCAGCCCAGTTTTCGGGGTTCTTTTCTACCGCGCCATTTATGAAAATCAGCATAATCATGCCATAGATTGTTTGCGACATTGGCGCGCCCACAAATACCAGCAAAGTGAAAAGAGCGTTTTTGCCTTGGGCATAAGCCTTTTTCCACGCACCAACAGCGGCAGAACCAGCTAAACCAATGCCTATGGCAGAACCTATGGCAGATACGCCAAGGGCTGCTGTTGCACCCATTTCACCAAGCGTTTTCATTGTTTGTATTTCCATTGCATCCTCTTTTGTTGAAAGGTTAAACGTTTTTCCTGAAAGGCGTATAAGGATTTCCACTCCATTCTATACCCACATTATTTGAAAATTCCAAAGTATTCAAGCGCACGGCATGAACCGCCACTCCCATAACCGCAAGCGCTATGTTCAAAGCATGAACTAATAAAAGAATCAAAGCAGCACAGGCAGAACCCGGAATGGAACCGAACAAGGGGGCAACCATTCCGTTAAAGGCATTTGCCACGCTGTAGCCAGCCATTCCAACCGCAAACAAACGGATGTAACTTATAACATCCACAAGGTTGCTGACCAAATTCAAAGGCAGCATCCCAATGCTGAACCACTCGGCTTTCATAGCAGAACCTATTATAATAAGCACGGCTCCGCCAATTCCCAAATAAAGAACATTTGGCGGAAAAACGTGCCCAAGCACCATGTTGCGAGCCAAGAAGAACATCATCCAAGTTGTGCAAAGCCAGCCTATTTGCGTGATTACCGCTCCCTTGTCGTCTCTGTGGGCAAAGGCATTCCACACGTGAGCTATGGTTAAATGAATAACTGCCAAAGTAAAACAGAGAAATTTAGTGTTTTCTGCATCGCGAATCCAAGCTGCAAAATCTTTTAAGCCTTGGGGAGCCCAAGATGCTCTGAGTATGTCAAGAACAGCGGGAACCACCATAACATCGCCTTCTGTGTTCAGCCCCAAATAGCTCGCAGTCAAAAAACCCCATATTACTGTGCAACCGCTCATCAAATAGAGGAACTGGAAAGGATAGCGCGGGGCATTTTTTAATTTTTTTGAAGCAAAGAAAGTTATTGCGGCAAAGAGCAAGCCATAAACGGTATCGCCCACAATCATCGCAAAGAAAATGCTAAAGAAGCACAGGAACACAGCACTAACATCTATTTCTCTGTAGCCTGGGTTTATTCCTATAACGCTGTAAAGAGCATCTATTGGCTTAACTAATTTTTTGTGCTTCAAAAGTGTAGGAACAGCTTCTTCCTCTGTTGGCTCTTGCGCAGAAATTCCCCAGCCATTTTTTGCTGCTAGTTCATTAAGCGATTCCAGCTTTTCTTTTGGGCAATAGCCTTGTATAAAGCAAACTCCTATTTCCGAGCGCATTCCGGCTTCCGCAGATGTAAAGGCAAGTTCATCGGAAGCCTCTACCACAAGCTCCCCTACTTGCTTTTTTTTGCTAGAGTATGCGGTTAATTTTTTTTCGCACTCCTCAATTGTTTTTGTTGCGTTTTCAATATCTTGTTTTAGGTCTTTCACGGGTTTTGGAGGCAGGGATATTTCGGTGTATGGCAAATCTATTAGGTTTTTGCTGATTGCCGCGAAAAATATTTCGCCTTTTACCCTTTTGAATTCTTTAATTACAATATCAGGACCTACATCTTTAAATGCTTTTTCGTCTGCGCTGTAAAGTTTTATGTTTATGCCGCGTTTAAGGAGTTTTCTCACTTTGTGAGGGTCAAATTCGCCATAAGCCTCAACCCTTTTCAATTCTGCCGAGCTTAGAGCCAAGGCTTCTTGCGCTTGTTTTTTGCTTTGCATAATTCCGCTTATTTGGGCGAGCAAATTGTGATTTTCTATTGCATTTTCAGGTATATTGCTGGTTTTGGAAGCAATGGTTTCAAAAACCCTTTGCGCATTTGCAAAAGCGGTTTTGGCAGCCGCTACTTTTTCGCTTTCTGGGGTTTGAAGGGGCAAAACGTGCAATAAACCCCATTCTCTGAGGGTATTTAGAGTTTTCTCTTTGCTTGCATCTGTAGCAGCAACCACGACTCTGCTCATTTTCGTTATCATATAGGGGAAATATAGAAAATGCTAATTAACTAGTTAAGCTAGTGGGGAATGGCTAGTGGCTAGTGGAAAAACCATAAAAACCAGTATTTATGGAACGACTACTAGCTACTTACCACTAGCTACTCCCAAACATTGAGTTAATCATTACTTACTTTATAACCCCTATTCTGAACCATTTTTCTTTTTTCTTGCCGCTTGCAAATTTAACGGTTAGCCTTGCGCTGTAAACATCGCTGCCCAGTTTTGAGAAATCCAAGCCTTCTATCTGGTTTGAGCCGTTGTTTACGCTTGAAATGCTCTTGCCCAATACCAGATGACCCGTTATGTCAAAAATATCCAAAGAGGCACTGGTGGCAGGGTTCAGGATTCTAAATCTCGCCGTTGCCTTGCCTCCTCTCACGGGGTTTGGAAACACAAAAAATTCATCTATTTTATCTTCAGTCGGTGCTTGTTTTGATTTTGGTGAAAATTCCTTTGCTTTGGGCAGGTGAAAAGCACTTATGTTTCCCCTGTGCTTGGCAAATAGATAATTGCCGTGAAGGTCAAGGAGCAGGGTATCTGGTTTATCGTATTCAAAAGTCCCTGCGGCAAGGGGAAATTCTCCGCTCAACAACTTGCCTTTGCTGTTTACCGCCAAAATTAAACCATTGTTTGTTGGAACCAAAATGTAAAGCGAATCTTCTTTTCCAGTTAAAGCAATCGGAATAGGCTTTGAATGAAAGTAAGAAAATGGCTCGCCATTGGAGAGAACAACCGGAAAATTCGGCAAAGGAACTCCATTGGAATCAACGAGATGAAGCCTATTGCCCCCCAAATACATAATGGAATTGCTACTTATGGGAATGCGCATAAAATCTGGTGTTGATTTAAAAACTGTATCTGCCTTTGCATAAGTAGGAACTGAATCTATTGGAATTGGTATTGCAAACTCCCCCACTCTTTCTATTTCAACCGGAATTTTCAAGGCTCGCCAATTTATAACGCTATCGCCTGTGAACATATTAAAAGTTCTTTCTTCCTTTGCGTCTTTTGGCACTTTTGCCGCTATTTTTATGCCGGAATATCCGCCAAAGGTAGAGGCTGTGTTTGCATATCCCGAAGGCTTTATTGAAAAGGTTGTATCGGATTGTTTTTTTCTTTTATGCGGAATTAAATCGCTGCCAGAACCAAAGTAAAAAACGCTTTCTCCTCCATTCTTGAATTCCTTGCCAAGCCCCAAAATCCCATCTGCCTCAATTAAAGATATGCCAAACTGGTGGTCTTTTGAAGTATCGCCATTCCAAGCATTTATCGCTCCATAAGAGAGAATTTCTTTTATATACCAATCATTCACATGCCAAGCCACTATGCCGCTTGCAGGCAAAGCGGCATCTGTTTCTTCTATGGACTCTATTATCCCAGGTTCTTTTTTCGAAAAAAGAGAATTCAAGCTATCAACGAGAATCTCAACTGATTTTCCTCCTTCCATTTTTAATGAAATTTTCCCATCGCTTCTATATGTTCTTTGCCTATTTTCCAGCAAAATATATTCGTTGTTGTTTATCGGTATTTTCACTATTTGCGGGGCACCATTGCATTCATTTTTTTTTGCGCTCGCTGCGCAAATTTCAACGCTCCCTTTATTTACTAGCGAATCTTTTACCCACTCCTTGTATGTTCTCATCCAAGCATTTGGCAAGCTGGGGAAAAATCCATTGCCGGCATTGCTCCCTGCAAAATCCATTCCGTCAAAATATCCAAGCCTTGAATAGCCTTTCACCACATCGTAAGAATAAGGGAGACCAAGTTCGCGACCTATTTGGCTTGTTATTGTTCCGTTAATTCCCCAGTATAAACCGTCTTGCGAAGCGGTTTCGCTCACCACCATCACAGAAGTAATTGTGTCTCCATTTCCAGCATCAAATCCTCGCCAAAAATCGCCCCAGGAGGTGTCAACATAAGCATCTATAAAATCACCAGGGGTGTTTGCTCCTCGGCTGCCCAAGGTTCCGCCATCAACAAGGCGCGAAGCACCCGCGTGAATTATCAAAATAGCCCTTTCTTTGGAATAAGAAAGAGGTTTGTTCGCGGTGTCTTGTTTTGCGAGTTTTAAAACATCATTTACAAAGCCAGCATAATCCACAGCTCTTGAAGAATCAAACTCAGCCATTTTTTCGCCTTTTTTACGGCTGCGGTTATAGTCTATTATGTGTTTATTAAGTTTGTAGGGTTCTTTGCCTTTGGGATAAACTTCTGCGCTTATTGAAACCTTGTTATCGCTTGCCTTTTTAAAATAATTCTCTGCAAATTTTATATGGTTCTTCCAATATTCTTCACCGTCTTTTTCGAATGTTCCTTTGCCAGTAGTCAAAGAATTATCCGGTTCCTCCTTTTTAAACTCAACCCTCAAAATGCGAATATCAAGAACATCATCTGCCGCAAAAACGCATATATTTGCGAAAAGCAATATTAGAAGTAACACAATCACCCCATTTTAGTTGCGGCTTCGTCTTTTTCAGAGGCTCCGAGTACCTGTTCCAAAGTAGTTACGCCGGATCTGGCTTTTTCCATGCCGTCCATACGCAAAGTGCTCATGCCTTGCGCTAGGCACACTCTTTTTATTTCGTCACCGCTCGCTCTCCTTAAAATTAGGTTGCGAACTTCTTCGCTGGGAACCAAGAATTCATAAATGCCTGTACGACCTTTATAACCAGTGGAATCGCATCTATTGCAACCCTTGCCTCTGTAGAATTTCACATCTGCTGGAATACCCAAGTCTTTTCTAACCTCTGGGTCTATGGTAGGGTCTTCTTCTTTGCAGTTGGAGCAAATTCTGCGTACAAGTCTTTGAGCTAAAACGCCTTTTATTGCAGTTGCCACAAGGAAAGGCTCTAATCCCATTTCTAGCAAACGAGGGAATGCACCGGCAGCATCGTTTGTGTGCAATGTGCTAAACACCAAATGACCCGTTAAGGCGCTTTCTATTGCCATGCTCGCCGTTTCTTTATCGCGCATTTCGCCTATCATTATAACGTCGGGATCTTGACGGAGAATTGCCCTTATGCCAGAAGCAAAGGAAAAACCAGCGGCATTGTTTATTTGTCCTTGGTTAACGCCGTCAATGTTCATTTCCACGGGGTCTTCCATTGTTGTTATGTTTATTGTGTTATCTAAAATGCGGCGAATGGCTGCGTAAAGGGTTGTTGATTTACCTGAACCCGTTGGTCCTGTAACAAGCAAAATTCCATTTGGCAAGTGAATTGTATAATCCAATTCTTTAAATACAGATTCCCTAAAACCCATTTGCGGAAGTTCTATTTGACCCGAATTTGGGTCTAATATACGCATAACTATTTTTTCCACCACTCCCCTTTTGCGAAGAGAAATTGGGAAAGAACTAACACGCAAATCCACTTCCTTGCCGCGAAAACGCACGGTAAAACGACCATCCAAGGGCTTGCGTTTTTCGGCAATATCCATGCGAGACAAAAGTTTTACCCTAGATAAAATTTGAGGCATTAAGCGAGCTGGAATTGGCGGCATAACGGTTAAATCGCCATCTATGCGAATGCGGAGTTTTAAAAAAGTTTCTTGAGGTTCCAAATGTATATCAGAGGCTTTGCGCGCAATTGCATCTTGAATAATGGAGCTAACCAATTTCACAACCTGCTGACCTTCTTCGTCTGATAATTGATCTTCTGAACCGGACTCCTCTTCTTTGTTTACGGTTTGCAGGTCTTCGGCTTCGTTGAGGCGGGAAAGCTCTTTCATTGCCTCGCCGCTCGCATGTCCCATATAAATTCTATTTATCGTTTCTAATACATCTTTTTCACTTGCCATCACCGGGCTTATTTCTTTTTGAACCTTAAATCTTATGTGGTCAATGGTTCTTTGGTTGCTGGGGTCGTGCATAGCAAGGGTTAGAGTTTTGCCCATAACCGCGAGAGGCACAACTTTATATGAACGGCAAAATTCCTCTGTCAAAAGATGCGTGACTTCTGGTGAAATGGATAGCTCGTTTAAATTTGCTGTTGGAATTTCAAGTTGAGCAGATAGAATTTCTATTAAACGCTCTTCGGTCATAAAACCGAGTTGCATGAGCATTTTGCCAAGCCTGAGTCCCGTTTTTTTTTGTTCTTCAAGTGCTTTGTCGCGTTGCTCTGCGGTAATGTAATTCCTTTCTACAAGCAATTCGCCTATGCGCTTGTGTTCCTTATGCTGCAACTGCTCGCCGAGAATAAGGGTCATTTGCTCTTCGCTAACAAAGCCAAGCCGCGTTATGATTTTGCTTATATGTAAACCGGTGCGCTTTTGTTCCCTGATTGCATGGGCTAATTGATATTCGTCTATTAGCCTTTTTTGTAGAAGAATTTGCCCAATTTGCAATCTAGGATCTGGCATTCTAATTTCCCCTTCTTACTCCAAACATCTCCACGAACTCGTCTTGGTTGAACTTTGGCGAATTAGTATTACCATCTTCATCTATGTACTCTATTTGCCAATAGAACTTGGTAATTGCAACATAAGCACCAGTTCCTACGAACCTGTTTTTATTGGTTTTCAAATCCCAAGCCAAATAGAAATTATAGCGGTTGGAGTAGCAATTGTTAGTGGAGTTGTCTGGACCATCTGATTTGCGGAAAATTTTGTCTGTGCAATTTGCCACAACTGGAGTTCTGTGCGCAGTGTAGTTGCCAAGATTAGTATGGTAATACGCACTAGCATGCAAAGTTATGCCTTCGGCAATATTCTCAGCAGTGAGTGGTACCTCTCTTCCTTCTTGGGTTCTGATTTTGCAATTACCATTGCATTCTGCCAAAATATCATTCACTTCGTTATTGATATTATCGGCAATGTCAAAAATGGTACCCACCGAGCCTCTATAGTCAACCTTTGTTTTTTCTATTGTGTAGCCTTTGGGTACTGGCAAAAATGCTGTAACATCTCCGGGTTGGAACAAATTGTCATTGGCATATCCTCTAGCCTCAGAGCTAAGCCAAGAAGCACGTCTTTTCTGGCTTCCATCCGAAAAAAGTCCATTAAGCACGGCAGAATCTGGATGCGCAACAATGGGAGATATTTTCACCTGCTCTTTCTTGTAATAATTCGTTCCCGATATAAGCACACCTATTTCCCTTGGATTGGCAGTATTGCCCGAAGCATCGTAGAACACATCAACACCGCCTTTTTTCGGAGAAGAAGAGGGCCAGCGGATTTTTATCCAGTCGGTTGCTTTTGGCATGCGAGTTGTATTGTAAGACCAATAAGTAAGATCCACAATGCTATCACCTTTGATTACGCCATTGTAATATTCTTTAGGATAGGATTTTTTGTTTGGTCTGTAGGTTACGGAATAGGAGGTATCTGCATCGCTTGAATCTTGAGGGAGCTCCCACTTCCAGCCCGTAGTATTGCTCTTCTCCTGATCATGTCTATCAATCTCCTTTCCGCCAGAGCATTTGGAAAGCTGGCTATATTCAAAGCAATAGCTGAATGGATTTTTAATTAACAGAGGATCGTTACTGGAATTTGGAGCTGCATATATAGGCTCAGACAAATAAGCCACCAGCGATTCTTCGCAAACATGATTAGAGTTGTCTCCGCATTTTCTGTTTCTATCCATTTTGTACACAGCCCTAACCACAATAGGCGAAACTCCATCAAACACGGTAGCTTCATAACCATCATCGCGCCACATAAACGCATTTGCCGGGCACTTTGACCCTGATATGCACTTGTTCTGGTCGTAGAATGGAGTGTAGCTAGAAAGCCTGCCATTGCCCGAATTGTAGCCATAGGTCAAAATATTTTTGGAGAAAACTGTGTCTGTTATAATTATGGAACTATCGCCATTTATATACTTTTCCCAGTATTCTCGATTTTCCTCAAAGAAAGCCGATTTGTACATGCTCATAACATAATCTTTCTTTTTAAGATCCTCTAATTTATGCTTTGGATGGTGATAAGCAATGGTATATCCCTTTTCCCAAGTAATCTCTATGAGAACAGGCAGCAAGCTATCTATAATCTTGCCTTTGGTTTTGAAAGGCTTTGCGTATTTAATTATCAAACTATCTCCAATTCCATCGCCATTTCTATCGTAAATAAAACTCTCTCTTGGCATTGGAACGGGAGCATCCCTGAATTGCAAATTAGTCCATTCCGCAAATGTGAATTCTTTGCTAGGTCCAGTAATTCGCCATTTGGCAAAATCAGTTCCTTCAACAACATCTTGACCTCTGATATAAATGGTCTGTCTCCCGTTTTTTATTCTCAAGGGTTCGCCCAGAACAATGCCATCTTTCCAATCGTTGTTTATCTTGTCGTTGTTTGTGGTGCTGGTTTCTTTTATCACAAAATTGCAATGGCTGCAAAGTTCGCTTCGCAGAGTATCCCAAGCCACAACATATACATCCAAGGCATTACCTTTATAAGGAGGCAATGAATCGGCTACCCACCGCCTAAAGCCGCTAGCAGTGCTTGGGCTAGAAGGAGTGACAAATGTAGAAGAGTTATCTGTGGTGGTGAATCTAAGACGCGGCTGATATATGGTTAGCTTTAAAGAGGGAGTTTCCTCTGAGGGAGTGATGCCTTTCAAATTTATCTCAAATTTCTGCTCACCCATTTCAAAACTACCCTCTACCCACACGGTGTCCACTCCACCTTGAGGTATGAGGCGTGGGAAATTCGCTAATGTTTCGCCAAGGCTATCTAAAGTAACTTTTAACCCATCTACACCAGATAGGGAATATTCAATGGTTTCATTTGTCTCTAATTCTGTGTACTCAAATTTATTATATTTTGTGTCCACCCAACGACCAGTGGCTACATAAATAGGTGTGCGTTTGCCTGCAATTACGGCTTGATTCATTTTGGTTATATCGTCATAGGAATCATACAAATAATCACTATTGCCGTGCTCGCTAACCAATTCGCCCCAAATTATGCGGGCATTTACTTCACCTTTTATATAGTCTATGTTAAGTGGCTGGCTGCCCACTACTGGCTTGCCGCTTGCCACATCTATCAAACGAGAATATACAGTCCAGTTTCCCGGCGGAGCATCAACCCTTTTACGTGCATTATCGTCGCCTTTACACTTGCCTCTGCCTCCGCAACTGTAAATCGCCTTCTTCACAGTGATGCCACTACCATCAAGTCCATCTTGTTCAAAGCAGGCAAATTGAGTTGCAGTGCCTGTGCATTTGTTGTTTTTAGTACCAGAGAGCCATACTGTGTCTTTGACATCACGATTATTTACCATATAAAAGTCCACTGTGTAAGCCGAGCTGTCTATAAGGGCATCGCCACAAAGGTCTATTCGGCTAGCGGTATTAGTTGCATTCATTTTGCTAGCGCAATCATTTCCAGTACTAATGCTTGCGCACATCCAGTTTTCATATCTGTCTGGGCTGGGGTAGAAGGATGTTTTTTGCACTATGTACATATTGGTACTTACACGCACGTTTGACTGGGTTGCCATGCGCTCGCAAAAGAATATGTCTATTGGGTATGTTTTGCCTGCAACGAGAACTTCAGGGGTTTTTATTGTATCTAAATCCACAAAGGCAGGGGCTGCTTGATGGACACCACCCAAATCTATCACAAGTTGATTATTTATGAATATCCAAATATCATCATCGCCTCTGAAAAAGAACTCTTGACCTTTTTCATAAGTAAATTGTGCATGGCTTTCAAAACAGAAACTTAAATTGGCATTGCGTTTTTTTGCACCGTCAAATCCGGGACGAATTGAATCGCAGCCCGCAGTTTGGCTATATGCATTATATGGTGCCGTGTTGCTCCAGCCTTCCGCAAGCCGGTCATTAGCACGATTAAAGGCTTCTATACCCCGATAGGTTTCTTCTTTGTAAGTAAGTGCTGGTATATTACCAACATTAGTGTTGCTAATAGTGTTAAAACAGCTTGCCTGATACTTTTTATCACAAAGTTCGCAATCTGAATAGTCCACCTGGCTACCATCTTCCTCCGTTCTTTGGTCTAAGATATAAGGGAAAAAACCGCCTACCAAATTTCTACCAGCATTTGCTCCAGTTGTTGGAGTACGCAAACTATCGCTATCAAATTGCCAAGTTCCATTTGTGGCTCTGCTAAAAGGCATATCGTAGCACCTAGGTATGTTAGATACTTTTCCTCTGAAAATCCCTTTGGGAGTAAAGGCTGCATTGAAGGCACTATCGTTTACCCAATTTGCACGACCCGGAGTTGCTATAAACTTAGGTTTTCTTTTTCCATCCGTTGTGTCCAAAGTTGAAGCCACTATCCCCCTTCTTAATCCATTCTCAGTTGGTTGCCTATAGTTACCCCTGAAGCTCGGATTAACCGAACTATCCGTATCATAAATAAAAGCAGCCATTTTATATGAGCATCTGTTTGCTGCTTCTTCGCCCAAATTACCAGGGGCAGTAGTTCTATATCTAAAATCTAAGTCGCCACTAGTAGGGTCTTGATAAAAATAAAGCGCCGTATTTGTTCCAAATCGCGCTCTTAATCCAATCCAATTTGGTTTGCCGTTAGGGTCGTTAGGGTCATCGGCTCCTGTACCTTCAGAGTCTAATCTCTCTTTTCCCTGAGAGCCTAGGTAAATCATCGCCTTCTCTGGAACATCATCTACCGAGTTATAGACCTTTTTGAACCAGCCACACCTAGAATCAACTTGCATCAATTCCACTGTCTTTTTATCCCCGTCATATATGTAGCTATTGCCAGCTACCCAGGTATCGCTAGCTGGGGGCAGGAAATAGAATGTAACACGTTGGGCAAAAAGTGTCTGGTATCCCAAAGCTAGGATAACCAATATCCCTTTTAAACAAACGGAATTTTTCATAAGGTACCTCAAAAGTAATATAGAAAATTTTATGCGGATGAAAGGACTTGAACCTTCATGCTGTTGCCAGCACTAGAACCTGAATCTAGCGTGTCTACCAATTCCACCACATCCGCAATGTGCCCAAACTAGGAGTGCTAATATAGAAAATTTACTACTTTGCCCCCAGAATGCTTAAAATTCGTGAAATGTTCAACCAAATACATAAAAGGTACGACATGCTCAATCATTTGATGTCTGGGGGTCGGGATATTGCTTGGAGGAAGGCTTGCTGCAAAAAATTGCCTCAGAAAAAGGAGGCTGTGGTGCTGGATTTGTGCGGAGGAACTGGGGATTTTATGATTTCTTATTTGAAAAGGACAGAAAATTGCAAACTTCCTATAATCGGTGATTTTGCCGAAAAAATGCTTGGAGTGGCGGCTAAAAAAAGCCCTGATTTAATTCCCGTTCAAATGGATGCAACCCAAATACCGCTGGCAAATGGCTCCGTGGACATTATTTTGAACGGTTTTGGAATGAGAAATATTCAACATCTGGATTTGGCTTTGAGCGAGGGTTTCAGGGTGCTAAAAAAAGGTGGTTATTTTGCCACGCTAGATTTCTTTAAACCGGAGAAAAAAGTCGCAAAACTCTTTTACCAAAGAATAGCACCGCTAGCCATTCCTTTTGTTGGTATGATATTCAGCAAACGCAATGCCTATCGCTATTTGGTAATATCCATATTGAATTTCCTAAACCCTGTGGATTATGTGGCAAAAGCTAGAAATGCAGGGTTTACACTGCGCAGCATAAGCTCATTGGATGGCGGGCTTGCCCATATTGTGATTTGCGAGAAAAAATGAAAAATTCCCCGATAATCCTCGGCATAACAGGAGCATCTGGCGCCATATATGCAAAGCGTTTTTTGCATATAGCAAAAAAACGAAATGTCACTGTTGAGCTTATTATCACAAAAATGGGCGAGGCAGTGCTGAGGCACGAGGGTTGCGAGTCCATTTTACAACACAAAAAAATCCACAAAATAGACGATTTTTTTGCCCCACCTGCAACAGGTAGCTCAAAATATTCTGGCATGGCAATTTTGCCATGCTCAATGGGAACGCTCGGAAAAATAGCCGCCGGCACAAGCAACAACCTATTGATAAGAGCCGCAGATGTATGCTTAAAAGAAAACCGCCCCCTTGTGATTGCCCCAAGAGAAATGCCCTTCAACGAAATACATTTGGAAAATATGTTAAAGCTAAAAAGAGCAGGAGCAATTATAATGCCTGCTTGTCCGCATTTTTACAAGCATCCTCAGAGTGTTGAGGATGTTGTGGATACGGTTGTGGAAAGGGTTATTTTATTAGCTTCATCTAGCTCATATTGTTTGCCAGTCCATTTATTTAAATAAGGGATAATTCCAGGTCCAGACATACCATTGAACTTATAATTTCCGTTTATATGGGAATTATTATTGTAAGCTAATATAATTTTATCGCATTGTTCCTTGTTTAAATCAAAAGTTATTAGACAATCATAAAACTCATCTGCAAAAAGATAATTTGATATATCTTTCAGATTATCAAGAAAAGCATTTCGCACTGATTCAAATTTTAATAAGGTCTCAAAAATTTCTTTATAAGCTATATTCCAATTACATTTTAACACCTGAATATTTGCAGCCAATCCCTTGGGGCTACCACCACCGAGATCTACATAGATACGAGGAATTTCAAAAGCCTGAGAAAAACCTATTTCTTGACTAGTCCAGTCGCTATCATAAAAATCTTCTGTGACGAGTGCAACAAAAGCCTCCATTGAAAGCAATGCTTTTTCTATTTCATCATGCTCTACAAATGCACAAATACCATATCCTTTAAGTTCTCGTTTTAATTCGGAGGCTTTTTCATTGAAAGTTGCATTATGACTTAAAAATACTCGAAAATGATTTTTTGTCCATATATTATTGGCTTCGTTTTCAGGTACTTCTTTATATTTCATATCAATTCCTCAACTCTGCCCCAAAATTCTTCTGCAACTTTTTCATAACAGTTTTTGCATAACCCTCAATCTCTTCCGAAGTAAGAGTCTTTTTGAACGAACCAATCACCAACCTAATGGTAACAGATTTTTTTCCTTCTGGAACCTGGTGTCCTCTGTACTCATCAACAAAAGATATATCTCTGAGTAAATCTTCTGAACCGCCCTTGCCAGCAATAACTCCGCGTATATCCTCCCATTTAACCGATAAATCAAATAGCATGGATATATCGTATTCAGTAATTGGATATTCTGGGAGATGCACAAATTTATTTGTTCTGGATGGATAAGGTTTTAGCGAATCTATATCAATTTCAAATATTATAACCGCACTGTTTTTTATTCCGCAATCAAGGGAGGCTTTCTTTGACAAAAGCGCCAAATTGCCTATTCTCTCACCGCCGTGGCAAAGATTCAGCCACACAACTCCATCTGACCATATTGGTTTTTCAATCTTCTCAAAAGTTATAGGCTCTATATGCACACAGCGAGGCAAATAATTTATTATGCCCTTTGCTTTTCTGAAAAGAGAATTCACATCACCAGTGTCGCCAACAAAAGCTCCCGCAATGTTTCTGCGCTCATGAGGCAGCGATTCACGCTTGTCATATACCGCTTTGAAATCCCTATTGGAAAACACTTGGGCAGATTCAAAAATTGCAAACTCGTTGAAGAAACGCAAGTTTCCTTCAATCGCTTTGCATAGGTTTGGCAGTAGCGATGAGCGAATATAGTGTTCATTGGGAGAAGGAGGCATGGATAGAGATAGCATATCTTTGTTGCTCGGAAATAGTGCGTTTACGTATTCGTCTGTCATCCAAGGATATGTGAAAATTTCTTGCATGCCACATCTGCAAGCTAGGTATTCCCTGCTCTTTCTGTCTATGTCTATATCCAACTGGTTTATTGCGCCGTTGAATGTAGTTGTTATGAGTGTTGGTTCAAAATTTTCGTAGCCGTGCAATCTGGCTACTTCTTCCATAATATCGTCTGGTATGGAAATATCGCCTGTGGAACGCCAAGTTGGTACAGTAACGTGCATATTGTTTTTGTCAAAATTCACTTTAAAACCTAAGTGTTCCAACTTACAAGCTATATCATCATTTGGAATATGTTTGCCAAGGCGTTTTTCCAGCCAGTCTAAGGAAACATCTATCTCTTTGCTTTTTAGATGTTCGGGATAGCTATCGCGAAATCCCGTTATGGATATTCCAGAGAAAAAATCTGCAAACATTTGCATAGCAAGGGAAAGGGCAATATCGCATCTCTCCGGGTCTATTCCTTTTTCGTACCTGATTGCCGCCTCTGTGCGCACTTCATAGCGCATTGCCGTGTGCCTTATGCCTTTGGAATCAAAGTTTGCGATTTCAAGTATCACCTTGGTTGTTTTGGGAAGCACAGAATCTTTGCTACCGCCCATAACTCCCGCAAGCCCAACTGGAGCCTCGTTGTCTGCTATAACCAAATCATTTGCTGAAAGCGATAACTCCTTGCCGTTCAAGAGCAAAAGTTTTTCTGATTCTTGGGCGCGGCGCACAGTTATATGCCCTTCTATATTATCCGAGTCAAAAGCGTGTGTAGGTTGTCCAATCGCGAGCATAACGTAATTTGTTATATCCACAATGGCGTTTATCGGGTGCATACCAACTCGCCATATACGGCTCTGTATTTTGAAAGGCGATGGTTTTATGGAAAGCCCTTCAATTTTTACACCTATATATCTTGGGCTGCGCTGAGTGTCTTCCAAAGTTATTTCCAAATCCGGTACAGATTGCGGAGTGAATGGCGCAAATTCTTTTAAAGGCAAATTATAGAGTGCCGAAATTTCACGGGCAATGCCGTAATGCCCCCAAAGGTCGGGGCGGTTTGTAAGCGATTTGTTGTCTATTTCCAAAATAACATCGTTCAAATCAAGAGCCTCTGCGAGATTTGTGCCTGCCGCTGCATCAAAAGCCGAGAGGTCAACGATAGTCGCTTCTTCTGTGGTAGGGAACAAATCTGCAAGCCCTATTTCCGAAGATGCGCAAATCATTCCATAGCTCTCAACGCCGCGCAATTTTGAGATTTTTATCTCCACAGGTTCTCCTGCTCCGTGCCAGCGAACCATTGCGCCAGGGCAAGCAACGGCAACCTTCATGCCTGCATTCAAATTGCTGCCTCCGCAAACAATTTCTTTTATTTGCCCACCACCTATATCTGTTTTGCATATCCTGAGTTTGTCTGCGTTTGGGTGAGGGAGAACCTCGTTCACCAAGCCAACTATAATATTACTGAAATTTTTGCTCAATTCGGTTATGCCTTCCACTTCCACTGTGGACATGGTGAGGTCGTAAGCTATGCGGGATAGTTCCAGATTTTCTGGTATTTTTACATAATCTTTTATCCAATCCATTGATAATTTCATATTCTTCTCCTATCTGAACTGTCTCAAAAATCTTAAATCTGCGCTGTGAAATAATCTAACATCATCAACTCCATAACGCATCATAACCAAGCGGTCTAAACCTATGTTCACATAAAATCCGGTAAACTCCTCAGGGTTCAATCCCCCTGCGCGAAGCACATTTGGGTGCGGGGTTCCGCCCGGCATAATCTCTATCCAGCCAACATGTTTGCAAACGCTGCATCCGCTTCCGCCGCACACAAGGCAACCCATATCTATTTCAAAACCAGGTTCAACAAAGGGGAAAAAACCAACGCGCATTCTAACTGGCACGTCTCTCCCAAATACTTTAGACAAAATGCTTTTAATCATCACCTTGCCCGCAGAAAATGTAAAATCGCGGTCAACTATCAACGCCTCATATTGGAAAAATGCCCTTTCGTGACGTGCATCTGTGGTTTCGTTGCGGTACACACTCCCTGGGTAAACAAAACGGTATGGAGGTTTATGCGTTTGAAGATAGCGCACACTTGCTCCGGTTAAATGCGGGCGAAGGCAGAGCCTTTCACCACCGTGTCCGGTGTCGTGCCCTGCCAGCCAATAAGTGTCCATGCTCTCTCTTGCGGGGTGGTCTGGGACAAAGTTCAAATTATCAAAGGCATAGAGTTCGCTTGTTATATCGGATTCTTGGAATATCTCAAATCCCATGGAACGGAAAGTATCGTTTAAATCGTAGCACATTTGGGTAATTGGGTGCAAGGCACCGTCAAGAGGCGGCACGCCTGGAACGGTGAAATCAAAATCAGGGGGAATTTCAGATGCTTTTAGGCGAATTTCCTCTTCGCGGGATTCTATTATAGCGGTTAAATTCTCTTTTACAACATTGGCAGCCTTGCCAATTTCTGGGCGCAGAGAAACGTCAATGTGCGGCAATTCTTTTAATATAGTTGTGAGCGTTCCTTGTTTTCCAAGTAAAGATGCTTTCACATCTTGCAATTCCGCAACGGTTTTTGCCGCTTCTATTCTCGCTTTGCCATCTATTAGCATTGCATCTAATTTATCTTTCATAGATATATCTCCACTGCGAATATAGAAAATTGATAACCACCCCAAAACGTATGAGGGTCGTATTTATGTCGTGGATTTAACCCCAGGCAATTTTTCTTTTCTGCATAGCGCAATCTGCCAAATATGAGCATATTAAAGATTGGTATGGAATGCCAGAGCTTGTTTCTATTGTTTTGAAGTAATCTATTATCTGGGTACTTAAATTTATGGTAAGTCGCTTTTTTAACAGCTTGGCATAGGGGTTCGGTTTTCCTTTCATTTTCGCAAAATCATATTCTTTTCTCATATTTGCTCCTTTTGTTTGCGATGTCCCCAATAATATAGAAATTCTTTTTTTGTCGCTTTTCTTGCACTGATTATTCTAAGTATTGTTTGTTCATTGTTTTTATTTTCTCTTTCGGTGTGAATTACAACTAATGTTTTGCGAATTTCCGAAAGTCCAAGTAAGATATATCTATCCTCAATGGCTGAATGTTCAGCATCTGGGAATACTTCGGCAAAGTCGTCTTCAAAACAAGTTTTAGCTTCTTGAAAACTAATGCCGTGTTTCTTTATGTTCGCTAAATTTTTTCGCTCGTCCCACTCAAATAAAATGTTTTGCATGAATGGAATATAGAAAAAACACCTACAACCACACACAAACGCACGACATTCGCATTTACTTTGTCTGAACCCCGATTTACCCGATTCACCGATTTTCCCGATTGTAAATATAAACGTAGAATGTGAAATGATGTTCCACCAATTTGGCAACGCAATCCGATACGTAAAAAACATAATGATCCGTTTTGTAGGGGCAGGTCTCCGTGCCTGCCCTAAATGCGAAATGATTTGCGGTTGCAAATGGATTGCCGCAGGGCGAACCGACAACCACAAGGGCGACCGCGAGGGTCGCCCCTACGCCTGCAAACATAGGTGCTGCGAAGAGAACACATACAACCACCCACAAACGCACGGGGTTCGCATTTAATTTGTCTGAATCACGATTTTCCCGATTGTAAATGTGAAATGATTTCTGTTACGATAAATTGCTTAATCTTGCACACAACGGACACTGTACAGGTTGTCCTTCTCCTCGTTGCTGCCCTTGTAGACAGCATCGCTGTCGTAGTATATGTACCGGCTGGAGGCGTAGCTAGCACTGTACTCAGTTGCACTCCACCAGATACCGTAGTTGCCGACTTCCCAGAAAACTCTTCCTGAGCAACCGCCAGGCAGAGCCGAAAATCCATACTTGTCCGTACCGTTGCCATTGCTGTTCCAGCCACTCGTAGCCTTTAAATATTTACCTTCTGGAGAACCAACAAAATTTGTCAGCGTTCTCCACTCTGCATCGCTAGGCAAATGCCAACCGCTGGGGCAAACTTTTATAGCCGTATTCCAATCATATAATCTGCCATAAGTCGCACAGTTGGCATCGCTATAGTTATTGCACTTGCTACCGGGTGCATTGTAATTCAAATTCTTTGCCATCCAAGTCTGTGTGCCAATCTCAACTGTTTCGTAAATTTCGCCTTTATAAAGCACAGATTCGCCATATTTAATAACATAGCTACTGGAACTGCTTGGCTCAACCGAGGAAGAACTAAGTTGGCATCCCATCATATAATTAATGCCGCCCGAATCCAGACAGTTATCGCGTTCAACGCTGGTGCAGGAGAAAAGCCAAAAGGCTGTAACTAGTGCGAATTTTGAGATGTGTTTATGCTTCATTTTAGTCGTCCTTAATACAACGAACACTGTACAGGCGGTCCTTAGTGCCGTAGCTGTAGTGGACACTTTTAGGTTCGTAGATGTAGTCCATATACCGATAGTAAGCGTTACTGGCATCGGGCTCAGAGCTACTCCACCAATAGCCGTTGTTGCCGATATTGGCGAAACCGCCATCGGAATAGCCTACGCCGCTAGGCAAAGCCGCAAAGCCATAGATGTTATCGCCATTACCACTGCCATTCCAGCCTTCATCTGATTTCAAATGCAAGCCTGCGAGTTTGTCGCCACCTACAAAATCCACAAGTCTTTGCCATTCATCATTGCTTGGCAAATGCCAACCGTTGGAGCAAAGTGCCATAGCCGTACACCAATCATACAATCTACCGTATCTTTCGCAGTTGGCAAGATTATCATCGTAACACTTTCCGCCTTCAACATCGCAGTCCAAATTCTCCCACATCCAAGTTTCGGTTGCGATTTTTTGGGTTTTGTAACCGCTTAAAGGACAGGAATAACTGCCAACATTACTACAGCCCAAAGTCTCAACCGAGGAAGAACTAAGCTTGCATCCCACCATATAATTAATGCCTCCCGAATCCAAACAGTTGTCGCGTTCAACGCTGGTGCAGGAGAAAAGAAACGCAATCGCTAGCAAAAAAAATCTTAAAACCATATATGCATTTCTATCCCCGAAGCCAAAAGCACTCCGCCAAGTATATAAAACACGTTCCTTTGGGTTTTGCCGCTTTCCACCTTATCCCAGGCTTTGTCAAAAGTTGGTCTATCATCCACGGGGACACCGGAATATTTATCATAAGCATCGTTCAAATCCTTGTCTTTCAGGTATCCAGCAACAAGCAACCCAGCCCCAACAAAGTCCAAACCGACAGCAACCAAGAAACTGGTTTTGGTAACAGGTTTTTCAACCACTACCACCTCCGGCTTCGCAGGCACAGGCTCCACCTTGGCAAGCTCAGGCTTCTCAACCTCTATTGCCTTAGATTCCACAAGCATTTTCTTGAACAAATCAGGAGCCTTCTCATCTATGAGAGCCAGCAAGCTATAAATATCCTTGAAATAACCAGTGAAAGAACCCATCAAGTTTCCAGTTGCAACATTGTATAGCTCCACCTTGATGGTCAAATCCTCGTTGAACCTCCCTATCCGCCCCTGAGCAACATAGTCAGCACTAACCTTCCGCCCAAGCTCCGCAAGACAGCTAGCCTCCTTGCAAACCTTCACGGTGTTCTCCATAGACCCAAGAAAAGCAACTATGCTCTCAGTAGTCATAACCCCGAACCTATCGGCAGGCAAAACATTAACTGCCGTTTCTCGGAGCCTGTCGGTTAAGTAAGTCAGCTCGGAAAACCCTATTGAATCGCGGTCATCCAAAGTGTTGATAATGGCTACTCTCTCCTGCACCTGCCCATAAGCAGCAAAGGCAAAAAACATCAAAAGAATAACCGACAAAACACCACTACCCCTCATATAGCCCCCCCATTCTGCGTATTAGTGCCATTATCCTGTGAATCGAGTGAATCGGGCGAATCGGGGTTCAGACGATGACGATGATGTCTCACCGCATACTTGGCAACAACCGCATTGAGCGTTTTGATAAACGCTTCATAAGCCGTTACGCCCTCCACCACAGCTAGGGCATTTATACGCTCAACGATTGTGCGATATACCTCGTCTAGCTGTGCCCTTGCCTGCTTCATAACTATATCCGTTGTCCTCGCTGCCGTTTCGTCAAAACGCTCTTTTACCAAGGCTTCAAATGTTTTGTTGCGGTTTTCCAGTTCGGCTACCCATTGGGTTATGTCTATGCTCGCAGCATCGGCAACATATTTGCCCTTTAACTCCTGCAATATATTGTATATTGCCGATGTTTCCTCGTTCAGGGGCTTGTTGGCTACATTGCCGTAGGTGTCTATGAGTATTTTTAGCCTTTCCGCTGCCTGCCGAACAGCAGGATTAAAGTGCCTAAGGTTGGCGGCAATGATTTCTGCAATTGCTATATAGATTTCGTCTCTCGCCTTGTCCGCTTCGTGGATTTTGGCGGT
>JAITFP010000004.1 GCA_031281275.1 Candidatus Fibrimonadaceae bacterium
GGTAATTTTGTAACGCAATCTACCCCTGCCGCCGCTTGGAATACGATAATGAACGATAGTTATACTATCACACTTGAAAGCATGCCGGGCTGGGATAATTATAATCCAGTAGGGCCAGAACCACCAACGCCATCATCTAGCAGTATCACACCCTCAAGCAGTTCCAGCTCCGATGTTAGCTCTAGCTCTGAGGGTGATGCCACTCCAATAATCAGCCACTCCCCACTAGCCACTAGCCACTCCCCAACATATTACTCCCTAAAAGGCGAACCTCTCGGCAAAGCAAAACCACAAAAAGCAGGTGTTTATATAGTCAAGCAAGGACCTTCAATCAAAAAAATAGTAGTGAGGTAATTTCTATATTCCACCTATGCACCACAACATTATATCAAAAATCCTGTTAATCCTCCTAATCGGAGGTATCGGGGTTCAGACATTTGCCCAAGATACAATTAACAATTCCAAAGATTCTCTCTCTGCTGCGGCAAAAACCGATTCCATAGCCGCCGCATATAAAATGGAAGCATTGAAGCAAGCCTTAGGCGGAGATTACCGCCCCATAGCACCTGTGTCAGATAACTACCAACCGCCAGATTTAAGCAAAGTAGCCATTCGCATGAGCATTGGGCTTATTGTGATACTCATACTTTTATATGTGCTCTATGTACTTTCAAAAAAAATCCGCAAAGTGGAAAGTCCAACAGCAAATGATAATCAATCTGCAATTCAACTTTTGGATTCCAAATTTTTGGGCGCAGGCAAAAATATATTCTTAATAAAAGCCGGAGCAGAAAGAGTTTTGGTGGTTGGAGCAGCATCAGAAAATATGCGTACACTCTCCGAAATACAAGGTGATGAAGCTAGATACATTCTTGAAATGTATCACTCAAAACCCGTAACTTCCGCACAATTTTCCGCAACCGTTGACCACCTGCTGAGAAGATTCAAAAGGGAGGGAGGAAATTGATGAAGGGCAAAATATTTATATTTGCATTTTTTATAATGGCAGCACAAGCCATTTTTGCCCAAGAAATGCCATTGCCTCGAGTAACTTTTGGCGTGGACAAAGCGCAAAGCGTGGAAGATGTTTCGGTAACCTTGGAGCTTGTAGCTCTTTTAACTATACTCTCTCTTGCCCCATCTATTGTGATAATGCTAACAAGTTTCACCAGAATTGCAATAGTTTTGAATTTTGTTAAACAGGCTCTTGGAACTCAAAGCGCACCACCTAATCAAATGGTTATGGGACTAAGTTTATTCCTCACTTTTTTTGTTATGGCTCCAACATTCAACAGAGTAAACGAAGAAGCAATTCAGCCATATTTAGCCCACGAAATAGACTACCAAGAAGGGCTAGACAAAGCCATTAAGCCTCTTCGCGAATTTATGTTAAGGCAAACATCCGAGCACGATTTAGCCCTGTTTATAAGAGCGGCAAGATTGCCAAATCCCAATACCATTGACGATTTGGGAATGTGGACAATAATTCCAGCTTTCATAATTTCAGAGCTTAAAACAGCATTTATAATAGGATTTCTCATATATGTTCCATTTTTGGTCATAGATATGTCAATTGCCTCAATTTTAATGTCTATGGGCATGATGATGCTTCCACCTATGATGGTATCTATGCCTTTTAAGCTAATTTTATTTGTTATGGTGGACGGTTGGAATTTAATAATACAGCAACTTTTGCTGTCTTTTCATTAGCGAGGAAAAAAATGGTAACAGATCTTTTTGTTGTTGATATTGGGCGCAAAGCTATGCTTTTAATGCTTTATATGTGCGGTCCTATGCTTATATGCGCACTAATAGTTGGACTTGCTATTGCTATTTTTCAGGCAGCCACACACATTAATGAAATGACAATGACATTTATACCAAAAATTTTGACAGTTCTACTTGTGCTTATGTTTTTCCTGCCAACAATGCTCGCTTTGTTCAAGGATTTCTTTATAAATTTAATGGCGGTTATACCAACGATTTATCATTAATTTCTTACCGTTTTTAAAAAAAATAATATATATTTAATAATGCCGACTCGGTCAATAAAGGCCGTTCTAACATGTTTGTTTCATCCGATGCTCTTTTTTGAGATTTATGCTTAGGCTTGTTCCTTTGAAAAACCTCAACGAAGGCTAGGTTATCTTTTCATAAAAGTAGAAACGAGACCCATTTGATTCGAGTTCGGCATTTTTTATTGTTGAGCGTTGTGCTTGGCTTCTTCGTGCTGTTCGCGCTTTTTCACTTCATTTTTGCATTCTACGCATTTTGTGGTGGTTGGAACCGCTTCTAGGCGAATCATAGGTATAACTTTTTTGCAAACCGAGCATATACCATAAGTTCCTTTGTTTATGCGGTCAAGGGCATCTTCCAATTGCACCAAATATTTGCTGTCTCGCTCTGCAAGATTGAGATTCATAGTTAAATTGGCATAATCTGAGGCTGCTTCTGCGGGGTGGTTTGCATAAGAAGACAATTCTGAGCCGGTTTCCCTTTGATTTTCCATAATGGAAGATTCTTCGCGATAGCGAAGTTCTTCTAAAAGAGTATTATATTTTTCTGTGATAAGCTCTTTAAAACGCTCTAATTCTGTTTTGCTCAAAGTTTCCATAAGGCTAAAAGTAGATATTTTTTTGAAGAAAAGTAAAAAAAAATAAAAAAAATTGCATTTCCAGTATTTTTTTTTCCATTTTTTACGTCTAACAAGTATGGAAGAGAAAAAATTATTGCCGAGAGAGAGAATTTTTGCCGGAGAACTGGCAAAATTGAGTGTAGAAGAGCTGATTTGCGTTATTTTGGGCAGGGGAACCGCCCAAAAGAGCGTTTTCGAGCTTTCAAAGGAAATAGCAGGGCTTTTGGAGAAAAAGTCCAGAATGCCTTCAATGGAAGAGCTTTTGCAGGTTAAAGGGCTAGGGCTTGCAAAATCTGCCCAAATACTGGCTTGTTTGGAGCTTTCTGGGCGTTTTATGCTTGGAACGCGAGATGAAGCCATAGAAAGCCCAGCAACGCTTATGCCCCTTCTTTCGTTTTTAAAACATTCAACTCAGGAAAATATGGTTTTGATTACCTTGAACGGAGGCAACAAGGTTATAAAAATCCATAAAATAACCGTTGGAACGGCAAATTCAGCCCCTATACACCCAAGGGAGGCTTTTGCGCCAGCAATAGAAGACCGAGCTGTGGCAGTTGTTCTCGCTCATAATCACCCCTCTGGCGACCATGAACCGAGCATGGAGGACCTTATTATAACCCAAAAATTGTGCAAAGCGGGTAACATATTGCAAATCCCAGTGTTAGACCATTTAGTGGTAAGTTCTTCTGGGTTTACGAGCATAAAAAGCAGGTGGGGAGAATATTTTGAGCAAGCCTCCCCTAGAGGCTCCCCTTGAGGCTCTAAAAATTTTCTATATATTGTGTATTGTTTTAACTTAGACCCAATATCTAGTAGGAGTAAAGATGTTACCGTTGAATTTAACCCCCAATGCTGTTAAGGTGCTGGAAAGCCGTTACTTGCATAAAGACGAAAAAGGCAAGTGCACCGAAACGCCCGAAGACCTGTTTTTAAGAGTCGCCAAATCCGTAGCTGCCGCCGAAGCTCTTTATAGCAATGCCCCAGGAATAGTCGAGGAATATACCGAAAAGTTTTACGATTTGATGGCAAGCGGGCGCTTTTTGCCAAATAGCCCCACCCTTATGAGCGCAGGTCGCGGCGGAGATGGAATGCTCTCCGCCTGCTTTGTTTTGCCCATAGAAGATTCCATAGACGGCATTTTCAGCACCGTCAAAGCCACCGCAATGATTCAAAAGGCGGGTGGCGGCACTGGGTTTTCTTTTGATAGGCTACGCCCCACTGGTGATTACATAAAATCCAGCGGGGGAACCACCAGCGGACCAATTAGCTTTTGGAGAGTACTCTCCGAAGCCACAAATGCCATTCAGCAAGGGGCATTTAGGCGCGGTGCCAATATGGGTATGATGAGCATAACCCATCCAGACATAATAACCTTCATTTTCGCAAAGCAAGATTTGAAAGCCTTTACGAACTTCAACATATCCGTGAAAATGCCGGACTCGTGGATGCAGGCATACAAAGAAAACCCAGACGGAGTACACGAGGTTTTCAACCCTCGCACCAAAAAAGGATATGTGATTCCAAAGCAACTTATACCTGGCAAATATGATATTTCAAAATTATTTAACTTGGAAGACTACAATGCCCTGCCAGAAATAGAACGTCCAGAAGTTTGGACAAAGCGTGAGGTTTTCAGGGTTATAGTGGATTGCGCTTGGCAAACGGGTGAACCTGGGCTTATTTTTATAGATGCCATAAATAGGGCAAATCCAACGCCAAATATTGGCGAAATAGAGGCAACCAATCCCTGTGGAGAACAACCACTTTTGCCTTATGAGGCTTGCAATCTAGGCTCCATAAATGTATCTGCATTTATATATAAAGACGATGAGGGCAAGGTTGAAGTTTTGCGCGAGGCTCTTGTTGAAACAGTTCATTTGGCAACACGTTTTTTAGATAACATAATAGATGTGAACAAATACCCTATACAAGAAATTGACACTATGTGCAAGGGCAATCGCAAAATTGGGCTTGGAATAATGGGTTTTGCAGATACTCTCTACAAACAGGAGGTTCCATATAACAGCGAGCAGGGAATTTCCCTTGGAGAGCGAATTATGCAGGTGATTAATGAGGAATCTCACAACGCATCCGAAATTCTCGCAAGCGAGCGCGGCAAATTTCCAAATTGGGCAGGTTCTGTGTGGGATACCGTACAAAAACGCCCAATGCGAAATTCTGCAACCACAACCGTTGCACCAACTGGAACGGTTTCCATTATAGCGAACTGTTCTGGTGGAATTGAACCAATGTTTAGCCTTGCATTTTTCCGCAATGTTTTAGACGGGCAGCGGCTTGTTGAAATAAATCCTGTATTTGAAGAAGTTGCAAAGAATAGAAATTTTTATAGCCAGGAATTGCTGGAGAAAATTGCAGAAAATGGAACTTTAATGCATATTGATGATATTCCCGAAGATGTTCGCAAGGTGTTTGTTTGTTCCCACGATATTGCACCGGAATGGCACGTTAAAATGCAAGCCGCATTCCAAAAAAATTGCGATAGTTCAATTTCAAAAACAATAAATTTGCCCCACGATGCCACTCCAGAAGATGTTGAAAATATTTATATACTAGCTTGGTCATTGAAATGCAAAGGCGTTACGGTTTATAGAGATGGCTGCCGCGAAAACCAGCCAATGGCGCTTTCAAAAGCGGAATCCAACCAAACAGAAAAAGTCATAGAAAAACGCCGCGACCCTAGCGAATATAAAATTCGCAAGCCAATTAAAACCCCAACTATGCTACCAGCCGTGCGTATGCGGCAAACAACACCTTTTGGGCACATGCACATAGCGGTTACAGTGGATCCAATTACTGGAAAAGAAATGGAAATTTTTGCGCAGCTCGGTAAAGCTGGAGATGTTGCTTCTTCCGATTTAGAGGCAATAAGCCGCATGGTGAGCTTATATTTGCGCATTGGCGGTTGTTTGGAAGATATAATTGAACAGTTGGAAGGCATTGGAAGCCACATGGCAATTCCCTCTAAAGATGGCAAAGTTATAAGCCTTGCCGATGCGCTTGGGAAAAGCCTGCGCCGCTATAATCTTGCAAAACGCACTTATGGGCTAACAAATATTTTAACAGGCAAAATAAACTTTGACGAATTGCCAACATTAAAAGATTTGGAACAACAAGACAGTTCCATTACACTGAATGTAGGAGCTCAGTCTAAGCCTTTGGTTGAAGCCGCGTCAACAGATTCCAATCTTTACAAGGCAAAATGCCCCGAATGCAACAGAGTTCTGTCTTTTGTAGAAGGCTGCGTAAAATGCACAGGTTGTGGATACAGCAAGTGTTAGTGCTTTTATTTTTGCTACTAGCAACTGTTTCTTTTGCTGCCAATCCTTTTTTGGATTCCTTGGTTGCATTTTCAGAATCCATTGCGCCTGGCACAAAACTCGGCATTGCGGTTCGCTCTGTCAAAACAGATTCCATTGTTTACAGCTACAATGGAAATGAATGGTTTGTTCCAGCTTCCACAATGAAACTCCTAGTAACAGCCACTGCCCTGCAAAAACTCCCTTTGAACTACGCACCAAAAACAATAATTCACTTAGAAGGAATTAAAAAGCAAAATGTTTTTTCTGGCATAATTAGAATAGAAGGCAGGGGCGACCCTAATATATCTGCAAGATACTATCCAGAGGCACTATATGTCCCTGACAACTTGGCAGATTCTCTAAAAAGCAAAGGCATAGATACACTGCGCGGAATTTTAGATTTAGACACTTCTTTTTTCAAAGGACCGAGAAAACCTGAAGAATGGCGCAAAAAGTTTTTTGACTCTTGGTATGGGGCAGAAATTTCGCCGCTATCTTTTAACGACAACTGCGCATTATTTGAAATAAGACCCGGAGCAAAAGACGGAGATTCAGCACAGATAACCGTTATTCCAGATATCGGCTATGTGAAAATAAAAAACGAAGTGAAAACCGCAGGCAAAGGAGCCAAATACAAATACGCAATGGATCCCGTGAATCCTGAAATTTCCTTTACCGGAACCATAGGTTCCAAAATTTCCGCTTCCACTGTTGTATTGCCTATTCGCAACCCTGCGGCTTATTTTAAAGCAGCTTTTTTAAAAAGCCTTGAAAATTCCGGTATTGTTTATGTAGAAAACCAATCCGTGTATAAAGGCAAAGCAATAGACAGCATTGTTTATGTAGGACCTCCGTTAAAAAGCATATTGGATGAAATAAATCAAAGAAGCCAAAACCTACACGCAGAAATGCTGCTCCGCGATTTGGGGCAATACGACAGGCGTGAAGGAAGCACAGCAAGCGGAATTCTCAGCGAAAAGCAATTTTTGAACCAAGCCGGACTTTCCGTAGCAGATTTCAAAATTGTTGACGGCTGCGGACTTTCACCACAAAACGCATTAAAACCAAATTCCCTAACCCGCCTTTTAACCTACATGAAAAAGCAAGAAAAAGGCGACATATATTTTGCCTCTCTCGCAATTCCGGGAATTTCCGGCTCTGCCAAGCGATTGCACGTGGAGTACAAAGACAAAATAAGATTCAAAACAGGTTTTATAGAAGGTGTACACGGACTTGCCGGCTACATAGCCGCAGACAACGATACTCTGGCTTTTGCGCTTTATTTGAACAAAGCAGAAAAAGTAAAAGAAGATTTAGCTCGCAATCTCTTAGACTCTTTGGTTGGTCGCATAGCAAAACAGCACAACAGCGAAGCTGCACATTTGGAAGACGGAAAAATTATATGGCAGGGTGCCACAGAAATAAAAAACTTAAACGAGCGCATAAATTATTTTTCAAACAAACTAAAAGGCAAACCGTATTATTTGGGACCAATGGGCGAGGGACTTTCAATTTATCCGAGCTATAAACCAAGGGTGAATTTTAGTGAAATGGATTGCCTAACATATATTGAACACGTTTTGGCTTTGGCATACTCAAAAAACTACAATGATTTTTTTGATATTTTGCAAAACATCCGTTATAAAAATGGAGCTATAAACTACAAAACAAGAAATCATTTTTTGGTTGCTGATTGGCTTGTAAATAACGGATATGTTTCAGGATTCGGGGGATGGGGGCTTGGGCTAGAAGAAGTTTTTGAAAAAGAAATTGATAAAAAGAAATTTTTTTCAAACCCAAGCGTGGATAATCCAAAAGTGAGCATTATGTACTTGCCAAAAGCCAAAGCCATTATTTATGCAGACACAGCAAAATTTGAGAGAGACACTATTTTTGGTCTTGCCATTCTAAGCGATTTGCCAGGCTTGGATGCCGCTCACGCAGGCTTTGTAATTGGAAGCAGCAAAAAAAAAGGCTTGATGTTTCGCCACGCCTCTCAATTAAAAGGAAAAGTTATAGAACAGCCACTATCGGAATTTTTGAAAACCACAAAAATCAAAACCCCTGGCATAGCCTTTTTTGGATTTGATTCAGTCCTTGAGGTGAGAAACAAGGAATTCGAAAATATCCTCTTGAGACCGGGCGGCGTTTATTAAAACACAAGTTTCTGGATTTTCTTTTGCTATTGTCAAATATCCTTGACGAACCCGCTCAAAAAAGTCATCTTGTTCCTGCTCAATGCGGTCTTTATTGTAAATATTTTTTAAACGCCTTTCTCTGCTTAAAGAAACTGGTATATCAAAAATAAATGTTTTGTTCGGGAAAAAAACTCCGCAAGTCATGCAAAGCAAATTTTTTACCATTTCTATATCCAATCCCCTGCCAAAACCTTGATATGCAAGGGTACTGTAAGCAAAGCGGTCTGCTAAAACCACATAGCCTTTTCTGAGAGCTGGCTTAACCACTTCGTGTATCAACTGCGCTCGCGCAGCACTATATAAAAACAATTCGGTCATATCGTTCATTTTGCCTTTATATTCTGGATTCAATATCACTTGCCGAATAGCCTCGGAAATCTCTGTTCCGCCAGGTTCCCTTATTCGCAAAACCTTAAATCCCTCTTTTTCCAAAAAATCACCCAAAGCAGCAACCTGCGTGCTTTTTCCGCAACCATCTATGCCTTCTAAACAAATAAATCTATCCACAGTTAAAAGATAGAAAAATAACTCCACTCCCCTGCTTTAAGTTCACCTAGTTCATATTCCCCTATTTTGCTCCTATGCAAAGCTATAACCTTGTTCCCAACAGCAGCAAACATTCTCTTAACTTGGTGATAAATGCCGCCTTTTATCGTTATTTCTGCCGTATTCTCCGCTATGAGTTTTAATTCAACTGCCGAACAAGGCTTTTTTTCCCCTCTGAGTTCAACTCCTGCCGAAAGTTTTTTTTGCATTTCTTCGGTCAAAGGCTCGGCAAGTATTGCTACATAAGTTTTTGCAAATCCTTTTTTAGGATGTTCAATTTTATGTATGAATTGCCCATCGTTAGAAAGCAAAAGCAATCCAGTCGTATCATAATCCAACCTGCCAGCACACTGCAAGCCTTGTTTTACAAGCTCGCAAGGAAACAAGGCGAATACTGATTCGTGGCTTGTGGGCGCGTGGCTACATTCGTAGCCAAAAGGCTTGTGAAGTTTTATGTATATTTGGGGCATATTGGGGAATTTAGAAATTGGTATTATTTTTCTATATTCCTCGCTGATGCGCCTCTCCACTATTTTAATGTTGTTGCTTGTTAACTAGTTAACTAAATATACACTTTTTCTGGGACAGTCCATGCAACGTGTGGCAAAAATTTTCTACATTTACACTTATGTCCCAAGAACGCCCACTCATATCCTTTGACTATGCAGCGAAAACGGTGCTTAGAGACCCTGCTAATTTTGGTATTCTTTCGGGTTTTTTGAGCGAGCTACTGAACAAAGATGTTGCGGTGCAGGAGATTTTGGAGAGCGAGAGCCTTAAAGATAATGAATATGAGGGCACTAACCGCGTTGATATGAAAGTGAAAATAGATAATGCTGAAATAGTTGTGGTGGAAATTCAGTTTGAGCACGAGGCGGATTTTTTGCAGAGGACTTTGTTCGGCGTAAGCAAGGCTATTACTTCGCAGCACCTCAAAGGCGAGAAATTCAATTACATAAAAAAGGTTTATTAAATAGACATTATTTATTTCAACCTTAGCCAAAGTTTGGATTATATTTATAGCGGCAAAACTAATTTTACTGGTATGCACACGAAAGAGGAGTTGAAGCTGGCTGCGGACAAGAAAGATTTTTATGGAACTGAGTGCATAGGTGATATATACCCCGAATATTATTTGATAGAGGTGAATAAGTTTGACAAGACTATTCGCAATAGGTTTGATGAGTGGATATACTTTTTGAAAACTGACGAGGTAAAGAAGGAATTTACCGCCAAAGGTTTGGCAGAGGCTAAGGAGAAGCTGGATTTTTTGAAGCTGCCGTTGGAGGAACAGGCAAAGTATGACCATAAAAAGGATAATGAGTCTAGTTTCAAGAGTGT
>JAITFP010000092.1 GCA_031281275.1 Candidatus Fibrimonadaceae bacterium
CTTGGCTTATATTTAAGGATTGTCTGCTCAGCACCTTTCAAAGCATTCAATTCAGCACCTTCTATATCCATTTTAATAAAAGTTACTTCTTCACCGTTCAATATATCATCAAGTTTCACCGTTCTGATTTTCACCAAATTATCTTTCAATTCATTGGTAATGCGATATGCCCCCCAAGTCAAGCTATTATCAAAGCTGACCTCAGAGTTTTCATTCCAAAGCCCATAAGGATATACCGTCATATTTCTGGTGTTCTTGGAATTTTCAACGCATATTAAATAGTCATCCTGATTGGGTTCAAATGCAATAATTTTTTTGTATTTATAATTGCACCATTTTATAAATTCAAAAGAAGTAGCACAGTCTTGACATCCAGCATCAACAAAAATTTCCTCTTTCAAAAGTGGAGAAATAATATCTGGAGCAAAATATAATGATGAGTCTAATTCAGAAGACAAACGAAAATACTCTTCTTTAAATATCAAAATTTGATTTTTAGAAAATCCTAATTTCAGTAAATCTTCGGTTATTTCCGCAATTAATTCATCTTTGAGAAGGGTTATAACAATTGTGCAATCGTTATACATATTCTCCCCTAATTCTTCAAATGAAATAACTTTGTGACCACAAAACATTTTTTTTTGTTTATTTTCATCTTTGTCGCAAAAAGCCATAATGTTTTTTATATTGTATGAAAAAATAAATATCCGCCCTGCATAACCAGCTCCATAAATAACCATATTATTATATTTTCCATAAATAGAATTAAGTTTATTTTTTGACTTAAAACTTGAAATAACAATATTTGAAATATATTTAGTATCTTCTGTTAAAGAAAAAAGCAATCTATTCTCGAAGATATAGATTGACAATTCATCTGCCAAATGAGTATATATTTCTCTTATTTTTTCTTTCATAAATTAAATATCGGTTATGCGAAGAACCTTGTTTTTATCAATCCCTAAATCAATTGCTTCACGTTTTATTTCTTCATAGTGTGTATAATTGGCAGCTATAACCCAATCAAATTCATCGCTATGTTGCAACAAATATTCCGGTGCTTGTATTGGCATACCATTAAAATCTTTGCCGTGCTTCGCACAGTTGCGGTCAACGGCACATACTAGTACTGCACCTGCACATTGAATAGCATCTACCGCATGATTACCTGCCATCCCCGTACCCCAAATTGCATAACGCCCATTTTTTATTCGTGAAAGTAATCCTGAACTTTTATTAATCGCCGAGGAAAGCTCAACTACTTTATTCGGTTGCCACATCGCAATAATTTCATAAATAGACTTTACGTGAGCTATACGGTCATAGCCAAATTCACGTAACGATAGTGCATTCTTGTTAAACATTGCTACAAATCCATTATTATTGGCGCTTTTTACAAATTCCATGTCGTTAGATTTTGATAAGTCCAACCAATGCATAGTACCGGGATTAAGAACATATTTACTCATACGTTCACAGAAATCATCCACCAATTGAACATCCGGATGTTTTACCACAATCCACTCGCCAAGCGTATCCAGTAATTTGTTTAACTTAATGCCAAAATCTTCACTGTTCTCAATATCAACAATATCGTACTTACTAGCAAATAAAACAGAATTCATGGCATTGAATCTGTCTTCCCATTTTTCGGCATAAGGCATAGCAGCAGAAAACCTTTTATTCTCAAGTTTGCTTTCTTCGGCTATTTGCCCATTTTCAACTTTAATTAAATTAACACGCCCTGATTTCAATTTTGAACTTCCAATATTTTTCAGTTTCTCATAGAGTGTTTCTGATACATCATCAATTTCCTCTGTACCATCACGCATAAATGTGTCAAGCGCAAAACCGCAAAGTTCACACCAATGCAATTGGTCACCAAAATCTTTTGGCTCACGTTTCCACCATCCTGGTTCAATTAGCCAGCCTCCCGGACCATCAAAAAGCATATCCAACGCAGCAGCAATTTCACAAAAAAATGCACCTTTTGGTGTTATAGACGCACTCCACTCGTTCTGTACCCAACATTTGTCACGTAGTTTAAAAAAATCATCATCAGAGATTCCCAAATCTTTGCGCGCCACAAGACCAGGTTGATGGAAAATGGGATTAATATGGTCATTGAGTATTTGTACAAAAAACGTATCATTGATTATCTCATAATGTTTTTTATAACTTACACCCATATTTGACCACAATCCAGGTCCCACAGCTTTGAATGTATCATCAACCGTGCGGAAACTTTCATAATCTCTTCGCTGTTGAGCTTTAATAAAATCCTTTAACGGATAAACAAGTCTCTGCGTAGCGGGATTTTTCCCGAATTTTGCCGCAATAAACCTAACAAAACGCTCAAATTGAGGATGCAACGTCGGTTCTCCGCCCATTATCCCAATAGTTCCCTGATAACCATCAAGTGAATCAACTGAACGGGTGAAAGTTTCATAATTCATAAAAAATGATTTTTTATGATGACCGCAGAACCGCGTGCAGTTACTACAACATTTGTTGCAAGCATTGGTTATCTCAATTTGAATTGTTGTCATGTCGCGAAGTGCTCTCATACTAATCCTCCTTTGAGTAAATGATTTTACCAGATGGAATACCTAGATTAATTAAATCTTTCATTGCCATTTCTATTTGCAGTTCAGTTGGATAAGCAACCAAAACATAATCGTAATCTATTGTTAAAATATACTCAGCTTCATAGGCACAATTATTAATATACATATCTTTTTTGCCGCCTGTCCAAAGAACTATTTTGCAACAATCCGAAAATATCAACTGTGTATAATAAAATTTTCCAACCATGCCAGCTCCATAAATTACAATACGACTTCCAGGACTTATTTTCTTCATTAAAGCGCAAGGAATTTTAAATCTCAGCGATGCGCTTGTAATATCTTTGCCATATACTTTTACGGCATTAAAAGCCAATTCACCCGGTTCGTTCTCCAATATTGCTCTGCACCACTTGTATAAATATTTGTCTGCAAAATATTCTCGTGGCAGTTCAGCAATGCCTAGTGCCACAAAAACTTCACATTTTAATTTATTGTGAAGAGATACAAATGTTGAATAATCATCCATAGCATCATAATAAACACGCATTCCTGGTAGTATTATGTTATAATAACTCTGTTTTATATCTTCAAATACTCCATATTTCTTAAAAGAATCTATAATAGACCATATAGCCATATATGCAGCCTCTGGATGTTTTGTTCTGAAGTCGCATTGACTTGTATTTGTATTATAGCGGTAGTTCACTAGTTTCTTATTTACAATAGCAATGCGTTCTGCTAGTACCAAAGACACACAGGAAACATATTGCTCATCCGAGATATTTATTGGTTCAAAACGTAGATTGTATTTATGAATCAAAGATTTTTTAAAGAGTTTATTCCAGGCAATCACATCAGATATCTGAAAAATATCACGTTTGCAATCTTTGTAAGAAAATGATGGCATTTGAGGTGCTAATTCCAGTTTTATGCTTGTATAAAAACCGCTTACTTTTTGTGTTAGATTATCAAATCGCTTTGCTCCACAGATAACAACATCAGAATCTGTTTCCTCTGCTCGTGTTACCAAACTTTCAAGCATATCAAGTTCAAAAAAATCATCACTATCAAGAAACATCAAATATTTTCCGTAGGCATTCTCTAAACCAAGATTACGTGCCGATGCCGCTCCTTTTCCTTCATTAGATTTTGTATATAGTCTTATGCGTGTATCTATACCACTATATTCCTCAAGTATTTTTAGAGAATTATCCGTTGAACCATCGTTTACACATATAACCTCAATATCACGTAAAGTCTGATTAACTATCGAATCTAAACATTGACGCAAGAAACGCTCAGAGTTATATACTGGTATTATTACTGAAACAAGTGACATTAAAACCCACTCAAAATATAATTCGGGCTAACACCCAATTCATAAATATCGCCTCTAAACTCTTCTTCCTTCACGTTCCTGCCTAGTACCAAGGCAGAATCTATGCCGGCTATGCTTGCTCCGGCTATGTCTGTTCCCAAGGTATCGCCTATCATAATAACGCTTTCTGTGCTGGGTATTAAACTGCGAAGGGCAATTTGGAAAATTAGGGGGAAAGGCTTTCCGCAAAATAAAAGCTGGCAATTGGTTTGTTCTTTTAGTATATTTGCTATATGACCCGTAACTGGAATTTTTTCGCCAGTTGGACTAGGGGCAAAGACATCTGGGTTCAGAACCAAAATTCTTGCGTTTTCCTTTGACAAAATCTCTATCGCCTTGTTTATTTCGGATTGAGTTGGGTGTATGCCGCTCAAAATTACTGTTGGCTCAGATGGATCTTGCACGGCTTCAATTTTTGCATCTTCCAAAAATTGCATTCCGCTTGGACCTCCCAAATAGTAAACCTCTTTTATCCCCACTTCCTCATTCAATACCTTTAGCAAACTGCCCGAAGATATAATTTCGTGTTTGTCAAAATCTAGCCCCATTAAGTGCAAATCGCTTTGAATTTGGTCAATAGACCTAGATGCAGCATTGGTTAAAAGCCTTATGTTCTTATTGGCTTTTCTGAGCTGCGCCATGCCCTCCAAAACACCTGGATAAACAAAGGTTTCGCTATAAAGCGTTCCCCAGCCGTCCAGCAAAAAAGAGCCGTATTTTAGCAGGGTATCAAACTCTACTTTCCAAGGGTCACCCTTTGACTTTTGCAAGTTCGGGGCAGCAATTTTTAAATAATGCTTATAAATGGCAGATTCTACGGATAGCATAGCGGTAACTTAGAAATATTTTATCAATACTGCACAATAAGTACTTTATTTTTTCCATAAGGCAAGGCTCTGTAATATAAAATCCCCGGAGCTGGAATTTTTTTCGGTTCCCAAAACAATGAATTTCCGTCTTGGTGTTCAATCCTTGTAATCAAAGCTCCGTTTGCAGAGCGAATTTCTACTCCTTTTGATTCTTTTGGCAAATTTTTAAAATATATTGCCGAAGTCCTTGGGTCTTTTGGGTTCCAAGGGTTAGGATAAGCTGCAATCTCTTTATTTGGCTCATCTGGAACAACATATTCTTTTTCAAGCAAGCGAGACAAAGCCCAAACCGAACCAGCTTCTAGTTCTATATAAGATTTTCTCGCAAAAGCCGTGTTAGGTTCATCTTCGGTTCTAATGAAATCAATAGTTCCAGGCTCCAAAACCGAAGGAGGAGTTCTTTTGTTCACTCTCCAACTTGGCCAATTTGGCATATCTCCCCAAAAAAGTTCATAGGGTGAAAATCCCGCTCTGTTTCCTGAATAAAAAACTCGCTTTGCATATTCGTGAAACAAATCCTCTGCATTTCTGTCAAAGCCTTGTTTTTTTTGAAGCGAATCCACAAGCCTTGAGAGTTGCATTCCAAAATTGTCTGTGGGATATTTTGAAAAATAATTCCATATCGCGGAATCAAAACGTGAATCCATTTGGGAATACAAAAATAAATAAAGCGTTGCCCAGCCGTATTCTTCCAAGCTACCGTGCTGTATGTCCTCCATTGATATTCCCGGATTTTTAAAATTATATGAGAGATAGTTTATATAATCATCCACATCTGGTACCCCAATTTCTTCCACGCCTGTTGCGCTTGCTTCCATCCAAAAAGTATTGTATCTTTGCCAATTAAAATATGCAGACTGAAACGCATGGTAAAGCTCGTGAAAAATTGTAGCTTTTAAAATCAATTTCCATTGTTCATAATAATCCACGTTTTGCGATTCAAAATGCTTTTTTGAAATATTGCCCGAACAATCTGCGCCCCACGCAAAATCGTTTTCTATTAGAAATTCTGTTTCTTTGGGTTTGGTTATATCAACAGGAAATGTTAAGCCAAATGTATTAGCGTATTCGCCTTCATAATCACGCAAAAGCCCAGTGTCTATAACTTCAACAGGATAAAGACTGCTTGGAACATTCTGGCGATATTGATAGGTTCTTCGCGAGCCAGATATGCTTTTCATTCCAAGGGTATTTTTGTGCAAATTGTATGCTTGTTCCAAGTAAGATGCCAAAGAGTCTATGTATTCATTGGATCTAATTGCATGAGGACCGCTTTTCGTATAGTAAATTATGAAATTCGTGGTTTTTCTTGACTCAATCTTTTCATAAAGGTTTTCTGGAATGCAGCCCGCTTTTGCAAGTACCCTTTTTTTTGGATTTTTAAGATTTTCCGCAAAATGCAAAGTACCGCAACGCATATTTTCCAACCCAAAACTCTGGGAAAGAAACAAAACAAGGATAAAAAGAATTATGCGAGACATGGAAAACTTAAATATAGAAATTTCTATATTCTTTTGCATTATATGAGCAATTTGGCAATACGAACTATTTTTGCGTTTACGGCAATGCCGATTGTGGCGTTTCTTATGTGGTTTGGCGATTATACTCGCTTCACTTTTGTTTTTGTTTTAAATGCAATTGCTGCTTATGAATGGGCTAAAATGGTTTCTGCTGTTTATTCGGGACCCGCTAAATTTATAAGTGTGCTTTCGCCTATTTGCACGGTGGCTTTAACCGTGCCTTGGTTGGCAAGTGATAGTGCTTTTTATATGCTTCCTATTCTAGCTCTTGTAATTTTGCTTTATATAGCAGTAGCCTTTGCATGGGTGAATGTGGAAAATCTGTTTCCTTGGCTGGTGTTGCAACTAGCGGCTCCCATTTACATTGGGCTTTGGGGCGGAATGAGCATTAAATTGTTGGAAACCGGGCATGGCTGGGAAAAATGTTCAAAATTTCTGGTTGTGATGACAACCCTGTGGGCTTGCGATTCTGCCGCTTATTTTGCCGGAAAGTTTTTGGGCAAGCACAAATTTTCGCCGCAAATCAGCCCTAAAAAAACCTGGGAAGGCGCAATAGGAGGCACTCTTTTTGCAATTTTCTGGTTTTGGCTTTGGACAAGAAGCGGTTACTATACGGTATTTGATGTTTCCTTTGCCACGGCAGCAGGTATTTCTTTTGCAATAGCAACAACCGGACAGCTTGGAGATTTGCTCATATCTGCTTTAAAGCGATGGTCTAAAATAAAAGATTCAGGAGAGCTTTTTCCAGGGCACGGCGGCGTGCTAGACAGGGCAGATAGTTTTTATTTGGCAGCACCAATAGCCACAATTTTACTATCTTATATATTAACATAAATTACAAGAGGTTATTATGTCTCACAATTACTTGTTTACATCCGAAGCTGTGTCCCCGGGCCATCCAGATAAAGTGGCAGACCAGATTTCCGATGCGATTTTAGATGCAATGCTTGCCCAAGACCCAAAAAGCAGGGTGGCTTGCGAGACACTCGTTAGCACAGGCTTAGTTGTGGTGGCAGGAGAAATAACCTCAAAAGCAAATGTTGATTATCAAAAGGTGATAAGAAACACCATTAAAGAAATTGGCTATACTGAAGCAGGAGTAGGGTTTGACGCAGACAGCTGTGCAGTGATGGTTGCCTTAGACAAGCAAAGCCCAGATATTGCGCAGGGAGTTAATGCAGCCGCTGCCGAGGGCAAAGATACCGCCGAGCAAGGTGCTGGCGACCAAGGCATGATGTTTGGCTACGCCTCAGACGAAACCGAAGAGCTAATGCCCCTTCCCATATACCTAGCCCACAAGCTAATGAAAAACATTGTGGAATTAAGAGAAAAAGGTGTGATAAAATGGTTGCGCCCAGATGCGAAAAGCCAGGTTACCGTTGAATATAACCAAAACCACGAACCTGTTAGAGTTGATACCGTTGTGATTTCCACTCAGCACAAACCCGAAGTTGGGCACGAAAAAATTAAAAAAGAGATTATTGAAAAACTGATCAAAAAAACTATTCCCGCTAAACTGCTAGATAAAAAAACCCGCTACCTTATTAACCCAACTGGAAAATTCGTTGTTGGAGGTCCTCACGGAGACAGCGGTTTAACAGGGCGCAAAATAATAGTGGATACTTATGGTGGAATGGGCAGGCACGGCGGCGGCGCATTCAGCGGCAAAGACCCATCTAAGGTAGATAGGTCTGCGGCTTATGCAGCGCGTTATGTTGCAAAAAACATTGTTGCGGCAAAACTTGCAAAACGCTGCGAGGTTCAGGTTGCCTATGCCATAGGCTTCCCAGAACCTGTTTCTGTGAATGTGAATACCTTTGGCACTGGCAAAATAAGCGACCACAAATTTGAAGCATTAATTCGCAAACATTTTGAGCTAAAACCAGCCGGCATAATCAAATCTTTGGATTTGCTGAAACCGGGCTACAGAACAACAGCAAAACACGGGCATTTTGGACACAAGGGCGGGCGTTTTACCTGGGAAAAAACAGATAAAGCCGAAGCTCTTAGAAAAGATACCGCTGGTTTGTAAAACAAAAACTTTTCAACAAGGAGATAGTATCATGAAAACAAAAAAATCCCTTCTCGCGTTGCTGCTTTTGGCTGCAACATCCATGTTCTTCGGTTGCGGTCATCACGATCCCTATACGTTTGATGGCATCAACTGGAATGGTTCCAATAGCGGAACCCTCGAACTCATCAACGGCTCAAACAAAGACATTATACTGTTTGTGGGGCAAGTCCCTTCACAAAGCAGTATGTTAGGCGGAGTGAGAGCCGGTGCCACCATAAAACATGACATTAGCAAGCATGTTAGCGATTTCGCTGTTGGCGGCTATGCCGTTTTGCGTGGAGTAACCAAAGAAGAATACAATAAGAGTCACGATCCGGCAAATGCAAAAATAGAATTCACCGCAATGGTAACCTATAGAGGCGGTGCCATATATCGCTATAATATAGACCTAAATTATATGGGCGATAATGGATTTAGAGTTACAAACAAAGGCAGAATTGGCATGGAGCTTCGCAAAAACAGCCCGGATGGCGAAAAAGTGGCTTATTTGCCAGCACTCCAAGTAAATCAAATGGTTTACACTCAAACAACAGAGGCAATCACCTTATTTCCTGTATATGTATTTTTTCAGAAGTCAACCGGAGAGGTAAGCACATTGAGATCATCTAGCATGTTTGATGGTGTAATGGCTGCCCCACGTCCACTAGGTCCAAAACAAAGCATTCAAGACATCTATTTCCCCAATGATGAAACGCTCACTTGGGAATATATTGTGGGAACTTTGAAACAATCCTCAGCCTACATAACGGTTGTAAACAATATTGTTAATCAAGCTGGATATGTGACAAACGCTCTGAGCAGACGCTTAATTTCTCAAAGCGGTTTTGATGCAATTGGCAGCGGCGAAAGGTTGGTATATGAAGTGGAAAGTACCGATGAAGGTGCTGGAATTGGTTTGATTGTTAATTTCTACAATGGAAACATACCTATTCCCGTTCTCAAAGAAGGAGAAACCACTTCACCTATTATAAAGAACGGTTACAATTATACGGTTACTGTGGATTATTTAGGGGGTGGCATAACAGATAAAGCCAACTACAAAGCTACTATAGTGGAAGGAAGCAAACGCGATGTTTCCAAGGATATTGAGTCTCTGTAATATCATTTTGTGTTTGCTCACTCTTTCTTGTGGCAAACACGATTTTGATAATCCTGTTTATTCATCGGTTACTTTTTTTAATAATTCGAGTTACAGCGTTAGCATTCATGCCGAATCTTTTAGCGGACCTGTTTTGATAGACAAGCTGGAATCGGGAAAATCTTTTTCTGCAAAACTTAGCCCAAGTTCCAATTATGGCTCAGGCTCTGTTTTTAGCGTGGAATATTGGCACTTGGTGGCAAGCGATGCTGAATTTTCTTGCGGTGATGTTTGGACAGGCGGTATAGACCCTGAAATGCAAATATCGCAGAACATTGAAGCTGGCAAGGATTATAATATTCAAATTCCGCAACCAAAAAAACTGGAATTGTGGGAATTTTTTCTCAAAATTCTAAACTCCTCCAACAAAGATTTTAAATTAAACTATTTGGGAACAACTTACAGACAAGCTGGCAATGGAGAATTGTCTGTGCCAAGTGGAAAAGTTGGAGTTTATAAAATGGATTCAAGAGATGGATATGCAGAAATCACCATAACTCAATCTGAACAATACACATTTCCAGAATTCACAGCAAAAAACGGTTATATATACGATTTTGAATTTAATGGAAATTCGGTTAAGCAAACAGGAGAGCAGAAAATAATTTTCTGATTAAAATCATGAGAAAATTTTTATACATATCCTGTTTTTTGTTTTTGCAAACAATTTCCTGCTCCATTGGAACAATAGAGGTAATACCAGAATCCACAAAATTATCAATGCAAAACAATTCCAGTGTGAAGTTGCTCAGCGTTAAATGGAACGGAACGGATTTTGGAAACATAAATTTGGGCGAATCTTCCGAAATGATTGTTTCGCATGGAGAAGGTCCCATATATTTCAGCGTAAGCAACGGCAAGCAATATCGTACACAAGCCTATGTTTTAGGCAAAAAATATGAACATACTAAATTTCCTTTCATAGACAATACCCGTGTGATAGATGTAGATACAAAGAATGCAAGTATTCTGGGAGATATATTGAATGTGGACTAAACACTTGCTTGCAATTAGCTTTGCAATTTTATTTTCACATCAAACAATTTGCCACGCAAAAGTGCGTAACAATGATTGGAAATCCCAAACTCGCAAAGCGGCTTCTCTAGTATGGCCCATTTTCTTTGGGGGTGGAACTTTCTTTTTCACCCAAGAAGGAGCAGACCAGCATTACCCAGGCTATGCGCTTTCTGGCGGTTTAACTCTTTACACAAATGAAAAAAATGTTATAGACACAATAAATGTGTTTTTTTTCATAGACGCTTTGTATTCTTACAGGGCTTATGAGGGATTTCCAGATGAATTGCATTACCGCATAGAAGAAAACTCCGCAGACATAGCCGCAGGTGTTGGCTTTGGAAATTTATATGCAGGCGGTTATATTCAATTTCCAATAAATACTATGGTTAGAGTTAAAGAATGGACAATAGAAGATTTTGAAGGACTTTCAAGAAGCCCATCTTTTTCGCTTATGGGCGGGCTACGCATGACAGGGAAGCATTTAGGCATAGATTTAAGGATATTGCTTGGGCAAGGTCCCGGTCAATTCTTAAAAAAATCCTTTGGGGACGAACACTGGCTGGGACAAATTTCGCTGGGTTTTATGGGGAGGATTTAATTTTTCTATATTTACCTTAATATTAAGAGGTCCCTATGCAACGAATGTTTTTCTTGTTGGTTTTTTGTGCTTTTACGGCAGTTAATGCGCAATTGTTGCCGAGTTCAAAGCCCGTGCAAGCCCATATGACAGACTCTACTGGCAAACTGCTTTTAATGGATTTTGGCATCAAGCTAACCGGCATAAAAGATGTCAATACACCTTTTTCGGTATTTAGCTCTAGACCGCTTATGATTTATTACTTTAGCCCCTTTTGCCCGCATTGCCAAAGAAGCTATGGCGGGATTCAGCAGGTGGCAAAGGAATACGAGCAAAAGGGCTTAACCAGCCTTGCCATTTCTGTTAAAAGTGTTGGGAAAAGAGATATTTTAATGTTTATGGAAGAGCGGAAAGCCTCTATTCCGTTTTTTCAAGACACAGACGAGGATTTTAGCAAAAAATATGGCGATGGCTACGTGCCGAGGCTCTATTTGGTTTCTCCAGATGGCAAAATCGTTCGCTATACAGCCTTAGAAAACGAAAACCTCAAAGAAATTAAAGCCGACATAGAGAAACTGCTGGGGCTAGGTAAATAAACCGATAGTGAATTTATCTCAAAATCATTCTTACGCAGAATTGGCACGCAATATGGACCCTGCCTTGGTTATTGTCCTTTCCGAGCATTTGGGGTGGGTAGCCAAGCATCCCGAAGCGTTTCCGCATAGCGAAAATATTTCGCAAAGCCACACCGCCTGGCTTTCTGCGCTTAGTGGATTTGCAGAAATGGAGCAAAAATTTGCGGCAAAACTGGACGAATGGCGAGAAAAATGGCAGCAGAGATTTGAAATAGAAGGACTCTCGCAAATAGTGGCTGCGGGAGCAGAAGAAATAAAAAAAAATAAAAACGCAAAGGAAAGAGAGCGGCTAGCAAAGGCTCTTTACCTGAACACCGTGCATTTAATGATTGGCGATGCGCAAAAATACCTAGTCACCGTAAATAGCCGAGCAGAACTATTGCAAGAAAATATCCGCAAAATCTGGCACAAAAACTGCCCCAGCGATTCCTACTCAAAAATCCTTCCAAGCATTGAAAACTCTTTTCAAAATTACGAAGAAGCATTTTTCAGCAATATAAGAAATTCATTTTTTGAAGACCAAAAAGATTCTGTGCCCGGCATAGCCAAGCAAGAATTTTTGGAGGCAATAATGGCAAATGAGAATTGCAATTTGATTTTAAATTTCTACTTTTCAAAAATATTTCGCCAAGTATCTAAAATTTCTGCTAACATATTCAAGTTCTATTCTAAAAAATGGGCTTTATATGCGAGAGGTTTTGGCTGCCGGCAAAACCTTTTACCTTTGGGATAAATTATGCTTGAAATAGTCACTCTTGCTTCTACATTGCTCCTCATTGCGGTGCTTTTATATATGCAACACAAAATTATGAAGGAACTGAAAAACATTCGCATTCCGCCTCCGCAAAAAATTGAAATTCCACCGCCAAAGGAAATGGTTTTGGATTTGAATCCAGTTATAGAAGCCATAAAAGGCATACGCATACCAGAACCTCAGAAAATAGAGTTTCCGAAAATTGAAATCCCAAAAATCGAACTTCCAAAAATTGAGGTTCCCAAAATGGAACTTCCCAAGATTGAACTTCCAAAAATTGAAATCCCAAAAATCGAGCTTCCACCAGCAACAGAAATTAATATAAACACAGAAACTTTGCAAGAAATAGTCACCTTAATGCGTGTGAACCAAGCCGAGTTCCAAAGCGGTTTAGAAGCCTTCCACAAAGCCATAGACAAACTGCTGGTTCAAATTCCCTCTGGCGAAAAAGAACTGGATGCGCAAAAAGAATTTATGCAAAAATTTGAAGCTGCCTTTGCAAAGGTTCAAGAGCAAGCCACCGAAGCTATGAACGATAACTCCCTTCGCCTTCAAGAAATTTTATCTGAATTTCTGAATAAAGAGCGCAGCAATGGCTAGTGAATATAATGAATATTTGGTAAAAAATATGCAAAAAAGAATTGCATATTTCAATGATGCTGGTCTTTGCAAAGAGGCAGAATTGCTACAGGCTAGATTGAATTTGCTGGAAGAAAAAAACGTTGAAAAAACCATTGAAGCATCTAGGGAAACCAAGGTAGAAAATTTAGCCGCAAAAAAACTCAGCGAGATTTTAAGCGCAAAGCTAAGAACAGAAACTCACTATATTCCAGATTTGGAAAAACAATATATTTTAGAAAATCTAAGCAAAGCCCAAACCCTGAGGGAACTTGAGCCGCTACGAATAGCTTATATAGAGAGGCTTGTGAAAATAAATCGCGCAAAAACCAGCAAAGAAATTGCATTTGTCCCCGAAAGCGACACGGAAGCAGGTCCATACAACAATGAAAAAATTTTCTGCGAAGCCCTGCGGTTAATTCATTCTCAAGATCCGCTTTGGATAGAAGATTTGAAAGAGCTGTACTTTTCCATTATGCCTTTGAGTTCTTCGGTAGCGGTTTCTAAATCGCCGTTGTAAATGGTATATTGATATTTGCCTTTTGTGGTTGCAAATTCCATTTCTTTTTTTGCATTTTCCATTCTAATCTTTATTGCCTCTTCTGTTTCTGTTTTGCGGTCGCGAAGCCTTCTTTCCAAATCTTCCAAACTAGGCGGTAAAATTAAAATACCTATCGCCTGCGGATAAATCTTGTCAAAATTGATTTTCCCAAAAACATCCAAATCAAAAGCAACATCCCTGCCTTCCGAAATTTTTTGCTCCACAAAAAATTTAGGCGTTCCATAATAGTTATTATGAACTTTATTCCATTCAACAAGCTCATTTTGCTCGATCATTTTTTTGAACTCTTCTTCTGTTTTAAAAAAATAGTGAGTGCCATCAACTTCCCCAGCACGAGGCTTTCTTGTTGTTGCCGAAACGGAATAAACCACATTCGGAAAATCAGGCATAACCTTATTTATGAGCGTAGTCTTACCCGCCCCGCTCGCCGCGCTGAATACGAATAATGTGCCGGACATATAGGGGAATGTAGAAATTTTTGTTAGTCGCTTTGAGTTTCATTTTCTAAAAACACGATTTTCTTCTTTAGAAGGCAATAGTAGTAACATGGTTGAAGCTAAACTTTCTGCCAAATCCATTAACGCCTCTTTACTCCAGTCTCTATAGCGAAAAGAATAGTATAAATTTTTGAGAACATCTTCAGGAAAGTTTATTTCTTTGTTCTCTTTTTCTTTAACATAAAGACATAAACCACCAATAAAAATATTTAGAGCAATTAATACATTTAATTGATAATTTTCTTTTAACCACTCGAATGGTTGTAATTTTAAAATCCAAAAGCAATAAAGAGAGGCTTCCTTTAATTCATTAAGATCTTTAAGATCGTGAAACACTTGAAAATATATTTTTCGCTTCCAAACTAGCTCAATTATTTCAAGGAGTGTTTCTTCTCTGAAAGATACTTCTTTAAAATCAACTGTGAAGATTTCTCTAAAATTATCATTTTTCAAATAACTTTTTAAACCTTCCGCCATATTGTTTATCTGACGCTCAGTTATTTTTTCATATTTTTGGTATTTTTTTATATCCATACCAGAAGAATATAGTGGAGTGTTTGGATCCATATCTTCAATTTTTGTTACGCCCATTTCATACCTCTTGTTTGAAATAAATTATGCCTCAAGCTATTTTACAATCAAAAAATTGCTCTACAAATATACTTGATGCATAAACAGTCGTTTAGCCTAATAATTCTTTAAATACTTCGGTGATAGTTCTATCACCAGATTTATAATTTTTGAAATTTTCTGCATCTTCATTCAAAGCATTCCAAAAGCTTTGTTCGTGGTTTTTGCGAGCTGCTGAGTTTCGAATACGTTCGTCTTTCTTGTTACGAAAATTATTTAGTGCATCTTCTGAAAAAAGCGAAGAGTCTGGATTTAAAAAATCCTCCAATTTTTTTGTAGCCATTTTATACCTCTTTTTAAAAACACTCTAAATATAGAAAAATATAAAGCTTCCACGTGAGGCTTCTTTAGAACTTCAACTGTACGACAATAACAATTATCCAATTGCTCATAATATTCTAGTCCTGAATGCAACGCACACTAAACAAGTTAAACTTAGTGTAATCATCCAAAATGGCGAGATCTCCGTCGTGACCTATATTCTGGCTGTAGGCACGAATGCCGTTGCGTTCTGAAGCACTCCACCACATACCATTGTTGCCGATAGTTAAGTTAGAGCCAGCACCACCTGGCATGGCAGCAAAGCCGTGCTCATCAGTACCATTGCCCGATTGCCCATAGCAACTGTTCCATCCGTTAGTCGCTTTGAGTTTCTTTCCAGCAATGTCATTGCCGCCTACGAAATTCGCAAGTTCCTGCCATTCTTCTTTACTTGGCAAATGCCAACTAGGTGGGCACGCTTTTTTTGCGGTTTCCCAGTCGTAAAGCCGTCCGTATTTTTGAGCATTGGCAGGATCATTATTGTAGCACTTGCTACCTTCAGCTTCATAATTCAAATTCTCTGCCATCCAAGTTTGTTTGCCTATTGTAACTGTTTTATAGGTTTTGCCATCTCTTGGGTCAGTGAAAGTATCCATTTTCTTCTCTCCTATCTATTCTAGGTTTTAACCTCAGCAAATGCGAATAGAAAAACAAATTGCTGGGTTTTTGTGCCGTTGTTGGTGCAAATACTGAAATTGCTCTTATCGTCCGGACAATTTCCTGAAAAAGCCGATTATTGCTCCAATGACAGATCCACCGACAGCACCAAAAATAGTTAAGAAGATAATGGCAACAATACCATTTCCGCCATTTCCATCAACTAAGCAAATTATAAACATAATAATGCCTAGGATGATACCGATAATACTGCCGGTAGAACAACCGCTACTACAGCCGTCTCCATCGTAACCACCACTAGAAAATGTCTTCTCTTCAACATACTTCTTTGTATAGACCTGTATAGATCTTTCATGCCAGTATTCTGCTTTTGCCGGATTCTTTTTTAGATAGAAACTTCTCAGTGAACAGCAAGCATCGAAGTGACCCTGTTCAGCTGCTTTGGTTAGCCAATACTCTGCCTTGTTTTCATCCGGTATCACATAGTGTCCGTTGAAATCTCCTCCGAGAATATATTTTTTCCCAAGTTCGAACTGTTGTTCGGCGGTTGTTGGATTGTCTTCCATAATGAATTTCCAAAGGAACCTTGTTAATCGTCCTTTCCCAGCACCGTGCCAGAAAGAACAAGCTGAAAATGAGTTGGTTCCATTGACCCGAAAACAGCTTTTATTGGTGTTAATTTTTAGCAGCAAATTGAGTTATTTTACTTTTAATCTCCTTTAATATTATGCTGGCTACCCTGCGTACAATCAATTTAGTGACCGCACCTGTTGCGAACCAAATTATTGCAATTAAAATGATAGCAATAACTATCGGTATCACAATATTACCACTAGCGGCAAGTAGCACTATAATTGCAAGTATAGCAAAAATGCCTACTATTATATTTGATATTATCGCAATTTTCCATCGTATTCCATTTGCCACTTTTTGAACTGCTGTCTCTACCAACTTCTTTAAGGCATCGTTTGCATTTTCAACGCCATAATTATTCAGAATTCTTTTCACCTCCTCGGCAAAATCGTTATTCAGAATTTTTATGGCAAGTAACTTGGTCAATCCCGTTAGATTGACCATTAACTCGTTGAATGTTTCTTTTGTTTCCTCAGCCATCTTTTTCTTTTCCAGCAGAAATGCCTAAAAATGAGCGAAGTCGTTTTTCCACCGCGGTCAGTCCCAAGATGGTGATGATGTAGAACAATAATATTGCCCCTGGAATACCTGCATTCACAGCGATGCTATTACCCAAGTTCAACACAAAAAATGCCACCATTCCTCCGAATCCAAGGATAGCACCGATTATCATAATGAAGGTAATCATTTTTTTGTTCTTTTTCAGTAAAGCGTTTCCGAGATCACGATAAACCTGATTCGTGCTACGGAATTCAGATTCGAATTCTTTTAGTCGCCCAAGGATTGTGAAGGCTAGCATAAACCCCACCACTGGAACGCAAGTAGAAATGTAATCCACGCTGATATTGGCATTTAACGTGTCTGCATTCTGCTTATGGGCTTCTTCAGCTTTCCGTGTGTTCTCTTTAAGAGTGTCATTTGCTTTTCGTATGTCTGCTTCTGCCTCCGTAATTTTGTCCGTTAAATCCTTGATGTGTGGAGGAATTTTATCCAGCACAACTTGCAACCGCGTTAAATTGGCATTTTCAATTGCATCTTGCGCCTTTTTCAACGAAAAGCGGTCATCCCCTCCTTTAAGTACACCTTCAAAGTTCGCTTCACCAATCGTGTCAACAATATGTTTTCGTAACGCAGTTGCTACTGCCCGAAGGTCTTTTTGGTAGAAGTCATCAATGACAGCTTCATCAATTATTTGTACGACAAGGTGATTTTTCGTCAAAGGATCGTCCAAAGCATCAACATTTGTTTGCATTGAAGCTCTTAAAGACTTAGATTGTTGGTCTGTGTTAACTCCAGCTTTTCCCAACTCGACAGCGGGTGTCCCCACTGCTTGATATGCTTTCGCTTTGTCAATGTTCGATTTCAATAAATCAATCGTGGCATTGATTTTACCAACTATTTGATCAAGTTCAGTCTGCTTGATGACCTTACTATAATCAAACGTAGTATTGAATTGTTCTGCCAGTACCGCATTTATAAATTGGGATAAGGTGTCAAGTTGTTTTTGATCTACGGAAGCCAACACACCATCAATTTGTTGAGCTATTGCCGCGTTTTTTTGCATCAAATCTAAGTTGCGCTGATATATGTCCACCATATAATTTTGTATGCTGTCTTTGGTACAAAGGTTTGAGAAAATTTGATTAATTTTTGCAATGCCTTCTTTACATTCTTTTCGTGCGCTGTTGTCGTCAATTAAATCGTCGAACATTGCGTAAATACGCAATGCAATAAAGCATACATCAATGGCAGCAATAACGTCATCAGCTTCGTCGCTATCGGCAAAATTACTGGCAATACCTTCAAGTCGGTTAATCACCATAGGAATATCTTCGTCAATAACTTGTAACGCTTCGGCGGTAAGTTCTTCCAATGCCTCTTTTGCTTCTTCCTCTGCTTCGATTTTTTTATCGATGGTATCATCGTGTTTTTCGGATAGTTTACGGATCTGACCTAAGATGTCATTATATCTGGTAACGAAATCATTATACTTGTTTACATCAGTTACTGCATTCAAAGTTATTACAGAACCGTTCTGAAAATTTTCAAAGGAGGCCATTCTTTCCTTAAGTGGAATAAGCCGTTCACGCATTTCAGCAATGTTTGTTTTCATTGAACTTATTTCACTGGTAAGCCGAGACACTTTGGTATTAAAACGCTCCATTTTCGTATCAAGTTTGCCCTTTGCCTTTTCATACTTAGGGCAATTAATGAAATTTGGGATATCCTTCTTCTCAATTTTCGGTAGTTCAAGCAGGTGTATAGTACTGATCTTCTCATAGTTCAGTAGTTGACCGACCTTTTCTGCTGATTTCTTTATCATAGTTCACTTCCTGACGAATAGTCACCATCGTTGCCGTAGGCAGAAAATACTATGGCAAACGCAAGGATTGCCGTGAGTGTTGGGGTGAAAGACTTTTCGCCCTTGTATGTGATGCTATGTGTCCTCATTTGTGTTCTCCTATTGTTGAAAGGGTGAAAATTTTGGGAATTCCCAAATAACCATCTTGCGGATGTTCGCCAGCGAGAAGGTAGTGTATGGAATGTGTTAAAACTTTTAGTAGAAAAATTCGGGGGGGGGGGGGTCAGAATGCCTTCTATGGCACCTCTAATGCCCCTAGAATCGCGATACGTCGCTTCGGAGTGATTTTTCGACCCCTGAAAAAAGAATGGCTTATTTTGTGCGTACGGTGCCTTAAAAAGCAAACTGGAAAAATTGCTTTTTGAGCTTGCACCGCAAGCCCTGCCAAAAATTGTTCTGCTACCGAAAATCATATTAAGCGTAAACATAGTAAATTATTTAACCAATCCCACCCCCTCAGCCCCCCATCACGAAATTTTACCCACAAACACGGAATTTTTCCGATTATCTGTGCAAAATTTTCTATATTATGCTTATGTTTCACGCCATTTTAGACAATTGCGGGGTAGTTCCACTACGTACGGCTAACTTGTACATCATGCTTGCCAAATACAATTCTCCAAAGGATAAAATCGCATATATGGAAAAAAAGAAGGAAATTATAAGGATAAAAAAGGGGTTGTATGTTGGTTCGCCTGCAATTCACAAGCAGCTATTATCAAGAGAATTGATAGCAAATCATCTGTATGGACCATCTTATGTATCGTTGGAAACGGCTCTGTCTTTTTATGGAATTATACCTGAGAGGGCTGAAATTATGCGTTCCGTGACTTTTAAAAGGAGCAAAAAATTCAAAACCTCGCTTGGTTTGTTTGAATATCAAAGCATTCCTAGTAAAATTTATTCAATAGGATTTAGGCAAGAATTTGTTGGTGACAATTACGCCTACTTAATTGCAACTCCCGAAAAGGCACTTTGCGATCTGTTGCTCGCCACCGCCAATTTAAAATTTTCTTCAAAAAAATCTATGCTGAACTTTTTGGAACAGGATTTGCGTGTTGATTTATCCGCTGTAAAGTGGGATATAGGTATTGTTCAGGAATGTATAGATGCAGGCAAAAAAAGCAGAGATTTGCTTTTTTTGAAAGAGGTTCTGAATGAATGTATTTGATAATATGCTGTCTCAGCACAAAGCTATAACCAGAGAACAAAAAAACAATGCGTTCCGTGAGGTGATGCAACAGATTGTGCTTGCCGGGCTTTCCCGCAGCGATTTTTTTGAACACGCCGCTTTTTACGGCGGAACCTGTTTAAGGCTGTTTCACGATATGCCGAGATTTTCAGAAGATATGGATTTTTCTTTGTTGCGAGCCGATAAAAATTTTGATTTGCAAAATTATTTTCCATTCATAAGGGAAGAGTTTTTGTCTGTGGGAAAAAACATTGAGATTACAAAAAAAAAGAAACTGCAAAACACGAATATTGAATCGGCTTTTTTGAAAGATACCTCTTTGTTTTACGATGTTAAATTTCAAACGGAAAGACAGGTGAAAATCAAAATTGAAGTGGATACTTTGCCGCCACTGGATTTTGAAACCGAAAATAAACTGCTTTTACAGCCTTTTTCCTTTAACACTCGCTGCTTTACCTTGCCGTGCTTGTTCGCGGGCAAGGTTCATGCGTTTTTGTTCAGGAACTGGAAAAATAGAGTTAAAGGGCGAGACTGGTTTGATTTTGAATGGTATGTTAAAAATCAAATTCCAATGGATTTAAAGCATTTTTTTGCAAGGGCAAAGCAATTTGGCGACCCTAACGGAAAAATAAAAGATGAAAAGAGCTTGAAACTCTCTCTTGCGAAAAGAATAAAATCTGTTAATATAAACGCTGTTAAAAGCGATGTTATGCCTTTTCTGAAAAATCCTCAAGACACAGAAATTTGGAACGAGAACTATTTTTTGGAGTTGGTGGAGCGGATTTTTCTACCTTCCCCTAAATGAAAACAAATTTTCACGAACAGGATTCCAAAATCATAACACCCACGTATGCAAAGGCAAATGTGGACTTCACGCACGGGAAGGGTGCTTTGCTTTTTGATAGCAAAGGGAAGCAATATTTGGATTTTGCAAGCGGAATATCCGTAAATGCGCTTGGTCATTCTCACCCTGCCATAAAAAAAGCCATAAGGGAGCAGAGCGAAAAGTTTTCGCACATCTCAAACTTATTCCCAAACTCACCGCAAATAAAACTCGCTCAGAAAATGCTCTCGCTAACCAAGTTCGGCAAAGAAAAAGGCAAAGCATTTTTTTGCAATTCCGGCACAGAGGCAAACGAAGCTGCCATAAAATTCGCGAGAAAATATTTTCATAATAACCGCATTGAAATAATAGCATTTGAAAACGGTTTCCACGGACGCACCTACGGCGCGCTTGCCGCAACGGGGCAAGAAAAGTTAAAAGAAGGTTTTGGTCCAATGCCCGCCGGATTCAAGCACGTGGAATGGAACAATGTAGAGGAATTAAAAAAGGCAGTTGGCAAAAACACAGCGGCAATAATGCTTGAGCCTGTGGTTGCGGAAGGCGGCATTTTGATGCCTTCAAAAAAAATCATAGAAACTATAAACCAGCTTAAAAAGCAAAGCGGTTGCCTAATTATAGCAGATGAAATTCAAATTGGGTTTGGGCGTTGCGGGGCAATTTCCTGCTCGGAGCTTTTTGGCATAAACGCAGATATCACAACTTGGGCAAAATCTTTGGGTGGCGGCTTGCCGCTAGGCTTAGTGCTTATGAGTGCAAAAATTGCCGAGTGCCTAAAACCAGGCGACCACGGAACCACCTTTGGCGGAAATCCCATCGCTTGTGCCGCTGGTCTTGCCGTTTTGGAGATTATTTCAAAACCTAAAATCCTCTCAAATGTAAAGGAGCGTTCTTTGCAGTTGAAAAACGGCTTGGAAGCCCTCGCAAAAAAACACCCCTGCCTTGGCAAGGTTCGGGGCTGCGGCTTGCTGCTCGGAATTGAATGCAAAAAACCTGTGGCAGACGTAATTGCCGCTTGCAGGGAACAAGGTTTGCTCATTTTGCGCGCCGGAACAGACGTTTTGCGCTTTTTACCCCCGCTTATCGTGACAAAAGCACAGGTAAATGAGGCTTTGAAGAAATTGGATAGGAGTATTTTTACTATATTATGAGCATAAACATACTATACATATATGTATTATATGTATATAAAATGGAGAGTTATATGAAAAACCGCAAGTTTGAAACGCTTCAGCTTCACGCTGGTCAGGAAAAACCGGATCCAACCACAGACGCAAGGGCTGTGCCCATTTACGCAACAACCTCTTACGTGTTCAAGGATTGCGCGCAAGCAGCCGGAAGGTTTGCCTTGACAGAGCCTGGCAACATTTACACTCGCTTGATGAACCCAACCTCAGACGTGTTTGAGCAACGCATAGCGGCTCTTGAAGGCGGAGTAGGTGCCTTGGCAACCTCTTCGGGGGCGGCAGCGGTGACTTATGCTGTGCAGAATATTGCAACAACTGGGCACAATATAGTATCCGATAAACGCATTTATGGCGGAACCTATAATCTTTTTGCCCACACCTTGCCCGATTTAGGCATATCCACAACATTTGTGGATGGCAGCGACCCTAAGAATTTTGAAAAAGCGATTAACGAAAATACTAGGGCATTATTTGTGGAATCGCTTGGAAATCCACATTCCACCATAGTTGACCTTGACGCTTTGGCAGCCATTGCCCACAAGAACGGCATTCCACTTATTGTGGATAACACCTTTTCGCCACCAAACCTATTCCGCCCCATTGAGCACGGCGCGGATGTGGTTGTGCATTCCGCTACCAAATTCATAGGCGGTCACGGAACGGTGATAGGCGGCGTTATAGTGGATTCTGGAAAATTCAACTGGGCGGCAAATGATAAATTCCCGGGTTTGTCTAAACCGAACCCAAGCTATCACGGAGTAGTTCTTACCGAGGCGGTGGGAAATCTCGCATATATAATAAAGATTCGGGTTACTTTGATGAGAGATACCGGCGCAACCATAAGCCCTTTCCACTCCTTCCTTTTCCTTCAAGGATTGGAAACCCTATCTCTGCGAGTGGAACGCCACGTGGAAAATGCACTCAAAGTGGTGGAATATCTGCGCAAGCATCCAAAGGTGGAATCCCTTAACCATCCATCTTTGCCAGAGCATCCTGATAATGCTTTGTATAAAAAGTATTTCCCCAAAGGTGCAGGTTCAATTTTCACTTTTGAAATCAAAGGTGGTGCGGAGCAGGCAAAGAAATTCATTGACAAGCTGGAGTTGTTCTCCCTTCTCGCCAATGTGGCAGATTCCAAATCTCTGGTTATACATCCGGCAAGCACAACACATTCCCAGCTCACTGGGGATGAGCTTTTAGAGCAGGGCATAAAACCAGGTACCATTAGGCTTTCCATTGGCACTGAGCATATTGACGATATTATCGCCGACTTGGAGCAGGCGTTTTAGTTTACCAAGTGTTTGTTATGCTTACTTGCTCGATTGCGTATTTATGCCCTAAGATAGGTAAGGTATTTCAAAAAATATTTTTCAGCAAATTGTTTGCTTTTATTTGCATTTTAGAAAAGGCAAACCATTTTTTTCCTAAATCTTTTAATGATGCTCCTATGTGATATGTACAATCGTCAATTAACAGAAATCTGTCGTGTGATTTTGAAAATTTATCCACAGTAATTGGAGGATATTGGGAAGCGTGTTTTTGTATATCTAGTTGCAATTGCTGTGAAATATGTACTGTGTAAATTTTTGCAGATACCTTGGTATTTCGTTTTGAAAGCAACAGTAAAACACTTTCGTCAATGTAATTGTCTATTAGAACAATGGACTTTTTTGCAGATTTTATCAAATTGCATACAAAAGTATAAGCATCAAAAATCTGTCCGTCATAAAAAATACCTTCAAGAGGTGGCATAGACGAATGAATAAAAAAGCCAATTTTCCTTTCTGTTTCGCTAACTCTGCTTTCCAAATTTTCAAACCTTTGATTTATGGCATAGCCACGCAAAAGATACTCTTTTAGCACTTTGTTTGCCCAAAGCCTAAATTGAGTGCCTCTTTTTGATTTTACTCTGTACCCAACGGAAATTATTACATCCAAGTTGTAAATTTTTGTCAATTTCGTTTGTGTTTTTCCTTCTATGGCTCCGTGCTGAGTGGTTAGTAAGGAATCCTTACATACCACTTCTTGTTCAAGCTCGCCTTTGGCTTCTTTTTTGCCCATAACGCTATCTCCAAATTTCTATGCTTTGCATTAGGGCGACGGAATAGTAGGTAAAGAATATTCCCTAATGGTGGGAATGTAGAAAAATGTCAGAACCCCGATTCGCCCGATTAACAGGATTTTCCCGATTTTAAGTTCATTTTATATAATTTTGAAAATCTAGAAAAAATACTTTTTCGGGAATAATGCTTTGAATTCTTGCACATTTTATTTGAAATTCTTCTAAGTTGCCGTTATCTATATGTTTCATACATTCTCTAAATTCGGCTTCTTTCCGTTTCGTAAGGAGAAGTGTCCAAGTACGGAATTTTTCATCGCTCCAATAAGATAGGGCTTCAAAAAAACCTTCCAAATATTTAATAAATTCCGTGGTTCCTCTTTTTTTCCAAAATTTACTCAATATGTCTAGTGTATAACGGTCGTCTTCATTAAATTTTTTTATTATTCGATTATAATCATTTATGAAAGTTTGTTTTTTTTGTTCATCAGAAAATGTTGCGTCTATTGCTTTTTGTAGCTCCATATCTACCTTTAATGGCAGTCTTTTATTTTCTTCTTTAAACCATTTTTCTATTCCAATTATTTTCCAAATGAATTTGAAGTATATCGTTGAGAGCCATTTGAAGAAGCTACATATAATTGAAAAGAATTTAACGAATAGAATATTTATTACGATAATTGCTATAATACTTCCTACAATTAGTTTATATTCTAAAATTTTTTCAAACAAATCTTTGATCAAAGCCAAATATATATAACAGCCAATAATGCCTGTTATAATCGTAACAATAGCAGCGAGAACTATTATAATTTCCTTTATTTTATTCATAAATTATTCCTCATTCCCGCTTGATACAATTTTTTGATTCTACCTGCCTCCTATCTTTTTTCCACCTTCGTTGACACAATTCACGCCAGCTCCCCAAGGTTGAACATTTAATTTTTCAGGATTTACATCTATGTATAAAGTGCCATCGCGTTCGCAAGCAGAGATTTTGTCTGGGCAAGGTTCGCAGCCTTTTGCTGAAGAGTTTTCTGCACATGTGAAACCAGTTGCTACATCTGGATACATATTCTGAACTTTGTAGCATCCGAGAGGACTGGCGTATCCGCAATAAAGCGGTTTGCCGTTTCCTTTTGCTGGATCGGTGCAGTTGGAGTTGAAACGGTTTGCACTTGGATTTTCTGCGACTTGTGGTTTTTGGTTGGTTGTTGCTGGTTGTGTATTTTTTTCTATAGGGGGATGAACTAGTCGTAAACCAACATTGTCTTTACCTATATTTATATTTAGTGGCACCTTTTGCTTGTAAGACAAAGGCATATATTCATTATACGCTCCACCGCGGACTATTCCATTATTTACATCTCCCTTGTCGGATACCCATTCCCAAACATTGCCACTCATGTCATATATCCCAAGTTCGTTTGGTTTTTTGGTGCCTACGGGATGAGTCGTACTCTTGCTGTTATCACGATACCAAGCTACTTCTTCCAAATTATTGCTGCCACTCCACTGATAGTGCATGCTCTGGCAACCGCCACGAGCTGCATATTCCCACTCCGCATCCGTTGGCAAGCGGTATTTCATGCCAGTGTTTTGGCGATTCAGATTGGTGATGTATGATAGCGCACCGCCCCAGTACACCTGTTCCTCAGGGCAATTGTCACCGCAGTTTTGGAATTTGCTCGTATTGATACCCAATACTTTACGCCACTCTTTTTGGGTAACCTCGTATTTACCTATGCAAAAACTTTCCACCGATGCTCCTGCTCCTACAAATACCATACCTGCTGGGCAAGAACCGGGGATTAAAGTTCTGCAACTTGGTTGGAAAAAAATACAAGCGTCATTTATGGGCCAGGAAAAAACATCAAGATAATTTTTTTTGAGGTCAAATTCTGCTCTAAATTCAGATTTTTCATCGCACTTGCCTATTTTAACTTTATTTTTTACTTTAAGAAATGCAATATTACCGTCTTCTTTTGTGCCACATTCATAAGAAAAATTTGGTGTTTCACTCCGATTATTGGAAAAATATTTAAACCCGATGGCATCACAATCTCCAACTTTACCTGTTTTTGAAACATAAGCCTCAAGCGTTTCAAGCCAAGCGTCATAAGCCGGTTGAATTTCTTGCATTTTTCCCTTTATTTCTTTATTTTCAGCATATTTACTTAAAAGCCATTTACCGCTTTTAAGAGCCAATCCTGTCACTACTTGAGCGTAAGCAGAATTTGTTGATATTAGAACAGCGAAAATGATCGCCAACGAGAGAAAACGTTTTGTTGTCATAGAGAACTCCTATTGTTAAGGGAAGATGAGATTTTAGATGTTTTTTTAAATTCTGTAAATCCTGATAATTGGAGGCATCGAGGTTTAGACAATAAAATGGGGGGGGGGGGGGGGTAGATTTGCGTTTAAACGCACGCTAGATGCCCAAA
>JAITFP010000116.1 GCA_031281275.1 Candidatus Fibrimonadaceae bacterium
AAAGAGTTTGCCTTTGCCCAATTTATAACCCAGTCCATTATGTTCACAACATATTTGCCACCTGGCAAAGGGTCTAAAATTTTAGGTGCTATATTTGTGATGCCCATAGCCTTAATGTATAAAATGCTAATACCTAACCGCTTCCAAAACCAGCCCCTGCGGAGGTGCCCAAGTTCTCTCCCCTTTGAATTCCCCGCTGAAAATTTTATTCACAGAGCCAAGTCCATAGCGACCCCTGCCAATATCAAAAAGCAAACCCGTCATTGAGCGTACTTGTTTATGTAAAAAACGGTTGCCGCAAATATGCCAGCAGATCAGATTTCCATTTTTCTCCAAACGAAATTCCTTCAACTCGCAAATAGTGCTTTTGCCGTCTTTCCTCGCCACCGAAAAAGCCTTGAAATCGTGCGAACCCAAAAAACATTTTGCCTCTTCTGCCATAAGTTCTGCATTTAGCTTGTAGCCACATTCCCAAACATATTCCCCACCCAAAACCACAGGCTCTGTGCAAAGCGTGTATATGTAATATCTCTCTTTTGCGCTATAGCGAGCGTGAAAATCGGCTGGGCATAGTTCCAAATTTCTTATGCACACGTTTTTATCGCTTAGGGCGTTTACCGAATTTTCCAAAACTTGGAAGTTCAAATCCTGTTCTTCGCAGTCAAAATGTGCAACCTGCCCTCTTGCGTGAACTCCGGCATCTGTTCTGCCTGCACCCACAATGCTTATTTTTTGCCTAAGAGCTATGGAAAAAGCTCTTTCCAACTCACTTTGCACTGTTTTTTCGCGTATAACTCCATTTTTCAACTGCTCTTGCCAGCCGGAAAATGCAAAGCCGTTGTATTCACAGGTAAATTTGCAACGCATTATGGATGCCACTCTATTGCCGCTATTTGTTCTTCAGCAATTTTTTGTGTGCGGAGAAAAGTCCATTTAGCGAGTTCTTTCATAAGGCGTTTTTTTAGCATTTCCATACCGGTATTTTCCAGCGCACTGATTAAAATGGCATCGGGATAATTTGCGAGTATCTCTTCTCTTCGTTCATCGGGGGCGGCATCGGTTTTATTGAACACGCAAAAACGTGGAATGGAAGGGTCAACCAGTTCGTCTAGAATTTTTTTGCTTACCTCAATATGCTCTTTGTAATCGGCAGCGGCGGAATCTATAACCTCAAGAATGCAATCCGCATTGGCAGCAACTCCAAGGGTGCTTTTGAATGTCTCTACCAAGTGGTGTGGCAATTTGCGAATAAAACCGACTGTATCGCTCAATATAATGTCTTGCCCATCTGCTAAATGAAATTTGCGAGTTGTGCTGTCTAAGGTTGCAAAGAGTTTGTCTTCCACATATACGTTTGCACCAGTTAGGCGATTTGCAAGTGTGCTTTTTCCTGCATTTGTGTAGCCAACCAAACCAACGTGAAATGTATTTTCCCTTCGCCTTTCTTGGTTTTCCCTGTCACGCTCTATTTTTTTCAACTTGGCTTTAAGTTCTTGAATTCGTTTGCGCACCAAACGCCTATCCACTTCCAACTGAGTTTCGCCAGGTCCTCGCATCCCTATTCCGGGGCTTGCGCCGCCCGTGCCCACCTGCCGTGAAAGATGAACCCAGGCACGGGTGAGGCGCGGCATCAAATACTGCATTTGCGCCACTTCCACCATAAGGCGGCTTTCTGCAGTTTTTGCGTGATGTGCAAAAATATCAAGTATAAGCCCAGTTCTATCCAGCACTTTTATCTCTGGCAAACGTTTTTCCAAATTTCGCACCTGCGAGCCGCTCAAATCCTCGTCAAAAACAACTAAAGTTGCATCGTGTTTTTCAACAGCTAAACGTACCTCCTCTATTTTGCCTTCGCCTATGAGCGTTGCCGGATTGAAAGCCTGAACTCTTTGAAGGAAAGTTTCTGCAACACTTGCCCCAGCCGTCTCTGCCAAACGCTGCAATTCCTGCAAGTGTTCTTGTGCTTGCGCGGGTTTTACGCGTTGCGTGGCTATTCCTATTAGAATGGCTTTTTCCATATTCACCCGCTCACTGCCTTAAATTCCAACTCAGGATAATTCTTAACCGCCAAATTCAACCGATATTCATTCGGGAACAAACAAACCAAATTTCCCTTTTTGTCGTGCATGCAATCACCTCTGTACTCTTTTGAAAATTCCTCTTGTTTTTTTTGCTCGCCATAAATCCATCTGGCACCGAACGCTGGGATTTTGTCTAGCTGGACTTCTGCACCGTATTCGTTTTCCAAACGGTGTTGCAAAACATCAAATTGCAATTCACCAACAACGCCAATGATGGGCAACGCAGATGTTAAAGACGTGTAAAGCTGGGTTGCGCCTTCTTCGGAAAGTTGCAAAAGACCTTTGGACATTTGTTTGCTCTTTAAGGGGTTCATAAGGGTTACTCTTGCGAAAAATTCCGGTGCAAAATCTGGGATGCCGGAAAATTGGAATTTTTCGCCTTCTGTTAGGGTGTCGCCAATGTTGAAAATGCCTGGGTCGTTTATACCCACAATGTCGCCGGCGTAGGCTTTGTCTATAACCTCTTTGTCTTGGGCTAAGAAACTTGTTGGGGCGGCAAGGCGAATTTCGCGACCTGTGCGGCAATGCCACACCTTGTTTCCTCTTTCAAAAGAACCCGAGCATATACGCAAAAATGCGGTGCGGTCTCTGTGGCGGGGGTCCATATTTGCTTGGATTTTAAATATGAATGCACTGAATTTATCTTCTGTTGGCATAACCGTGCGAACATCGGATTCTCTTGGTGTTGGCGGAGGGGCAATGTTTGCGAATGTGTTTAAAAGCTGCCTCACGCCAAAATTATTCACCGCGCTTCCAAAAAATACGGGGCATTGCTTGCCTGCTAAATATTCTTCTTTGTTAAAAGGTTCCATTGCTTGCGTCACCATATCGTAGCGATTTTTAAATTCTTTGATGTATTCCTCGCCGCAAAGCTCTGTCAGCTTGGGATCGTCTGCTCCTTTCATTTGCAGAATTTCCTGTTTGCCCTCTTCTTTGTTGAATGTGTGAAAGGTGTTGTCTGCTATGGAATATATACCTTTGAATAGTTTTCCGTAACCTATGGGCAAGGTAAAGGGGCAGGCTTGGATTTGCAAAATTTTTTCAATTTCATCTAAAAGCTCCAAAACATCGCGACCGTCTAAATCCATTTTGTTTATGAATGTTATTATGGGTGTGTGGCGCATTCTGCACACTTCCATGAGTTTTATGGTTTGCCTTTCCACGCCATTTACGGAATCTATCAAGACCAAAGCGGCATCCACAGCGGTTAGTGCGCGGTAGGTGTCTTCGCAAAAATCTTGATGCCCCGGAGTGTCCACCAAATTGAAATAACAACCCTCAAACGGAAAATTCAAAACCGAGGAACTTACCGAAATTCCCCTTTGCTGCTCAATTTTCATCCAATCGCTGACGGTGTAGCTTTTGTTTGCCTTAGCCCTAACGTGCCCCGCTTCCCTTATAACCTTGCCGTACCACAAAAATTTCTCCGTAAGCGTGGTTTTTCCAGCATCGGGATGGGAAACTATGGCAAATGTGCGCCGTTTTGATATTTCTGAAGAGAGCATATAGAAAGTGGCAATATAGAAAAACGTTTTCTATATTTAACTTAGACCTTAACCTTGGAGATATTATGAATATTTTTCGCTTAGCCTTGCCCGCAGCATTAATGCTGCTTCTTTCTGTTAGTGTTTTTGCCGATGATGATGATTTTGCGCCAAGAGGCAAAACGGGTACCGTTACCATCATCACAGACCCTCCTGGTAGCTATGTGTTTTTGGATGGAGACTCACTCGGAAAAAGTCCTATAATCAAGCGCCAATTCAGGACGGGTCCTTTAAAGCTGGTAGTCATAGACCAAGGAAAGGAACTGATAAACGTCCGCTTTAATGTGTGGCCAAATAAAGAAAATAAATATGAAGGCACAACTGTTATGCCTCACGGAACAATTAAAATAACCACAAATCCGGGCAAATGCCAAATTTTGCTAGACGGTGAATATGCAGACCGCACAGACGGAGGTCCTTTAACACTTAATAGCGTGGATGCTGGCGACCATCAAGTTGAAGCAGCCTGCCCTGGCAGAAAAACTTATGGAACGATAGTAAAAGTAGAAGGCGAAAAAGGCGTAGAACTCCATTTAGATGCGGTGAAAAGAACAAACACCAAAAAAGTATCGGCTAAAGCGAAAAAAGAAGAAGAAGAAGATTAATCACCACTTTGCCAGAGCGTTTGCAATTATTATGTCTTGAAGGCTTTTTATTGCGCGCTCTTGCCCGTGAATATTTTCCGATTCGTTTCTTTGCACATAATAAGAACCTATAGCTTGAACCCTCTTATTTTCGTAAATTGCTTTTTTGCGAACATTGTCATAAAAAGTAACCGATACCTCCATTGTTACCCTATATGTTTCAACATCTGCGTTTGAGCTTTGGGACTCAGGTCTGTTGCTGTAGCTCGTGAGAGTAAGAGAAAAATCTGAATCTGCATTTTCGTTTACAATTCTAATAGCCGGGGCATTTATTCTGAAAAGTTCTGTTATGCCGTCTTTAAGCCTATTGCCAAGCACCGGGTCAAAGCTGCGGTAATCCACATCTGCTATGCGCACCGTTTTTATATGCGCAGGCAAGGTTGTGGCTGTGAACCTATAGCAAGAAGAAAGCATAAGGCAGGTAGTGGCAAATAATAGAATTCTAAAAAACATCTGGTTCAATTTAGAAATTTACTAATTTGGCAACGTGGTATCTATATTAAAACACGAAACCTGCGCGAAATGCAAAATCTGTTGCACATTCAAAAAAGAATCTCTTGTTTATGTTCCAAAAGGAATAGAGGTAAAAGAGCAAAAAAACGGGTTGTTTGCCTGTGCGCATCACTGTGAAAATATGGGATGCAAACTCAGAAAAAATAAACCAATGGAATGCGCAGCTTGGCCCTTTAGCGTTTCTAAGCGAGGCAAAGAACTGCTTTTTGTTTTGGAGCATAGCTGCCCGGAGTTGAATAAAAGAGAGAGATTGCAAGAGGCAAAAAAATTTGGGCTAAAAATGGTGGCACCTGCCCTGCTGGAATATTCAAGGCAGCATTTAGATACGCTAAGGGAATACGATGAGAAAAACAAAATTATGGGAATTTTCAAAGCATAGCGCCAGCAGAAACCGATTTTGAAGTATGAATGCTCAGTTTTGAGCCAGGAGGAACCGAGCTTGTTACAAACACATTGCTACCAAGCACGGAATCTTTGCCTATCACAGTATTGCCGCCAAAAATGGAAGCACCGGAATATATCGTAACATTATCCTCTACCGTTGGGTGGCGTTTTTGCCCTTTCAATGTGTTGCCGCCTTTTGTTGAAAGAGCACCGAGCGTTACTCCCTGATAAATTTTTACGTGCTCTCCTATAACGGTGGTTTCGCCTATAACAATGCCTGTTCCGTGGTCTATAAAAAAGTAATCACCTATTTGCGCCCCAGGGTGAATATCTATGCCTGTCATGGAATGAACGTGCTCTGTCATTATTCTCGGTAGCTTTGGGATTTTCAGCAGTTCAAGCTCGTGAGCCAGCCTGTAAGTGGAAATGGCATAAATTCCGGGATAGGAAATTATTATCTCCTGTCTATCTTTGGCAGCAGGGTCTCCTTCAAAAGTGGACTCCACATCTGTTGCAAGGCTTGCCCTTATTTTTGGGAGTTTGTTCAAAAATTCTGTTCCAAGTTCTTTTTTGCAATGGAGCAACTCCAGCTGCTTATTCAGCAGGTGGTGAACTTTCTTTAAGAGAGTGTCTGTTTTGTGATTGCCAAAATAGCCTGGGAATAGCAGGCTATGGAATTTGTTCACAAGTTCAACAACTTCATCTTTATTTGGCAAAAAGTGTGGATTAACTGGAATGGAATTTTCCAGTTTTGAATAGCTGTCTAAAAGAGAGGCGAGGAGATGTTTCACGTTTTGAAATATACAAATTTTCTAAATTCCCCTCATGCGCAAAAAATTACTTTCCGAAGGGTCAAAGGAATTTAAGTATGAAATTCGCGAGATTGTTAAAAAAGCGAATCAGCTTAAAGCCCTCGGTTTGCCCATTCATTGGGAAAACATAGGCGACCCAATAGAAAAGAAATGCCAACTGCCAGAATGGATAAAAGATATTATGGCAAACCTCGTGCGGCAAAATGCCTCTTATGGCTATTGTCCTTCTAAGGGAATACTTAAAACCAGAGAATTTTTGTGCGAAAAAACCAATGCCTTGGGCGGTCCTCAAATAACCCCAGACGATATTTTGTTTTTCAACGGAATGGGAGACGGCATTTCCACAACCTACCATTTGCTAGACATAACTAGCAGGGTAATTGGTCCCTCTCCAGCATATAGCACCCACAGCTCCGCAGAAGCCGCACACGCCAACGCAGAGCCTATAACTTACAGGCTAGACCCCGGCAACCATTGGTATCCAGATTTGGAAGAACTTGAAAACAAGGTGAAATACAACCCGAATATAGTGGGCATTCTCATAATAAACCCCGATAACCCAACGGGTATGGTGTACCCGCTTGAACACCTTAAAAAGATGATTCAAATTGCGAAAAAGTACAAGGTATTTGTTGTGGCAGATGAGATTTACACCAAAATTACATATAACGGGGCACGTTCTTATGCTCTTGCGGAATATATAGAAGATGTTCCGGGCATAGCTATGAAGGGGCTTTCAAAGGAGGTTCCCTGGCCCGGCTCGCGCTGCGGCTGGATGGAATTTTACAATAAAGACAAAGACCCCGAATTTCTAGCTTTTTGCAATGCGCTAGACAATGCAAAAATGACGGAAGTTTGCTCAACCACGCTCCCACAGCTAGCACTGCCCTTGATTTTGGGCGATAGCCGCTACGAAGAGCATCGCAAAAATTTGAATGAACGAATAGGCAAACGGAGTGCCCTTATAAACAAAATTTTGAGCGAAGTTCCAGAACTCACATTCAACCCTACTTATGGGGCATTTTACAATTCCATAATTTTCAAAGACGGTGTTTTGAACGATAAGCAGTTTTTACCAATAAAAAAACCACAAATAAAGGCAAAGGTTGAAGAATGGTGCAATGGAGTTAGCCTTGATTACCGCTTTGTATATTATCTCTTAGGGGCAACCGGAATTTGCGTTGTTCCAATAAGCAGTTTTTGCTCTGAACTAATGGGTTTTCGCATAACCCTTTTAGAAGAAGACGAAGATGAGCTTGACCGGATTTTTACCTCGCTGAGAGATGCAATTAAGGAGTATGTGAAATAGATATGGCTAAAGGAGGAATTTTTATCGCTGGCACTGGAACGGGTGTTGGAAAAACCTGTGTTTCTGCCTTTTTATTGGATTATTTTAAGGTGACAAGAAAAAAGAAAGTTTTGTATTACAAACCCATTCAATGCGGGCAACCCACAGATATGGACTTTATAAAAAAAGTGACCAAAACAAAGCCGAAAGACATATCTTGCTCCTATAATCTAAAAACTCCAAGTTCGCCGCATTTTGCCTTTGCCAAGGAAAAGGTTAAATTTGAAAAAAACGTAATAAAAAATTTTTTGGCAACCGCAAAAAAGCAATACGATTTTATAATTATGGAGGCGGCTGGGGGTCTCAGGGTTCCAATAACGCATAATTTTGATATGGCAGATTTGGCAAAGCTGTCTAACTTCAAGGTTTTGCTCGTGGCTTCTCCAGGTCTTGGCACCATAAACCACACCTTGCTTTCCATAGACTATTTAAAATCAAAAAAGGTTAGAATAATAGGTTTTGTGTTTTCCCCAGCGAGTTTTGTTGACGAACTAACCGAGGAAATAATTACGGACAACGCCAAAACAATAGAGAGAATTTCGGGGGTTCCCTACAAGGGAACTGCGCTACCAATACCCTTTATCCCTTAAAATTCATCCTTTGATAGCTCAATAGGCTCAGGGTATTGAATTATTGTAATTGCTCCCCACATATCACATTTATCGCCTTTTTCCCATATCTTTATACTCACATCTCTTATTCGACCCGTATTGTTTTGATTTACCGAAGCAAATACAGCGCTATCTCTTTTTACCAAGCTAAACCATAAGCATTCTACTGTATCAGGCTTAACTTCGCATTCTTCTTCTCCTACACCAGCAGTAAAAATACCAGTAAAACTCATCCGCCAATAATAATAAGGGCTAATACTATCTATTCCTCCTTGCGAGTTAAATTTTAATAACTCTTCTTCTATTGGAACGCAAGTTCCATTTAGTTCGGGATCTTCACAAGAACACAAAATCAAACAAAAAAACAGAAATAAATATTTCACAATATAGGATAATATAAAATTGTTTCCGAGACAAAACTACCCTTTATCCCCTAAAAAACTCTTTTAATCCTTTAATACAATAAAAACGGGGTAAAAAGTGCTTTTATTTATTTATTTTTGCACTTATGAATAAGATTTTATGCTTGATTGCCTTTTGCGCAGTGGGTTTTGCCTTTGCAGGCACCCCTCTCAGCTTAAAACAGGCTTTAAGCGATGGATTAAAAGGAAATTTGGATATTCAAAAGTCCGAACTGGGTTCCGATGGCATAGATGCTCAGGTGGAGGCGGCTTTTCGCAAATATTTACCGCAATTAACGGCAAGCGGCACTATGACCCGTCTTTGGGCAAACGATCCGGCTAAAATTCAAATAGGGGCATCACCGATTCCTAATCAAAAGGGCTTTTTGGATCTTATAGCCGTAGATTATCCGGTGAATTGGAATGTATCTGCTGATTTAAAATTACAGCAATTTTTATATGTTCCGCAGGCATTAACGGGCATTGCAATGGCAAAAAAGGGCAAGGAGATAGACGCGCTGGTTAAGCAGGAAATTCAAGAGGGCATAATTTATGGAATATCAATGCAGTATTGGGCTATTGTTTATATGGAAGAAAATTTAGAGGTTATGCAAAAATCCAAGGATAATCTTGGCAAAACCCGTGAGGCAATAGCCGCTATGGTGGAGCAGGGCATAGCTAAAAAAGGCGATTTGAACACAATGGATATTAATTTGGTGGCACTAGGTACACAAATAGATAACCTCAAAGTTCAAATTCAAACCCAAAAAGATGCTCTTTTGCAAATTATAGGTCGCCCAATAGGAGAAGACATTTCCCTAACCGACCGCCTTAACATAGATTCCAGAGCCATTGGCGGTGAAAGTGGAGACCATTTGCAAAGCTCCATTGCATTAAAAAGGATGGATCAGATGGTTAGGCTTCAAGAAATGCAGATTGATTTGACTAAGGAAAAAATATATCCCAATGTTGTGGCATTTGCAAGCTACGGAACCCAGGCTTCAAGGGGAAAATTTGATTTTTTCAGCAGCCCTCAGGACAAATTCGCAGATAATGGCACAGTTGGGATAAACGTAAGCGTCCCAATTTTTGACGGAATGTCTAACACCGCGGAGCGTACTTATGCCCGAATTGAAAAAAGGAAGCTGGAAATAGACAGGGAAAAACAAAAGATAGCTTTGCAGGCAGCTTACGAAAGTGCAAAATCAACCCTGTTCAACGCCCAAAACCTTGTGGAACGCAACAAAGAAAACGTGAAACTAGCAGAAGAAAACTACATAATGAAAGAGCTTGAATACAAAGAACAAGTAGCCCCAATCACAGACCTTCTAACCGCCGACAACAATATGCAAACCGCCCATTCCAACTTGATAAGTGCATTATACACAGAAAAAACCGCCGAACTGACATTAGAGCAGGTTTTGGGGGTTTTGAGGCAGAAAGCGGGGGAGTGATGGGTCCCCTATCCCAACAAAAAATCCACGACATTCACAATTTTAATCCCATCATAAGAGGCAATGAAATTCTTGTCTCCCGAAAGTATTATTTTTTCGTGGTTGTCTCTTATATGTTTTAGCAGAGCAATCTCTCGCTCAAAAACGTTTTTGTCAACTAAACTTTCGCAAACTTGAATATAAATTCTTTCTTTTGGAGTTTCTGCCACAAAATCAATCTCAAAATCCAAAAATTTCCCTATATGAACCTTATAACCACGCCGCAAAAGCTCCAAAAACACTATGTTTTCCAATATATGCCCCCTTTCGGTATCTCTGTATCCTAAAAGCATATTTCTTATGCCTATGTCGGCTATATAGTTTTTGCCAAG
>JAITFP010000070.1 GCA_031281275.1 Candidatus Fibrimonadaceae bacterium
CCCCCCCCCCCCCCCCCCCCGCCCCCCCCCCCCCCCCCAAAAACAGTCAACGAGCTTGCACCGCAAGCCCTATAGTTAAATGTTGTTTTTGCCTTCATTCTGTTCATTCTTTAATTCTGATAATTCTGGTTCAGACAATTTACTTACTGTAATATTCCACAACCAGCTGCTCATTCAGCTTCACCGGTATCTGGTCGCGTAGCGGGGTGTTCACCAACTTAGCTTCTTTTTTGTCTTTGTTCACCGACAAATAATTTGGAGCTTCTGGTGCTCCCTCTATCGCTTCTTTTATTTGCGGATGGTTTTTTGATTTTTCACGAAGCTCTATTAAATCGTTTGGTTTAATTAAACGGTTTGGAGAAAAACTGCGCCTGCCGTTCACCTGAAAATGACCGTGAGCAACGTATTGGCGGGCTGCGAAAATTGTGCGGGCAAAGCCTGCACGATATACTAGGGCATCTAGTCTGGTTTCCAAAAGAACCATCAAGTTATCACCAGAAGAACCTTCCTTGCGGTTTGCTTCTGCGTAGGTTTTGGCAAGCTGGGCTTCGGAAATGTTGTAGGTGAATTTTAGCCTCTGTTTTTCAACCAACTGCTGCTTGTAAACTCCTGCATTTTTCTTGCGGCTCATTCCGTGCTGACCTGGAGGAAATTTGCGGCGTTCTAAAATTTTTTGTGTTTTGGGAGTGACCGCCAAATCAAGAGAGCGGGCAACTTTTGCTTTAGGACCTCTATAAGCCATTTTATACCTCGTAAGGAAGCTCTTTGGTTTTACCTTTTAGCTGGCAGAGCTTGGCTCAGTTAAAAGGGAAGGGTAAAAATAGCAAATTTTTTTTGATATGCAGGAATAATTCTCCTCAAAAAGCCATTGACCGCAATTCACAACCACCCCTTCTGGCACTTTCCACAGCCCACCGGAGTGATTATGCCCGTGCACAAAGGTATCGCAGTTGTTTTTTCGCATAATTTCCCTTATTTTATCCAAATACTGCTCCTCTGGAACTATGCGTTCTTTGTTAAAATGCCTGCTGTTTGAACCAACAGAGAGAGCTATGCGCATTCCAATATCGGGGTGAATCCACTTGAACAAAAATCTGTTGAGTTTAAAATCCAGAATTTTCCTTAAAAATCTGTAATAAACATCTGACTTTGCAAGCCCGTCTCCGTGGCAAATATAAACACGCCTGCCGTGAAGCTCTGCTACAATATGCGAACAAGCCTCTATGCCAAGCTCTCTCTCAAAAAAATTTCTGTATGCAAAATCGTGATTGCCTTTGAGCAATTTAATTTCACAACCGCTATCCTTTAAATTAGCAAGCACTCTACACAATTTAAAATAACGGGAAGGGGAATAAAAATCGTATTCATACCAAAACTCAAATAAATCGCCAGCGATAAAAAGATGGGTAGCCTTGCCCTCAAGCTCTTTTAAAAATGAAATCAAATGTTCTTCTCGTTCTGGTACTGAACCTTTGGGCGATACACCCAAATGTGCATCTGAAAAAAAATAAGCTGCTTGCTCCAACTACACCACCCAGCTTTTTGAAAATTCCTGGTCTTTAAAAAGCGCGGCTATTCCAGTTACTTGTTTGAGACGGAGAATTTCATCTTTAGACATTCCCAAATATTTTGAAATCCAATTATCGCTTTTGCCAAGTTCCACTAGCTCCGCCACAATATTGCTCATAAGGTCAACATCATGGCTTCCGCGAGCTCTATTGTGCCTTATGGTAGACGCTATGCGCTCGCTTATAGGCTTTTCAATAATAGAACAAGGCAGCAATCCCTTTTCTCTTTCGTAAATATCCTCGTATTTCAATATTATTGAATACCTGTGAAAACCATCCACTATTTCGTACACATCCTCTTCTTCGTGGTAATAAACCACTATAGGCATGGTGTAGCCATCTTCTTTAATGCTGCGGTACAAAAGTTCCATTTCCGTTGGAGCAACGTTGTTGGGATTGTACTCGTTAGCCCTCAGCTTTTCCACTGGAATAGCCTTTACGTTGTAAACAGGGCTTTTATATTCCTTCTTTTCCATATTCCTCCTGCGTTTTTATATAAAACTGTATTTGTCAAAAAGTTTCTGCATTCTTTCCCTTTGATTTTTTGTTTGAGAAAAAGACAAGGTACGGCACAATTGGTCGTTTTTCAAAATACATATAGCCATGCGGCGCCAGCTCGGTCCAATTTTTTTTGATTCTGCCCAAAAAGGAAGTTTGTCCGGTATTTTTTTGTAAATCATAAGCGGCAAATTTTTTTTGCCCCGCGTTGAAAACTTGCCAGAAAGACTAGCTTCTTCTGGAATCCATGAACTATTTATGGCAGAGCCTGTGCTTTGCCAATGCTTTATGAATCTGGTGAATTTTCTTTTGTAATTGAATGCAACCGCTTTTGGAAGCGTTGCGAGCAGCAGCCTAGTGTAGCTTTCCCAGGTATGCCCCTTAGGGAGTTTTATTTTTCTGTAGCCCAGCACTTTGGTTCCGCAATAAATATTTCCGAAATTCGCGCCGCTAACTCGGTTCACCACCTTTGCCCAAGTATCTGGCTCCACAACGCGGAATAAATTCAACCCTATGCGCTGGTCGTCTCCATAAGGCTGGCAAATTCTCATTTGGTCTAGTTTAACTGCCGCTTTGTAAAATAAATCGTATAATCCGTTGTAGCTCCAGTTGAATTTATAGTTGGCAATCCATATATCTCTGGTTCTCCAGTCGTAAATGGGGTAGCAAGCGTATAGTTTTTCGGAGTTGGAAATTTTTGTTGTCCAGTTTAAATTGTTCAGCATTCTTTTTTGTTTCACAGCTATTGTCCTAAACCTATTAAAGCTCTCATCGGAGCGAATCCCAATAAGGCAGGCTGTTCTTTTTCCTTCTGCATACCAATCCCCGAATTTGCGAATAAATTCCTCAAATTCCATATTTTTTTTAAAAAAAGCAAAGGGATTGTTTTTTTCTGTTATGCAGGGATAATCGGGATAATCTCTAACCCATTTGTCTTTATTGTGCAAATCCCAAGGGGTCCAAAAAGGTTCAAAAACGCTAAGTGAATTTCTCAGGTTCAGGGGCAGGCAGCACCAGTAAACATCAAACAAATCGCTGTCTTTTTGCAGCACATATTTAATGTATTCTATTGTTATTTGATATTGCCCCTCCAAATCCACAAATAAAACGCCTATTTTCTTGCTTATTTTGTGCTGTCTCATATAATCAACTGCCAAATTGAGCATAACCGCACTGTCTTTGCCACCACTGAAAGATAGGTATATTTTCTCAAAATTCTTAAATATAAAATCCATGCGCTCAACTGATGCTTCGTAAACGTTCTTATCTATATACTTCTTTGCACCCATAGTATATGTAAATATAGAAAATCACCCCACCGCCTGCCTTCCGGCTAGCGGCAGGCTTCGCCTTAGTCTTGCAAGCAACGGACACTAAGCAAGTAGCTCTTATCTTTGCTGTCGTAGAGTACGTACTCGTCGTGGTAGTACACGTCCCGGGAGTAAGCGCTGCCGCTATAGCTCTCACGGGCACTCCACCAGTAGCCGTAGTTGCCGACAGTGCTGAAATCGCCACCAGAACTGCCGCCGCCCGGCAGGGCGGAAAAGCCAAACTTGTCCTCGCCGTTGCCATTATTGTTCCAACCGCTCATTGCCTTCAAAAATTTACCTGCCGTATTCCAACCTCCAACAAAGTTATCCAGCTCGCCATATTCCTTCTCGGTAGGCAAATGCCAGCCTTTGGGGCAAGCGGTTATTGCTGTGTTCCAATCATAGAGCCTTCCGTATTTTTTGCAGTTGCTCTCCTGATTGTCATAGCATTTTGAGCCGCTCGCATTGTAGTTCAAATTCTCCGCCATCCAAGTTTGATTGCCTATTTTTACAACCCTGTATGTTTTGTTGTCGCGACTGTCTGTAAATGAATTGCCGCCGCCTCGCGGCTGTGGGCTGCTACTCTCCGTATATGACTGCCCTTTTAGCTCCTTTTGAAGTTCTTTCAAAATATCTACCGCTCTGTGGAACTCGTTGCTAGAAACGCAGTGCGCAGTGTTTAGAAGCTTTTGTAGCCAAGCTATTTGCTTTGCCTTATCTTTGGCTTCTGCTGCCATGACTGCTAGATTAAATTCCGTTGGGCAAACTTTTGCACCCTGCGGAAATTTTTCTAAAAGGGTTTTGAAAAGAATTTCAGCGTTTTCCTTTTTTCCGGCATCCAGCATGCACATAGCCATCCAATACAAAGAGTTTTCTGCAAGCTCTCCCGTTTTTACCGATTCATAAATTTGCTTAAAGCCATTGTAGGCAACAGCACGGTCACCCCTCACATATTCTGAACGAGATGCATTGTATAGAGCTTCCATTTCGCTATTGTTTTCTTTTGGCTCCTTTTGCACAGTTTTACTCGCACTAAAACCGCTGTACGTGAGCTTGACTTTTTCGTTGGATTTCAATTTTATCGCTACGCTCTGATTATTCTGTTTTATAGAAATAGTTGTATCTGCCTTTTCGTACTGCTCCAACGTGGCGATAATGCGAACATTGCCGCCACGAAGCTCTGCCTTGCAAGGCGTTTTTGGGCAGCTAGTTGCTGGCACTCCGTCAAAGCTTATAAATGCTCCTGGAGGTTCTGTGCTCAAATTTACCACGTAGAGCTTTTCCTTTTCTGCCTCAGGCGGTGGCTGTTTTTTGCGGAGAATTTTTTCTTTGAGTGCGCCCGGAATTTCCTTCTTTATTATTTCAACCAGATCATCATAATCTTTTGGTTTATAGGAATCATATTCTTTGGTAAATAAAAGATCCTTTTCTCCCACACTATATAATTGAAACTTTAACGCCAATTTGCTACCAAACCATTTGCCCTTATATTTATTTACCATGCACCACGCACCATAATCCGCATTGACTTGTGCCGCCAATTGCCCAAAACATTGCCCACCTTCCTCGCAGGCGTTGTAAAGAGCTTCATCGCCTACCTGTTCCCGCACATCCTTGTAAGGTATCACCCTAAAATCAGAAGACGGCAAAACATTTCTTGTGACTTCTTCCACTTTATCTCTTAAACGTTCCAATTCTTTTGCATTAAAATCGCCTGTGCAGGGCAATACAACAATGCTTTGCTTTGCGGCAAAGGCAAAGCAGAAGGTAATCAGGCATAAAACCAATGTCTTTTTCATAATTCACTCCAAAGTCATCTTTTCGCACCATTTCGGCTTTAACCATTTGGGGAATGTAGAAAATTAATCATTCAATACCGCAAATTAAAAACCAACCCTATAGCAGACATTCAAGTGCTGATTTACGAAAACACTAAACCTTTTGCCAAAGCCATATTTTACCAAGCAAGTTCTCTTATTGAACGAACTATGGCATCGCCATTTTCAACCTTTGTGAAATCTGCTTCGGATGATACCATAGCTTCAATAAAAGAAACCTCGCTATCTCGCAAGCGAGCGTTTAATACTTTGGATTCTCCGTCTAAAAATGACTTATAGGCATCTTCGGAAAAAATATTTTCTTGTCCTAGTTTCACAAAAGCCATAAATACCTCTATTGATAATATAGAAAAATCGCCCCACCGCCCCACCCCAAAGCCTGAGAGCAGCTAACTCAACGCACTCAATCTTGCAGACAACGGACACTAAACAGGCTACCCTTATCGTAGTAGCCGTAACTCACACCGGCGTAGTTGTAGAACATACCGCCGCCGTAAGCACCGCTGGCATTAACCTCAGAGTTACTCCACCAATAGCCGAAGTTACCGATATAGTTGAAGCTACCACCAGAATTGCCGTTGCCGCCAGGCAAAGCCGAAAAACCATAAGCATCCGTGCCGTTGCCATTATCGTTCCAGCCATTCGTAGCCTTCAGATAATAACCTGCCGTTTTTTCACCGCCAACAAAATCATCTAGCTTACCATATTCTCCTTTGGTAGGCAAATGCCAGCCTTTGGGGCAAGCCGACTTAGCAGTGTTCCAATTATATAACCTTCCGTATTTTTGACAGTTGCTTTCTTGATTGCTATAGCATTTTGAACCGCTGGTGTTGTAGTTTAAATTCTCTGCCATCCACGTTTGGTTGCCTATCTTTACAACTTTGTACCTTTTGCCATCGCGGGAATCTACAAGAGAACCGCCACTCACGCCGTCACTCTTTACAGTATGTTCCACCTTCTCGTTAGGCTTTAACTTCACATCCACCTTTTCACGATTTTTACCGAACTCTATTTCTGCACACACAGGAACAGAACCGCTGAACGGAGTTTCGCCTGACTGCTTGCCGTTCACAAAAACAGGCTCGCTAATTGGTTCACCGTCTTTCTCCGCGTTCAAAACCAAACCACTCTTTTTGAGCCTTATATGGCTCGCCATATCAAAAACCTCGCGCTTGTCCTTGTTTATCCCTACATCAAAACTTAGAGTCTCATAGCATCTATGGCTGAGTTCCACTTTGTAGTTATTCGGTGAAAGCTTGTTTTCAAAATAAGAAACTGCCCTGCCATTTATTGATAAACTCCATTGCTCGTTTTTGCCTATCCCTTCCAAGAAAGCTGGCTTTATCTCCAATATGCCAAAATTCGCTTTTAGCCTAATGTTTATGCTCTGGTTGTTCTGCCTTATGAAAATTGTGGTGTCTGCCCTTTCGTATTGATCAAGTGCCGCCACTATGCGTACATTGCCCTCCCCAAGCACCAATTTGCAAGGCGTTTTGGTGCAACGTGAATCTGGCACTCCGTTAAAGCTTACAACCGCTCCTTCTGGCTCTGTGACTACATTTGCCAAATAACTTTTTCCGCCTTCAAACTCGTAACCGCCACCTGTGGATTGCAAACCGCTTATGCCTCCTGCAACAGAAGGAGTAGCGGGAGCGGTTCTTGAACCTACTGAGGCACCTGGCATTTTGCCAAACATTTGGGGGGCATTCTCAATTATAACAGATTCCAAGCCAGATACTTTTGTTGCTTTGCCCGTGAAGGAGCCAATTAAAACACCGCTGCCTGCATTGTACAATTCCATATTTATTGTAATATAATCGTCCAAACGACCAAGCCTAGCCTGACCAACATAAGCTGCACTCACTTTTCTGCCTATCTCTGCTATGCACTGTGCCTCTTTGCACATCTTTCGGGCATTATCCTTTGAACCCATCTTGTCTATTATGCTCTGAACGCTCATAACGGAGTATTTATCTTCTGGCAATACTTTCACCGCAATTTCGCGCAGTTTCCCGGTGAGGAAGTTCAGATTAGTGAATTCAATCTCCGGTTCGCCGTCATCTTCCGTGTTCAATATAGCAACGCGCTTCTGCTCCTGTGCTTGGGCAGCAAGGGCGAGAAATAGCAAAATGAAAAGAGGGGCTATGGGCATTTGAAGAATGTAGAAATTATTTTACTTCACCAAAGCCGTAAACTCCCTAAAAACGCTCTGCATTCTCGCTTTATCCAAGTCTCCGTAAACTGCTACTACAATTCCGTTTGGGAGCCTCTCTATCAAAGCCACTGCATCTGGACCGTAAACATTTTTTTGCAATCTGGTTTTGTAGATTGACCAGTCTTCTTCGGAAACTGTGCCAGAACTGCGAGCGCAAACCCAAGAAAAATCTGAATCTCTGTAGCGGCGAACAAGCATATCAAATGGGGCTTCAACTCCCAAAAAATAATCTCTCTGCACTGAAAAATCTTTGTCGGGATTGCTATTTTTTAAACTGAAACTGTGGGAATCCGTATTTAAACTTGTGTCTGCGGCTGGAAATCTTTTTATGAAAGACAAGAGAGAATCTACTATGGAAGAATTTTTGGAAATTGAAAATTGATAGGAAAAAATAAATACTCGCCTGCCCCATCTAAAAAATCTTTTCCTGTCGCCGCCTATTAAACGCTCTGTTTTTTCTGTTATGCCGTGGTTGTAAAAAAAAGCCTCTGCGAGAATTGTATTTTCATATTCGCAAATTGAAACTTTCATTGTGTCGCCATTGCTCATTGCATAGAACAAATCTGCCTGTTTGTCTGCGTGGGTATATGGTTCGGGTTCTGTAAAATAAGCATTAAAAGGAGTGGTACCTATAACTACGGTGGAATCATTGATAAAACGTATTTTTTGCAAATCAAATTCCACAAGGCTTGGATCCTCTATGGAACAAGCGACAAAAGTGATTGCTATTGCAATTCCAAATATGCTATTTTTTTTCAATTTTAAACTGCCTAACATTCAATAAAATATTTCCTTGCCTGGTATCAAGACTCCAATTCCCTATTCGCAGGCTATCTGCCAAAAGAGAACTGAAGCAGGTTGAATTTTCTACCAAGCATACGGTTTTTTTCACTATATCGGAACCATAATACCATATATGCCATATAGTATCAGATACATCAAAATCAGGAGCTAAATAAGAATATGCGAAAATTTTATTCAAACTGTTGTTCAAATAGAAAACAGTATCTATATTCACAGGTCCACCGGAGGCAACCAAAAGGCACATCTCCGTACGTGCGCGCTGAGTTTCCTCTTCTGGCGAAATTGATTCGCCTTCGGTCTCAAAATAAAACAAACGGTATATAACAAAACAAAAAAAGACGAATGAAAAAAACACTACGCCCTTACGGAGCCTGTTCAGCGGCGGCAAGGACATTATTTTACCTAAGCTTTATGAGTGCCAGAGAGCTTGTTCAGCAAATGCCCGACCTTTGCCTTGTAGTTAGCGGCACGGTTTTTGCTAAAACCGGCACGACTTTTGGCTGCGGCTTTGTCCATCATGCTAAAAAGCTTTGGGACTTCTTTAAGGGCTTCTTCTTTGGTCTGTGCTTTGCGCACTATGCCAAGGCTTGTGCGAATGGCAGAACGGGTAGAACGATTTGCGGCATTTGCCTTTTCGGCTTGACGCAATCTTTTTAAACAAGATTTGTTTGGCGGAACCATTTTTTTAGCAGCCACTGATATTACTCCAATAAATAAAAACTATTCGCTTAGAATATAGTAAAAAATTCCGTTATTGGCAAGGGGTAGCTTATTATAGGGGGTAATTTGATTAAAAAATGCATACTTTTGCAAACAGTTGTTTGCAAAATTCACTTTTTTTGGATTTTTTTGCCAAAAGTTACGTCTAATAGGTAACGAACAAAAAACGGAGGATTCAAATATGAGCAATTGTCTGAACCAGAATTCACAGAATTTGCAGGATTACCAGAATAAGGTAGGAGATGGGTTTACATATAGGATAATTGGTTGTGCTATGAAAGTTCATAATACGCTTGGGAATGGTTTTCAAGAAGTGATTTATCAGAGATGTCTTGCAATTGAGCTTGGCAAGGCAGGTTTGGAATTTGAGAGAGAAAAGGAACAGACCATATATTACGAAAATATTGAAGTTGGAACACGCAGAGCAGATTTTGTAGTGGAAAACAAAGTAATAGTAGAACTGAAAGCACTGACAAATTTAGAGGCTGTTCATTTGGCACAAGCGAAAAATTATTTAGAAGCATATAATTTCCCAATAGGCCTTTTAATCAACTTCGGAAGCAAAAACTTGGAATACAAATTTATTTTCAACAAGAAATTTAACCAAAATTCACAGAATAAAGCCAAGAAATGAGATTCATTCTGAAAATTCCTAAAATTCTGAGAATTCTGGTTCTGACAGAGGTGAACAAGAATCGCGAGACTATGGAACTAGCGGAAGCCGTAGAAGCAGCGATAAAGAGCTGCGTTGAGCGTAAAATTTTAGTATATTTTTTAGAGAAGCACGCTTCGGAGGTTTTGAATATGCTTTTTACGGAATGGAACTTGGACGATGCTATTGCGGTTGCGAAGGAAGAGGCTCAAGAGGATGAGCGCGAGAAAAATCGCAACGAAATTCTAGACCTCATAAAGAAGGGCTATACTGCTGCCGATATTGAAAAACATCTTCGCGGATAAACTTCTGTCAGAACCCCGATTCACCCGATTGCAGCACGAGATGCCTAATCCTTCACACAACGGACGCTGTACAAGTTGCTCTTTTCGCCATAATGCTCGTCGAACTCGTTGTTGTTGTCCATTCTCCGGTAGTAAGCGGAGTCGCTATTGTACTCGCTAGAACTCCACCAGTAGCCGTATTTGGAGATATCGCTATATTCGCCAGCCGAATTGCCGTAGCCGCCAGGCAGGGCGGAAAAGCCCCAATTGTCCGTGCCTCCGAAGTTACTACTCCTCAATTTTGCAGGTACTAAGACATAATCTATCAATTCTTGCCATTCATCTTTGCTTGGCAAATGCCAGCCAGAAGGGCAAGCCGTTTTAGCCGCTTCCCAATTGTAAAGACCGCCGAAAGTCTTGCAGTTGGTTGCCTCGTCTCCATAGCACCTTCTAAACGTGGCATTGAGGTCAGAGTTAGACGACATCCAGGTCTGGATGCCTATCTTAACGGGTTCGCGGACTTCAACGAGCGAGTTATCATCCCCACTGCTTGACGAGCTACCGCCCCCACCCTCTTTGTTATCGTCCGATGAGCAGTTAAATGTGAATGCCAAAGCAAATCCAAGGGCTGCCACCTGTGCGAACTTTGTAAGTTTGCTTTTCATAGTTTTTTCTCCTTTTTTGAAACCATGTTAATTATTCTTTACACAACGAACACTTAAAAAAATGTCTGAGCCGCCACTGGTATAATAACCACGTAATATATCATAGCTCACGTTTATGTTGGAACAACTCGTTGTTATATAGGGGAAATATTCTCTTTTCGCGTCGCCAATCCACCAACGACCCTCAATGCCAACACCATCGAAAGAGCGGTACTCGCTGTATCCGCCAGGCAGAGCCGAAAAAAAATCATTGTTGCCATTGCAGGCGGCATCCCAGCCACGGTCTGCCCTCAAATACATGCCTGCCTCCGATAGCCTACCAACATCCTGCCCTGTTATCTTACCAAAAGTTGCAGCCCCTAATTCCCTCCATTCCTCATAGCTAGGTAAATGCCAACCAGAAGGGCATACAGTCATTGCCGTTTCCCAATTATACAATCTTCCGTATTTGTTGCAGTTATCGGGGTCGTTAAGATAGCATATACTGCCACTTGCATTGTAGTTAAGATTTTCCCCCATCCAAACTACACTCCAAATTGGCTTGAATCCTTCATAGATTTCTATTTTATATTCATATCCTATGGCTTTGTACTGCTTGCCATCACGGGAATCAGTGAATACGTATTGTGATACACTGTTCCAAATTGGTTTATAATCAATGCTATTCTCATCAAAGGGGTTGTCGCGTTCCACGCTAGTGCAGGAAAATAACAGAGGGATGCAAAGCATCGTAACAAGGAATATTGTATATCTAGTCATATTTGAAATCTCCTATAATTGGTCTCTGAAGCAACGAACACTTAGCAAATTGTAATTCTTATCGCCTAAGTCCCCATGTGATCTATTAACGCCTACGTTTCTATATTGGAAATAGGCGTTGTTGGCATCTTTCTCCGTGCTAGTCCACCAATAACTGGTGCTTAAATCGCTGAAACTGCCGTCTGAAAAGCCACGCCCAGTTGCTATACTGCCGCCAAAGCTAAACTCAATTTTTTCACTTTCCTCATAACTAGGTAAATGCCAGCCAGATGGGCATACAGTCATTGCCGTTTCCCAATCATACAACCTACCATTAGCCCTGCATTTGGTTTCATCGTTATTATAACATATGCTACCATTTGCATTGTGGCCAAGGTTTTCCGTCATATAGGCTATCTCCCAAAGTGTCCTGCCATCTTGTATTTCTCTATCATCAAAGGCATCGTACACCCTGCCATCGCGAACGTCGTAGAGTTTGATTCCTGTTCCTATGACTTCGGAGTAGCAGTAATTATAATTCTGGCTCTTCTCATCATAACAATTGTCGCGTTCCACCTCTGTACAAGAGAGAAAAAATGCAACCGCGAGCAAAAAAAATCTCAGAACCATATATGAATTCCTATCCCCGAAGCCAAAAGCACTCCGCCAAGAATGTAAAACATATTTCTTTGAGTTTTGTTGCTTTCCACGTTATCCCATGCATTATCGTACTCAGACTGATCTAGCCAAGGAAAGTCATATGAATCGTAGGAATTTTTTATTTCTTTGTCTTTTGAATATCCGGCATAAATAAGTGCCGCCCCCACCAATTCCAATCCCAGCCCAACCCAAGTACTTGTTCTTGGGAAAGGCTTAACTTCAGGTTCTGGCTTCGCAGGTTCAGGCTCCAACTTCGCAACTTCTGGCTTCTCAACCACTATGATTGGCTCAGGCTTTGGAGCTTTCGGTTCGCCAAGCATCTTCTTGAACAAATCCGGCGCTTTTTCGTCTATAATAGCAAGCGCACTATATATATCTTTGAAATTGCCAGTGAAGGAACCCATCAAATTTCCGGTTTTGACATTGTAGAGTTCAACCTTTATGGTCAAATACTCGCTAAAACGCCCTATCCGCCCTTGAGCAACGTAGTCCGCACTAACCTTCCTGCCCAATTCCGCAAGGCAGCTGGATTCCTTGCACACCTTCACGGTGTTCTCCATTGAGCCGAGAAAAGCAACTATGCTCTCTGTGGTCATAACACCGAATCGTTCACTAGGCAAAACATTCACAGCTGTCTCACGCATCTTATCGGTTAAGTAAGCCAAATCGGAAAACCCAATGGAATCGCGGTCATCCAAAGTGTTGATAATGGCAACCCGCTCCTGCACCTGCCCATAGGCAGCAAGTGCAAGCAATAGCAAAGTGAAAAATAGTTTGTTCATAGCCTAGTAACATAGCTATTTTTCCGATGGAAAATCCCCAAAAGCCACTAAATGTGGTTCATTCTGAAAATACTGTAAATTCTGTGAATTCTGGTTCAGACGATATTTTTCTATATTCCCATTATGAAGAACAAGAATATCTCTATAAGCGATTTTGCAGAAACTAGCAAAATAGGCTTGGCAGGCATTTTTGCAGGTATTTTTTGCCTACTTTTTGCCATAATTTACACTTTGGTTCAATATGCAAATAAAGAATAAGGAAAAAAAACAATGTTAGAATACTTTACCACATTTATTTCGCAAAAACCATTAGTAGAATGGTGTATTACAGTTGCAAAATTCGCCTTTATATTTATTCCGCTCGTTTTCATAGCCCTTATGATAACCCTGGAAAGGCGCGGGGCAGGTTTTATGCAAGATAGACAGGGACCTAACAGGACAGGCATTCCGCTTTTTCCTTTTTTAAGCCACATAAGGCTTTTTGGGCTTGTTCAAAATGGTGCAGATGGTTTAAAATTGTTCACAAAAGAGTTGTTTGAGCCGCGTGAAGCTCACGGTTTTTGGTTTAAATTTGCGCCAGCCATTCCTTTTATGGTGGCATTTTTATCTCCAGCGGTTATTCCGTGGTTTGGACCGATGGTTTTTGAATGGGGCGGCAATTTGGTGGAAATAAACGGCTCAATTTTGAATTTGGATATTGGCGTACTTTGGCTTTTTGCATTTGGCTCTTTAAGCGTTTATGGAACCGTGCTTGGATCTTGGGCTTCTAACTCCAAATATTCGCTTTTGGGCGGAATGCGAGCTGGAGCCATGATGATAAGCTATGAGGTTTCAATGGGGCTTGCCCTGCTAGGTATGTATATGCTGGTGGGCAGCTTTAATTTGCAAAACATAGTCGCTTGGCAAGAAACGCACGGTTGGGGAATTTTGGTTCAGCCCGTTGCATTCATAATTTTTTTGGTATCTCTTGTGGCAGAAACTGGCAGGGCGCCATTTGATGTGGCAGAGGGTGAGTCTGAGCTTGTGGCTGGTTTTCACACCGAATTCAGCGGAATGCGTTTTGCCATGTTCTATATGGGTGAATATGCTCATATAGCCATAAACTCCGCATTGCTTGCAACATTATTTTTGGGCGGTTATAGCATTCCCTTTGTTAGCACAGAAGTTTTAAGGACCTATGGCGCTCAGGCACTCGCTATTGTTTGCGGACTGTTTGTGTCTGGAATTCTGGTATTTTTGAGCCTGATGTATCGTTATGCAAAATGGTATGAAAAATCCAAAGCCTTAGATAGAGAGCTTCGTTTAAAGGAATGGGCTTTGTACAAGGTTCTAGGATGGCTTTCCGTGCCAGCTTTGCTCGCCATTGGCATAGCTTCTTTTTACTTTGCAAATATCATAAATGCAGAAAGTCTTGCAGCAGCCTTAATAGCGGCAGCAATTCAAATTTTGGTTCTTTTGCTTAAAATGAGCATTTTCTGCTGGATGTGGATATGGTTCCGCTGGACACTGCCCCGCTTCCGCTACGACCAAGTTATGCACCTCGGCTGGATTATCCTGCTCAATGTAGCCCTTGCAAATTTGGTGATTACTGCGATAGTGGTGAAGTTGATATAAAACTTGACAACTAGCCTTTTTTTTACTATATTTATAACTCTAAATTTTTGAGGTTTTTATGTCCAAGCTTAATATTGAAGCTCTGCACCAGGAGAACAAAAAGAAAGATACCTTTGATTTTCGCGCGGGCGACACCGTTACGGTCAATGTTAAAATTATGGAAAAAACCGCAGATGGCAAGGTTAAAAGCCGCATTCAGCCCTTCAAGGGCGTGGTTATTCAGCGCAAAGGCACTGGCATAAGTGCCACTGTGACTGTTCGCAAAATTTCAAATGGCATTGGGGTTGAACGCATTTTCCAAATACACTCCCCCTTAATAGACTCCATAGTAATAGATACCCACGGCAGCGTACGCAAAGCCCGCATTTACTATATGCGCGAACTGCACGGCAAAGCCGCCCGCATCGCGGAGCGCAAAGTCCACGCTCAGGTAGAAGCCACGGGTGTTGCTGCTGTTGCCACAGAAGAACCTACTGCGGCAAACTAGGATTCCTCAAATCCCTCTTACTTAAAATAGGCTCATTTATGGGCCACTTTATCGCTATTTTTGGGCAGTCCCAAGCATAGCCAGCTTCTTCGGCTCCGTTATACACGGAACTGCATTTGTATTGAACCTCGGCAAAGTCGGAAAGCACGCAAAATCCGTGGGCAAAACCGAGCGGAATGTAAAAGAATTTTTTATTCTCTTCGCTTAATTCCAATGCGTGCCATTTGCCATAAGTTGGGCTGTTTCTACGAATATCAACTGCTACGTCCCAAATTTTCCCGTGGGTGCAACGCACAAGTTTTGCCTGTCCGGGATTTTTTTGGTAATGCAAGCCGCGCAAAGTGTTTTTCACGGAACGGCTGTGATTGTCTTGTACAAAAACCGTTTCTATGCCAATGGCTTTAAATTTCTCAACATTGTACGATTCATAAAACCAACCCCGCGAATCGGGAAAAACATCCGGCTCAACAACCAAAAGACCCTCAATTTCGCATTTTTCAGCTTTCAACTGTAGCCTCCAATTCCTTTTGAATTTCGGGCAAAATTTCAAATTCTTCGTGGTGCAGGGCGCTAATTTTTTTGCAAAGCAGAGTGAGAATTTTTGAATCGTATGAACTTGAGTATTTTTTTTCGTTTATGCTCTGCAATATGGAAATCATTTTTTCAATATCTTGCTGATGAGGATATGAATGCATAAAATTGCGGAAGGAATTTATGCCAGTTTTGAAATTTTCAGTATCGTTTCTTTCTATGATATACATTATTTTAGGCAAAATCTGAGTATCTAAAAGATTGAGCAAATTACCGCTAAAGTTATTCAAATCTCCGTTTAAATGAATAGCCAAACTCTCTGATTCCTCATAACTCTCTGCTTTTTCGCTGCTGCCAATTCCTGCCAAGAGTTCATCCACTTCTTTTGTTTTTTGCAGCTCGGTTTGCTCTCTATATTTTGCCTGATAAATTATAGGAAAACCTGTTAAAAACAAATGCGCACTACTCATAGAGGCATATTCGCCCAAAAAATAAATATCACCTTCTTCGGAAAGCAATGCTTCCTCTGATTGAAAGAGCGTGAGTTGCGCTGGAATTGGGAAAAAATCGCCCAACCTATCGTTTCCTTTTTGGGGAATAACACTAAAGCTAATTTTTTTTGCTTTATCCAAATTTTCTCTTATTTCATCGTCTTCCAATATGTGCTTCAATATTTCTTGCAAACCTTTTGGCAACGATTGTTGCAAATTATTGCGAAAAGAATCAAAGTCAGAAATTTTGGAATAATCACCTTGTATGGCTAAAATTCCATCTGGACTAACAAGAGCATCAAATGGTGTTTCCATGCCATTGCCCGGCACCGGAGGCGGAATTTTCACGTATCCTATAACCCTACCACAAAGATTATTTTCATCACCCTTTTTTTGAACTATTCCAAACACAAATCACCACTTACTAAAAATACAATTCCGGATCCACAAATTTTCCGTTGTACATAATTTCGTAATGCAAATGCGGAGCGCTGGAGTTTCCGGTGTTGCCAACAAAGCCAATGGCTTCGCTTTTGCGTACGTTATTCCCCTTTTTTGTGGAAATTCTGGATAAATGAGCATAGCGGGTTGTAAATCCTCCTCCGTGATCTATTTCAATCATAAGCCCCAGATTGCCATTATCGCCTGCGAAAATAACTTTGCCGCTGGCTGTTGAAAAAACAGGTTCATTAATTGCCGCAGCAAAATCAGTTGCTTGATGCTCCTCTGAAAAATGCCTGCTAATGACCCCCATAACGGGAAGCATATTGGGAAACACATCCAAACTTTGCCTATTCAAACTAACTTCCGCCTCAAAATCCGTATCCAGCTTAACTTTTCTTGATGAAGTGTGCATAAGGCGGTTTTTGTCTAGAATAGAACGAATTTTATTTGAATCGTTTTCCAAATATGTACTTAAAATATTTTGTATTTGGTTTTCTATGGCATAAATGGAATCCAAGTTTGAAAACGCAGATTCATATTCGGAGTGGCGTTCCATTAGCCACTCGTTATCGGCTTTCAATTTCCACGCATTTGCAAGCTGCATATTTATTTCTGTGAATTTCCATATAAGTATGCCAAGCAAAATAGCGGCAAGGCTAATTATCCAAGTGAATAGTTTTAGCCAAACTCTTTGAATGCGATATGTACGCACTTTTGTTGAGCCTTCTGGAATTATCTGTATAGTGTACAACTTTTTCATATAGCTCTTGGGTTTATGGATTGTTGAATTCTAGTTAAATCGCTATAAGAAGAATAATGAATTATTATGGCATTTTTTTTACATTCAACCTTTGTTCCAAAGGCTTGTTGTAAAAATTTTAAAAAATTTTGCATATCGGGGTTTATTGCAGAAGCAACTTTGTTTTTTTTGACTTTGCTCTTTTCCAGCTTTTGGGCAAGAACTTCTGCTTCGCGTGCCGAAAGACCTTTTTCAATAATTTCCCTTGCTACCTTTTCGGGATCTTTTATGTGTGGCGAAAGCAGTGCCCGTGCCGCACCTGCCGAGAGTTTACCTTCACCTATCCACTCTTTAACCTGTTTTGGCAGGTTCAGCAAGCGAAGCGAATTGGTGACCGCCGTTCTGGATTTATTAATTCTTGTTGCCAAATCTTCGTGAGTATATCCGTGATTTACCAAAAGTTGCTTGTAAGAATCCGCTATTTCTATGGGGTTAAGGTCTTCGCGCTGTATATTTTCTATAATTGCCCATTCCGCCATTGTATTATTCGAAAGAAAATCAAAAACTCTGGCTTCAATTTCTTTAAGCCCTGCAAGTTTAGCGGCTCTAACTCTGCGCTCGCCGCTCACAATCTGGTAACGCCCCGCGTTTTTCCTGAGCAAAACTGGTTCCAAAATTCCGTGCTGCTTTATGCTCTCTGCAAGTTCGCGCAAAGATTCTTCTTTAAAATGCTTGCGAGGCTGATATGGATTTGCATCTATTTTTTCAAGCAAAATTTTTGTTGCATCGCCTGGTTTTTCTGAGGTAATGTTTTCAATACTGGTGGAATGATCGCGAATAATAGAAGCCAAACCGCCACCGCCCATAGCTTTTTTACCCATTTAGCAATTCCTCCGCAAATTTCATATAAGCCACGCAGCCTGCGCTTTGAATATCGTAAAGCAAAACGGGCTTGCCAAAAGATGGTGCTTCTGCGAGTTTCACATTGCGCGGGATTATTGAATCAAAAACCCTGCCCGGAAAGTTTTTGCGAACATCATCTGCTACCTGCTTTGAAAGAGAATTTCTGGAATCGAACATTGTTAAAAGCGCACCCTCAATTTTCAAATTAGAATTTAGATTATTTTGTACCAGAGTTATTGTGTTTAAAAGTTCTGCCACCCCCTGAAGCGAAAAATATTCGCATTGAACCGGTATAACAACGCTATTTGCCGCAGTTAGAGTATTTATGGTCAATAAATTCAAGCTGGGCGGAGCATCAATTACAATGTATTCGTAAGCGGACTTTACCACCTGAACAAGTTTTTGCAACCTGCGTTCCCTATTAGTAGCATTTACAAGTTCTATTTCCAGCTTTGCAAGCCCAGGGCTAGAAGGCATAATGCTCAAACACTTGAGTTTATATTCCTGATTTGCCGATTTTATAATTTCGGATAGCTTTTCTGGCGTTAGCTCTTCTGGTTTTTCTGCCAAAACAAGAGCCTCGTAAATATCTTCTTCTTGAACCTCATTTACACCAACGCTTTGGCTCGCATTTGCCTGAGGGTCAATATCAACCAAAAGAGTTTTTTTTTCTAGTGCGGCAAAACATGCAGCCAAATTAACCGCTGTTGTGGTTTTGCCAACGCCACCTTTTTGATTGCAAATAGCTATTGTTTTAGCCAAATCATGCTACCTTATCTGCTTTTGAATTATATTTTCCCAAAATATGACGGGCATTCAAAACCAAAAGCAATTCTCTTTCCAGCGGACAAACACCCATGACAATGCCATCTTTGGCACGACGGAATTCCTTAACGGCATCAGAAGTCATTTCGTTAGCGCGCCTGTCCACAATACGGCTCTGATCAACAGAAACCACATCGCAAACTTCATCCACTAGAATACCAAAAGGTTCGTCCACGCTGTGTTTAAACACAACAACTTTGCCCGTGCCTCCAGCCACTTTATGCCCTTGGTCAAAGCCAAATGTTTCGCGCAAATTAACCACAAGCAAAATTTGCCCGCGGATATTTATATAGCCGCAAATATCTGGCGGAGCATGATAAATTGGCGTTACATTGGTGTTTTCGTTAACTTCCTTTACATCAAGGATATTAACGCCAAATAAACGATTTGCCATGCGGAACGTGCACATTTGCAATGTTGAACCTGCTGCCGCTGTATCTGTATCTTCGTAGCTCATACCTGACCTCCATACCACATTCCGTCAACAAGGTGCATCAATTGCTCCAAATTGACAAGAACTGTCATTTTCTTTTTTATTAATGCCGTACCTTCAACACCATCTGCTTGGTAGCTATCTTTGTTTAACTTAACTTCGTAATGACCGCTGTCTATTAGCTTTTCAATTAACAAGCCATAAGGTTTGCGAGCATTTTGCGGAATTAAGAAGAACATATTTTCTGGCTGAGAGCTGCTTTGAACACGTAGCCCGTCTTCCAAGCGAACAACTCGAGTGGAAACGCCATCTAATGTTATGTATTCTTGAGAACCTATTTTCTCTATAGCAGCTGTTTCTACAGCTTCCACGCGCTTAACATCTTGCATGGAAACACCAAACTGTTCGTTGCCACCATTGGAGAATAGGAGAAGCGAACGAAGCTCGGTACCGTCGTCCATTGTGGTTTTCTGTTTTTTGGTATCTTCTCTGCCACCACTTACATCACGTACGTTGTAGTGTCTTGCCAAACCAGTAGCATCTAAAATCATGGCAACTTTGCCGTCTCCTAGCACTGTTGCTCCAGAGTAAAGCGCAATGCTTTTCACTGCTCTGTGCATTGGTTTAACAACAATTTCTTCGCTGCCGTGAATGTGGTCTATAATCAAACCAAAGCGCAAATTTCCAGAACGCAAAACAGCAAAATTCAGCGAGTAATGAATTGGATGCCCTGCTTCTTCGGCTTCTTTATATTTGTCGGCAAGCTCTTTGCGAATTTCGGAATTTTGTTCCGTAACCATAGAGAGAGCATCTTCGTCAAACATTTTTTCGCGAGCAAGCGCTTCTTTTAAACGCACCATTGGGAGCAATGTATCGCGCAAGCGGAACACTTCTCTAGCTCCAGCGCATTCAACTCTTGTGAAAGCATCTTTGTCGTAGAGGCACACGAGTTCTTCCAAATTCACCTGCGGAATAGCAAAACGCTCGTTGCCGCTTTGAACAATCAACGAAGGAATAATCGCAAGCGTTAAGGGCAAACGGAGTTTAACAGTTGAACCTTCGCCTTCAACAGAAGTTAAAGAAACTGTTCCACCAAATTTTTCAACACCGGTTTTCACAACATCCATTCCCACGCCTCTGCCAGAAACATCAGTTATTACTTGAGCAGTTGAAAAGCCCGGTAAAAATATTAGGTTGAGCAAATCCGCTTCGCTCATCCTTGCGAGTTCGTCTTCGGTTTTGAGCTTTTTCTCTAAAACCTTGCGGCGAATAACATCGCGATTCATGCCTTTGCCATTGTCTTTAATATCCACGTGAATTTGACCGCTCTCGTGATATGCAGAAAGAGTTACCCTGCCAGGATCGGTTTTGCCGGCAGCTTTTCTATCTTCGGGTCTTTCAATGCCGTGATCGCAAGCATTGCGAACCAAATGAGTGAGCGGGTCGCCAATGGCTTCCAAAATGTTTTTATCTAATTCTACTTCGTCACCTTCAGTTACAAAGTCTATGTTTTTGCCCAATTTGCGTGATAGCTCGCGCACCACTCTGGAGAAGCGAGAGAACACGGTACCTATGGGCTGCATTCGGGTACGCATTATAGTTTCTTGGAGTTCTGTTGTAACCGAATCAAGGCTTTGGGTAATGCTACGGAGTGTGGCATCAGCTTGATCCGAATGCATAAGTTGCTGATTGCGAACAAGAACGAGCTCTCCCGCAAGCATCATAAGGCGGTCTAGAATGTCCACTCTTATACGCAAGAATTCTTCGTGCTTGCTGCCCTCGGTAGCTTGCACTGCATCTTTTTTTGCTGTAGGTGGAGGAGCTGCTGATGCTGCAGCCGCTGGTGCCGGTGCTGGAGCTGGAGCCGCTGGTGCTGGCGCTGAAGCCGTAGCAGCCTTAGCTGCCTCTGCCTGTTGCTCTGGAGTAACATATTGAGCAAGTTCTGGGAATTGGTTAAGCACATCTGCAACAGAACGTTTTTCTTCTGGAGCGGCAGCTGGTGCTGGCGCAGCAGCCGGAGCCGGAGCAGCCGCAGCAGGTGCAGGCTTAGGAGCCGCAGGTGCAGGCGCGCTGCTATTTAAATTTTTCAATAACGCTATCAATTCGCTGGTATCTCTGTTATTGCTATTGTCAACATCATCGAACATATCATTTAATATATCCGTGCCTTCTATAAGAGCTTCTGTAATTTGCTCTGTCATTGACAACCTGTTTTCACGCAAAGAATCTAAAAGGCTTTCCATGGTGTGGGTTAAAGTCCCTATGCCCGTTAAGCCCAAAAATCCTGCGGAACCCTTTATGGTGTGGATGGCGCGGAATAGGTCGTTTATAGACCCCGGCGATACTTCGCCTGTTTTTTGTATCTCAACAAAAATTTGCTCCACATGACTGAGGTGTTCGCGAGACTCCTCAATATATTCAGCAAGAATGTCGTTATCTGTTTCCACAATAACCTCCTATTTTCATACTGAGGGTAAATATAGTAAAATGCTAATTAGACCTTAGACCCTAGACCCTAAGCTCCTAGCTCTTTCTAAACTAAATGCCTTAATTTGAGTTTTCCAAACCATTTCGGGGTTTTCGGAGCACAAAAAGTCCATATATTTGGAACCTAGGTATGACCAGGCGAAAATATTTTTTATGCCTGCACTGGAGGCTATCTGGGTAGCTTCTGTTATAAAATGCTCGGTTCCAGCTTCTATATGGTAGTTTTTTATCCACATTTGAGCTTCCCTGCCGTATTTTTTTGCCAAATCAGCAATACGCACGCTAACATTGCCATAAGACTTTTGCACTTTTTCCAAGGTATCTCCCTTTTCCCAATACGGGTCACTTCCCACTTCATCTACAAAGGGAAGCTCTGCTACTTCGTCCCAGTTTTCCAAACCAGCCGGGAACCAAGGCGGCAATAGGCAAACGGAATTTCTTTTGCCAAGTTTATGAACTTCTTCTGTTAAAAAAGCCAAAAAAGAAATTAAACTTTTCTGCTTTGTCGTGCCAGAGCAATGCTCGCAATAACAAGCTTGCAGAGAAGGGTTGTTTTTTTCAAAATAAAAATGAGGTTCATCCCAGAACACTGTTTCTATATCACAAGAGCAAACCACCTCTATCCACTTCTTCATATAGTTGCGAAATGCCGAGCTGTTGGGACAAGCTGCAACAAGTTTCTTGCCATCTTGGCTAACCTGCGCCATTTCTGGATTCCTTGCCGCAAGTTCGGAGTAAGCTTCTCCACCAAACACACGACCTACACCCCAAGGGTTTGTGTAAACTCCAAGTCCTTCTTTTTTGGAAAGAGCTATTATTTCCTTCATTATTTGTGGGTAGTATTGCAGGTCTTCTTCTGAAAATGTGTGCAGAACATAATTAAAGCCCGCTTCTTTAATTGCCTGCATATCTTTGCGAACCCATTCGGGATTTCGCACTCCAAAATAAGCTACGCCTGTTTTCATGGAAAGCAAATTAGAAAACACAATCACTCACAAACGCATTTATTTCAAAAATTTTTTATTCTCAGCTTCGCCTAGAATACTCATTTGTTGAATGGCTATTCCATTTAATTTTATGAGCCGTTCTTTTTGTGGAATACTGTCATTTATCAACACAGCATTTATGTTTTCCATATTTGAAAGACAAATCAACTCATTTATAGAAGCATAATCTCTTATATTTCCTTTCAAATCGTTATTTTTATCTCGCCATTGCTTTGCAGTCATTCCAAAGAGAGCTACGTTTAAGACATCAGCTTCGTTGGCGTATATAATGGAAGTTTGCTGCGGTGTGAGCTTTGCTGGAATGAGGTTGTGTTTAATAGCATCGGTATGAATGTGGTAGTTTATTTTTGCAAGTTCTCGCTTTGCCGACCAGCCTAGTTGTTTTTGTTCTTCTTCTTTGAGGCGTTGAAACTCTTTGATAAGGTATAATTCAAATTCTATCGAAATCCAGCTTGCGAATTTGAAAGCAATGTCTTTGTGTGCATAAGTTCCTCCGTTACGACCTGATTTTGAAATTAAGCCAATAGCATTGGTTTTCTCTATCCAGCTTCTTTTCTAAACCCCTCGAATTCGAGGGGTTTAAAATTTGGATTGTATAGGAATTCCCAAACGCCTAGATATTCTATTGTATTTCTGTTTCTAATCCAGTTGCCAATTACGGCATTTGGTTCAGCGGTTTTGAATTTAGCTATATCTGTTATACAGATATAATCGCCATTTGCATTTTGTTGAATGGCAATTTCCCTGCCCTGCACATTTACGGTTTCTTTTTTGCCCATAACGCTATCTCCTAATTTTGATATTTTGCATTAGGGCGACTGGAATGTAGGTAAAGAATATTCCCTAATGGTAGGGACTGTAGAAAAAATAACCACACACAAACGCACGAGATTCGCATTTAATTTGTCTGAACCAGAATTCACAGAATAATGCAATGATATGTTTGGTAGCGCATTGTGTTTGCTTTTGCTAACGCAACGCACTCAGTCTTGGATACAACGAACACTCATCAAGTAGTCCCCATTAAGGGAGCTTTTGTCGATACCACTGACGTCTGCGCGCATTTCCCAGTAGTGCTCCGTAGCACTCCACCAGGCGGCGCCGTAGCCGACAGTGCTGAAACCGCCACCAGGATTGCCGTAGGCGCCTGGCAGGGCGGAAAGCAATACATGTCCGTACCGTTGCCTTGTCCATTAATGAAATTCCAGCCACTTGTTGCTTTTAACTTTGTTCCCGCAGTGTACGTACCTCCAACAAAATCTACTAATACTGTCCATTCCGCATCGCTAGGTAAATGCCAACCGCTAGGGCAAACTACCATTGCCGTTCTCAAGTTGTAAAGACGACCATATTCGTTGCAATTGGCAGTACTATTCTCGTTGCATTTGCTACCTGCGACATCGTAATTCAAATTACGCTGGAACCAAGTTTGGGTGCCAATTACAACCGTT
>JAITFP010000077.1 GCA_031281275.1 Candidatus Fibrimonadaceae bacterium
AACGGTTGTAATTGGCACCCAAACTTGGTTCCAGCGTAATTTGAATTACGATGTCGCAGGTAGCAAATGCAACGAGAATAGTACTGCCAATTGCAACGAATATGGTCGTCTTTACAACTGGAGAACGGCAATGGTAGTTTGCCCTAGCGGTTGGCATTTACCTAGTGATGCGGAATGGACAGTATTAGTAGATTTTGTTGGAGGTACGTACACTGCGGGAACAAAGTTAAAAGCAACAAGTGGCTGGAATTTCATTAATGAACAAGGCAACGGTACGGACATGTATGGCTTTTCCGCCCTGCCAGGCGCCTACGGCAATCCTGGTGGCGGTTTCAGCACTGTCGGCTACGGCGGCTGCTGGTGGAGTGCTACGACGGAGTACAGCCCCCACTACTGGCAAATGTACGCAGGCGTCAGTGTTATCGACAATCTCTCCCTTAATCAGGACCACTTGATGAGTGTTCGTTGTATCCAAGACTGAGTGCGTTGCGTTAGCAAAAGCAAACACAATGTGCTGCCAAACATATCATTGTATTATTCTGTAAATTCCAAAAATTCTGAAAATTCTGGTTCAGACAACATAAATATGAATGTCGTACGTTTGTGTGTGGTTGTAGGTGTTATAAATTTTCTATATTATTTACTTTTTTTCACGGAATAATGTATGGATCGTTCAAAACATTTGCTCTGCCTGCGCGACTGGGATGCCAGCCGTGTTCTAGAAACCATAGATATAGCTATTCGTTTAAAGAATGAGGTTAAAAATGGCGTATATTCAGAACGTTTAAAGGGTAAAACTATAGGGATGTTCTTTGAAAAAAACTCGCTTAGAACCATTGTTACGTTTCAGGTGGGAATTTTTCAGCTCGGTGGAATGCCTGTATTTCTTAACCCAGAGAGCATTGGCAAAAGAGAAGACGTTAAAGACGTGGCGAGATGTTTGTCGCGGTGGGTGGATGGGCTTGTTGTGCGTTGCTTTGAGCAAAGCCTGGTGGAGCAGCTTGCCGAATATGGGGGTATCCCCATTATAAATGCCCTCACAGATGACTCTCACCCTTGCCAAGCATTGGCTTTTGGGCAAATGTGCACAGAACAGTTTGGCAATGATTTAAAAGGAAAAACCGTTGCCTTTATAGGAGATGGAAATAATGTTGCGAATTCCGTTATGAATTTATGCGCCAAACTCGGTATGAATTTTACCCTTGCCTGCCCCAAAGGCTATGAACTAAAAAGCGGAGTGATAAAAGTTTGTGCGCCCCTGTTTGAAAAAATGGGTACAAAATACAGAATTTTCAATGACCCAAAAGAAGCCGTTAAAGATGCGGATATTCTTTACAGCGATGTGTGGGTTAGCATGGGGCAAGAAGAGCAGAAGGCTTCAAAAAGGGAACATTTTTTGCCTTTTCAAATTAACGATGAACTGCTTGCGCTTGCGCCTAAACACTGCAAGGTAACGCATTGCCTGCCTGCACATAGGGGCGAAGAGATAACAGACAGCGTTATGGATAATTTGCAGGTTAATTTGAGCTACGAAGAAGCAGAAAACCGCCTGCACGCTCAAAAAGCCGTGCTGTGCAAGTTACTTCATTAACATTGAGCCTCTGCTCAAATCCACAAATGTTATATAAATAAACAGGGCTATAAAAAACGAGGTTGCCGCTTGCTGAATGCGAGCTTGGTTCTTTTGAGAAAGCGGCTTGCCTCTTATTTTTTCAATGAGTAAAAACAAAATAAGACCGCCATCTGTTATGGCAAGGGGTAGCAAATTCATAACGCCCAAATTTATGCTTATAAGAGCTAGCAAAAGCACGGCTTTTTGCAAATTTTCGAGCCACACCAAACCTATAACCTGCACAATGCCAACGGGTCCGCTCATAGCTCTAAATTTAACCTCTCCTATTATAATGCGGTGAATGTAGCGAAACACGCTGGTTCCCATGCTTATGCTTTTTTTTACCGCCATTGCAAGGGCTTCGCCCAGAGGCTTGTGAACCACCTGCAATTCATCAAATTGAGCAAGCCCCATTTGAACTCCAATTAAATAACGCTCAGCCTCATCATTCCAAAGCGGGCTTATTGATGCGCTCAAAGTATCTGCTTTGCCATTTTCTTGTGCTCTTAAATACACCACCTCAACAGCGTTTCCCTCAGATGCCGAAATTATGTTTATCATATCTTGGTAATAACCTATGGTGTAGCCGTCCACGCTTAGAATGGTATCGTTTTGCTTTATGCCAGCTTTGCCCGCAGGGGAATCTTCCAAAGGCTCTGCTGCCGCAAAAACCCTGTGCCTTGGGTGAATGCCAGCAGTGCCAACACCTAAATCCCTGAGTTCCTTTGGAACTATATTCACCGTTTTTCTTCCCTCTTTTGTTCCAATTTCCAAAGCAATGCTTCTGGAAATGCTAATGCCCATTTCCTCGCGAAATTTTTCCCAGCCCTCTGCTTTTTTTCCATCTATGGTGAAAATTGTATCACCGCTTGCAATGCCAGCTTCTTCCGCTGCGGACTTAGGTTCCACAATTCCAATCACCAGCTTGTCAGATATAGGTTCGGGGTTGCCTATCATATAAATTCCAGTGAGCAGGGCATAAGCAAAAACTATGTTGAATGCAGGACCTGCAAAAGCTATCAATGCTCTTTTCCAAATAGGCTGCACGTGAAAATCGTCTGGTCTATCTTCGCGAACTTGTTCGGGATTTTCGCCCGCCATTAACACATAGCCGCCAAAGGGAATGGCAGATATGCAATAAGTGGTTCCGTTTTTTTCCACCTTAAAGAGTTTTGTCCCAAAGCCTATTGAAAAAGTTAAAACCCTAACTCCGCAATATTTAGCCGCTAAAAAATGCCCAAGCTCGTGTATAAAAACAAGCAAGCTAAGACCCAAAAGCCCAAGAATTATTTGAAAAATCCAGTAAATATTCATTTGCTTCCACACCTTTTTGCTAGGGCAAGAGCTTCGCGCTGCTTGTAAGTTCCCATTCTTTTCATCATATTTTCCCAATCAACCTTATGCGCATCAAATTCGGGACCATCTATGCACACAAACTTAACTTCGCCTCCAACCGTCACTCGGCAGCAGCCACACATTCCGGTGCCATCCACCATAATGCTGTTGAGGCTTGCATAAGTTTTAACGCTGTAAGGGCGAGTTGTCTCTGCACAGAATTTCATCATTATAGGTGGACCAATTGCTATGGCAAAATTTGGTTTGCAATTTTCGCAGAGTTCCTTTAAAGGTTCTGTGACCAAGCATTTGCGCCCATAAGAGCCATCGTCTGTGCAAATTATCATTTCATCACAAACGCTTTTCAATTCGCTTTCCATTATTATCAAATTTTTTTGCCTAGCTCCCAAAATAACGCTCACTTTGTTGCCAGCCTTTTTAAGAGCCTGTGCTATAGGGTACATAGGCGCAGCCCCAATGCCGCCGCAAACGCAAACCGCGTGTCCAAAATTCTCTATATGAGTGGGCGAACCAAGCGGACCTGTTAAAACGGGAATATCATCGCCGACTTTTAACTGCGACAAATCCATTGTAGTTTTGCCAACTGCCTGAACAATCAAAGTTATTGTACCCTTTTCTCTGTTTGCATCTGCTATTGTGAGCGGAATTCTCTCCCCTGCCTCTAGATCTGTTTGCAAAATTATGAACTGCCCCGCCAGCCTCTCTTCTGCTATAAGGGGAGCCTCAACAACTAACTTATGCACATCGCTTGAAAGTTGTTCCTTCTCTATAATTTTTGCCATGTGCCTAATATAAAAAATGAATTTGCTATATTCACCCCCATAGAGATTCCGAATGAGCAATAGAGTAACCACTATTTTTATTTTTCTATTTCTTGCGTTTGCTGTTTATGCGCAAGAGCAAAAGCGTGTTGCTATATTGAATACAACAGGTGACGGCGAATTGACCTACCTGAGCGTGAGGCTGCGTGAAATTGCGGTAAAGGTATTGCCCGGAGATAAATATTCCATAATGACCGCAGAAAGCATAATAGACAAGCTAGGCTCAAAAGAAAATGCCAATAAAATTTGCAGAGAGGCGCAATGCTTGGCAGAAATAGGCAGAAAAGTGAGTGCAGCTTATGTTGGGCAAGCAAGGGTTGGGGATTTTGACGGAAATTTGACCATAAGCATGGAATTGTACAACGCTGCCAGCGGTACTTTAGTTGATTCGTTCACGGGCGAAGCTAGAGACTTATCTGGTTTGCTAAAAGTGATAAACGAGAAGGCACCCGAAATGTTTAGGAAAGTGCCAGGTGTTTCCAGCGGCTCAAAAACCGCTTCCGTTGCCCCTGTTGTTGCTGGCGGCATAAGCGGTGTGCAATCCACAGGTGGCGATTATGAGTTTGAGGGCGGGAAAAGTTTTTTGGCAAGCGTAGCCACCGAGCCAGCAGGAGCGGTTGTAAGTTTTAACGGAGTGCCAGATTCTCGCTGCACCAAAACGCCGTGCAAATTAGAGTTAGCAGAAGGCAATGTTCGCATAGTGGCGGCACTAGAGCAGTACGAAAGAGCAGACACCACAGTTTTCATAAAACAGAACAACCAGAGCATAAGCATTAAGCTAAAATCCAATTTTGGCGTATTGGAGATAAAACCAGCTTTCTTGGACGGGATAGGCAGAGATGAGTCATGGGATATATCTATAAATGGCAAGGCAACTTACGATTTGGACAACAAACTCTCACCAGGTAAATACAAGGTAGAACTCTACCATAGGTGCTACGAAGCTCTAAGTTTTGATGCTGGAATAAACAAGGGTAGTCGCGAGTTTTTTGATATGTCTGCTCATATAAAATTAAAGAAGGGCGGTTTGGTTTTGAACGCAGAAAAGAACGGCGAACCTGTGAGCGAGACTGTTTTTGTGAACGGAAAAAATGTAGGCGAAACACCTTTCAGTGGTTCTGTTCCTGTGTGTGCCAAAGTGGAGATTGGCAGTAGCAGGGAAACGGTGAATGTGACGTTGAAAGCCAATGAGAAAGTCAATTATACACATAGAAGCACGTACGTAGCTGACAATGCTACTAACTATGGCAAAAATGGAAGCTGCAACACAGAAACAGAGAAAGCAAAAAAGCTCTATGACAGATGTACAAAAATGGGTAGAGGAGCTAGTGGTTATCAGCAGTGCGCTGCAGATTACAAAGCTCAAAAAGCCAAAGTCGAGCAGGCTTGCCGAGCTAGCGTTTCTAGAGAAAGCAAAAAGCGACCTTGAAATGGCAGTCAAAAAATGGGAAGAACAATCCAAAGCTCGCAATTGTCGCTCAAATGCAAGAAAGATGCTAACTGTTCCACAATACTCCAGCGATGGAAGCAAGAGCTTTACAAACTGGAAGAATATAATTTCGCAGAAGAACAGAAGAATTTTGAAGAACTCGTGCAATTTTGCGCCGACCGCGACAACAACGTAAAAAAATATCCACAATGCGCCAAAACCAGTTCGCCGCCAAAGGTTAACCACGATGGTTCCTCGTCTATTTTTCCTTGACTATATAGTTCGTGGTTTATTTTTGAGTAACAAATTGATATTTACTGCAATTAAGTGAACTACTGGTAGGGCGGTTTTTTTCTATCTTTACCATTATGAAAACTTTACAAGTTGCTGTGCCAGATGTTGAATATGCTTCTTCAGATGAGCTGCCGAAATTAGTTGAAGCAGAAAGGCTTAGGCAGATATTAGACAAATGCGTAGAAGAAGCCGAGAGTAGTGGCTTTCCTATTATGACTATGGACGAAATTTGTGCGGAAATAAAAGCATATAGAATGGAAAAACGAGTAGCAAGAAATGCAAAAAGTAATTATTGACACGAATGTGTTGGTTTCTAGTTTGATTCAAAAAAGTTATCCTCATTATATAATTTATGGTTTATTTTTAAGTGACAAATTTGAACTTTGTATATCTGAAAGTTTATTTTGGGAATATGAAGATGTTTTGCATAGGCGGAAATTTGCCAAATATCCAAATTTTTATAATGGTGCAGATTTTTTATTAAAATATATAAAGGAAAATTCTAAAGTCTTTTCTCCGACAATTCACATAAATATGCTGGAAGACGAAGATGATAATATGCTCTTAGAGCTGGCACACGAAAGCAACGCAAATTTCTTGATAACTGGTAATGTTAATGATTTTGTAATTTCAAAATATAAAGAAACATTAATTGTTAGTCCAGTGGATTACTGGGAGAATTTCAAGCCAAATTAGGGATTCTGACAAAATATCCCTTGACAACCCTCCAATTTTTTTCTATATTTACTAAAAATTAAGGGAATTCAACCGAATATGCTTGCATATTCCCTTTGCATAAAGCGTATTTTAGATTAAAATTCAAAAAAGGAGTTTTACCTTTGGCACCTCGTTCTAAACAATTATTGTCAGATGAAGTTCCGCAAGATGCAGAGCTTCCGCCCGAAACCAGAGAAGAGCTGGAAAACCTTGGCGTTAAAAATGTCCGCAGGAGTAAACACGCCAGCAACGCAGAGCCAGATATTGACCAGTATGCCGAGCCTGAACAGGGAGCTACGGCTATACACTCGCCCGAAACTATGCTACCCATAGGCGTTATGGTCCCAGATATTCCGCCTCCGCCTATAATGCCTGCTCAAAATGCAGAACAGGCGGCAGATGCCCAGAATAACGCAGGAAACTACCAAAACCGCCAGCAACAGCAAAGAAATTTTGGAAACAATGGCAACAATAATAACAGAAAACAGCAGTTCCAAAACAACAACAATAACAATAGTAACAACAGATATAATAACAACAACCAAAACCAAAATCAAAACCGCAATAAAAACAACAACAGATATCGCCCTTATGTAGAAGATATTTCTCCAGAAGACATTCCAAAAATAGACAAGGAATCCATAGACAAAGCTCGCAAAGAATGGATTACACTCCGTGCCATAAATATGCCTGAGCTCCAAGCTCTTGCCAGAGACCTTAACCTGCCAGATATCAAGGTTATGCGTAAGCAAGCCATAATTTATCGCATTTTAGAAGCAAAAGCCGCCACCGAAGAAGGAATGCCTATTTACTCGGAAGGCGTTTTGGAAATAATAAACGAAGGTTATGGTTTTTTGCGAAACTCAGACCACAACTATTTATCCGGCCAAGATGATATTTATGTTAGCCCAACTTTAATAAGATTCTACGAACTAAAAACAGGCGACACAATAACCGGTCAGGTTCGTGCTCCCAAAGAAAAAGAAAAGTATTTTGCCCTCACCTGCATAGAAACAATAAACTACAAAGAGCCCGAACACGCCAAAAAACGCGTTGCCTTTGAGCATTTAACTCCCTTGCATCCATTTCAGAGAATAAATTTAGAATATGAAACAAGCGAGCTTTCAACCAGAATAATGAACCTGTTCACACCCATAGGCAAAGGGCAACGCGGAGTTATACTCGCACCGCCGCGCACCGGCAAAACAGTTCTTTTGCAGCACATTGCAAATGCCATAAGCAAAAACCACCCAGAGATAAAACTAATGGTTTTGCTAATAGACGAACGCCCCGAAGAAGTTACCGATATGCGCAGAAATGTAAAGGGCGAAGTTTTGGCTTCAACATTTGATGAACCGCCAGAACGCCACACACAAGTTGCAGATATGGTTTTGGAAAAAGCCAAAAGACTTGTTGAGCAAGGCGATGACGTGGTTATACTTTTAGATTCCATAACCCGCTTTGCAAGAGCGAACAACGTAGTTATTCCACATTCTGGCAAAATTCTCTCCGGTGGTGTGGATGCCATGGCAATGCAAAGACCAAAGCGTTTTTTTGGCGCAGCTCGCAAAATTGAATTTGGCGGCTCGCTAACCATCATAGGCACAGCTCTAATAGAAACCGGAAGCCGCATGGATGAAGTTATATTTGAAGAATTCAAAGGCACTGGCAACATGGAACTAGTACTAGACCGCCGCATAGCCGAAAAGCGTATATGGCCCGCCATAGATATATTCAAATCTGGTACGCGCAAAGAAGAGCTTTTGATTTCCGAAGCCGAGCTTCGCCACGTTTGGATTTTGCGCAGGTTCTTGCAGGATCACACTCCTGTTGAAATTATGGAGCAACTCCAAAAGCAAATGAAAAACCACAAGAACAATGAAACATTCTTGGCTGCCATGAAGGAGTAAATAAAATTTATGTCTTCTGCCAAAAACATATTATTTATAGGCACCGGAAATATGGGCAGTGCAATTTTGAATGCCCTCTCAGGTAGCGGCTACCCTGCCAGTTCCATATTTTTTTACGAGCCAGACGATGAAAGCGCAAACAAAGTCGCAGGAAAAAGCAAAACTGGAAGATTACCTTCTTTAACCGATGGTTTTACAAAAGCAGATATAGTATTTTTGTGCATAAAACCGCAAATATTTGCAAAAGCTCATCCCGTTATATGCAAAGAGATTGAAGCCTCTGGAAAGGATCCTACTATAGTTTCCATTATGGCTGGGGTAACGCTTGCTACTTTGCGCTCTGCTTTAAAAGCAAAGAACATTGTTCGCACAATGCCAAACATTGCCGTTTCTGTGAAAAAAGGAATGGTTGCCATAGTAAAAGATGGCATTGAAGAAGATGTATTGCAAACGGTTGAATTTTTATTCTCCACCTGCGCAAATACCGTTAGAGTTCATGAAAACCAAATTGATGCGGTAACAGGGCTTTCTGGCAGCGGTCCCGCTTTTGTTTTCCAATTTGTGGAAGCGCTTGTGATGGGCGGTGTTAAAGTTGGCTTGTCCCGTGATATTGCAATGAAGCTGGCAGTATCAACGATCGAAGGATCATTAGAAATGTTAAAAGGCACTAAATTAAGCCCCGGAGAGCTAACGGCAAATGTATGCAGCCCGGCGGGAACAACAATTGCTGGCATGGAAGAACTTGAGAATAGAGCTTTTAGGGGAGCGGTTATGGCGGCGATAGAAGCAGCCGCGAAACGTTCTGCGGAGCTTGGGGGTAAGTAAGTATGCAATTTGCATTTATATTTGCATTCCTCTTATTCACAACTCTTTATGCAACAGAACCGCCGAGCCTTGGGCATTTAGCTATGTGCTCTGGAGTTAAGCAATGCCTTAATTATGATCTTCCGCAATGCAGCACGTCAGATAAAAAGCCAAATCCCGATATTAAATACAACACTGAATTTTGTGCTCCTTATGTAGAACTTAAAAATAGAGGATTGAGAACAAATAACCCAAAAGCTTATGATTTGTATCGCTATATGGGGCGTCAATATAGGGTTGTCTATAGACTTAACGGTAAACTTCCTGTTTCAAAAGAAATGATGATTTATCTTTTTAGTAATATGGATTTCACTGCGCAGCTGGTTAATGCCTATAGAAAAACAAAATACACTATAAAATACGATAGCCAAGACAGAAAAACCTTTAGCGGCGATAATGGCGATAATCTGTTTGGCAGTTTTATTTGGCTGTTAAACGATAGCGCTGGCAGGGATCCTGGGATGCACAATGTGTTTTTTGGCAGAGGAAAAACGAAAATTTTGGCGTGGAAGCTGCACGGAACCGCAACTGCTATTTTGGATTTGAAAGAGATAAGCAAAGATACTGTGTCTTATGATTTTCGTTCCATTGTCTCTCCAAGCGGTGCGGTGCTGAATTCCATTATGAATCTTGGGGTTTTCAATAAGGTTGTAAGTGGATATATAAAAGAAATTGTTGGCAACATAGAGGGTGCGGCAAGTGAATTCGCAAAAGGGAATCGCAGTCCTATTTCAAATTATGCGGTATTTAAAAGCGGGAAATGGAAAAGTAACTTGATAGAATTTGATGCCGTTGTGAAAAAAAAGAGTAAATGAAAATATCTCGTTTTGGCAATGATTTGCAGAGAAAGATAAAAAAAGCCCTTTCAAGATTTTGGCAGGAAAGATTTATTTCTTTAGAAGACGAAGATTCCCCATCGGTTAGGGATTTTCTGCTGAAAAATCCATTTTTTTTGAATTCGGAGCATTTTGTTGAAAGCGAACCTTTTCCAAAAACAAATGGCGCATTGCTAGACGAAGCACTTTCGCTTGCTGGCATTCCAGAGCTTATGTTGGAGCAAAAACTTCCAAGCCTCTCAAATGGCGAACTTCGCAGACTGTTGTTAGCACGCAACTATATGGAAGAACCGGATTTGTGGATTTTAGATGATCCTTTTGGAGGTTTAGATCCTGAATATAGGGGATTTTTAGCAGAGAGGATAAAATTATTCCAGCAAAAAGGCATTGAAATGCAGATAAATTTGAAAAGGGAAGATGAGCGATTTTTATTGGAAGGTTCGTATATTCCCATAGCTGCAAATGATGAAAATATTTACGAAACAAAAAAGATAAAAGAACCGATTTCAGTTGGTGAAATACTTTTTTCTTTGAAGAATGTTTGCGTATCTTTTGGGGAAAAAAAAATAATAGAAAACTTGAATTGGGAAGTGCGCAAAGGCGAGCATTGGGCAATGACCGGAGCAAATGGCAGCGGAAAAAGCACACTGCTGGGAATTTTGAGCGGCGATCATCCGCAGATTTACAAAAACAATTTAGAGCTTTTGGGGCAGAATGTAAAAGATGTTTTTTCCATTAACGAGCATAAAAAAAAACTCGGATTTTTTTCTCCCGAAATGGCTTTGCAAGTGCACCGCAGAGCAACCGTGCTAGATGCCCTTTTGGAAAATTTTCCGCAACCTGTTTTGGCAGAGGAAAAAAAAATGGTTTTGAGTTTGCTAACATCTCTTGGACTAGGCAGCGAATTGAACAAACATTTGAGAGATTTGAGCGAAGAAGAACTAAGGCTTGCTTTAATCGCAAGAGCGATTTCAATGTCTCCAGTTGTTTTGCTTTTAGACGAACCAACTCAGGGAATGAGTGAGCAATCAAAGGAAAGACTTTTTTCGCTTTTGGATAAAATCAGCGATAAAACAACACTTATTTTCACAAGCCACTATCCGAATGAGTACCCAAATTGCATAACACATAATTTGAACATCAAACACTTACTATATTCCCCCTGATGGATAAAAAACAAAAAATAAGCGATTGGGCAGTGACCAATAAAATCCCCGGCAAAATACAAGCTGTTTTTGCGGCAGAGGCAGAAATTGGCGGCGGTGATTGGCGGTATGTGCTTAGGGAGATAAAAGGCAAAAGAATGCTTGTTTGGGAGGGAATTCCAGATGAACCACTGCCGGAGTGTTTGCAAAAAATAGAAGAACAGCTTTCAAAAGAGCATTTGCATTTTTTTAAAAAGCAAATTATGCAAATTGTTTTTCGCTCAAATGGAGGCGGCAGTTATGGAATACTTGTGCAAGCAAATTTAAATACACCTGAGCAGAGCAGGAACTATAAAACCTTTTTAGAATATTTGCAAAGAATGTGCCCCGAAATTCTGTGCGCTCACGCGGTTCAAACAAAACCCTCTTTTGCTTTTGATGTTTCTAGTCCACCTGTGGCTATGCAGTACACTTTGCACAAAGGTTTTGGTTCCGAATATATTAAATTAGTACAAACGGAATTGTATTTTCATATTTTGGATTGGTTGCCGCGTAGCAAAGGAACATATTTGCAGCTTGGCGAAAAACTGTGCGAGTGGTTGCATCCCTCAAAAGACGACCGCCTGCTCTCCTGCCACTGTGGTGCGGCAATAGAAACTATGCAGCTTTGCAAAAATTTTAAGGACATTCATTGCCTTGATGCGAGGGAATGGGCAAAATTGTCTTTTACGCAAAATGTTCAAAGTTTGCGAATAAAAAATGCCCATTTTTACCATTCCAAATTAGATGTGACTTGGGTAAAAAAATTTTTCGCAGGTGAAATCAACAAGGGCAAATGGACCATTATTTTGAATCCTCCTTCTGGGGAACTTTTAACGCAATCCTTGACAGAGGCAATAGCAAATGCAAAGCCAGAGAGAGTGGTTCACATCACAGGGGATTTGGAAAATGCGGCAAAAGAGGCAGACCGCTGGCGAAATGCGGGCTATGTTTTGAGAAAAACAATGCCAATAGAATGGCATCCGGTGTTGAAGCGACTGGAACTAGCTATGCTATTTGTACCAGACAGAGCGGGACTTTTGGGGAGAAAACTCCCTATTCCTAAAAAACCTAAAAAGAATTTTGCTCCTAGATTTAAGCAGAAATAGTACCTAAAAAAATTACTATTTTTTATAATGGAGAAGTATTTATGAAAAATAGTATATTAATAATAGTTGCAATAATTTTGTCCCTCTCTCTTTTGTCTTGTAAAAAAGAAAGCTGGAAACCTGGAATACCCATATCAAAAGAGAATATAAAAATAGGGGTAGTACATATAACCGATCCTTTTTCTGAAAATTCTGGTTACTCATACGCTCATCAAAAAGGAATTTATGAAATGAAAAAAAACCTGAGCCTTGCAGACAGCCAAATAATCTACAAAGTCCATATAGACGATGCAGATTTAATAAGCGTTGAAAACGCTCATCGCGAACTCATTGTACATGGAGCCAACATAATTTTTTCCACAAGCTGGGGTTATATGGATATTTGTGAAAAACTGGCGAAGGAATTTCCTTCTGTTGTATTCGCCCACGCCACAGGTAATAAGTACAATAAAACTAATTTTACTAATTACTTTGGCAGAGTATATCAGGCACGCTATCTCTCTGGCATAGTAGCTGGATTAAAAACAAAAACTAACAAGATAGGTTTTGTGGCAGCCCAAGGAAATGAAAACAGCGAAGTAACCGGAGGTCTTAACGCTTTTGCCCTAGGGGTAGAAAAAGTAAACCCTGAGGCGCGAATTTATGTAAAAGTTACCCATAGCTGGTTTGACCCAATGGGAGAAGCATTTGCAGCTCGCACCCTTATTGCCGAAGGCTGTGATGTTATTGCGCAACACAGCGATACATCAACTCCTATGATAGAAGCAGAAAGAGCTGGAGTGTGGGGAATAGGTTACAATACCGATATGAGTGTTGATGCAGCTGGCGCAGTTCTCACTTCGGTAATCTGGCATTGGAACGCGTATTATACCGCCCTTGTACAAAGTGTAATAGACGGTTCTTTTACCACCACACCTTGGTTCGGTTCACTGAAAGACCGCGTTGTTGACCTTGTTCCCTTGAACAAAAAAATTCCATTTAGTGATGAAACTTCCCGCATTCTTGAAGAGGAAAGGCAGCTCATTGAATCTGGAGCTTATGACGTGTTCAGCGGAGTTATGAAAACCAACAAAGGCAAAAGTGTTGGCATAGAGGGAAAAAAATTAACAGATGATGAAATTCGTAGCGGTATAAATTGGTATTATCATACGGTTGTTGAATGAAAATATCTACCTTGCCACAAGTAGTGATACGTAATAATTATCTTCAATTATTATTTGTATTCGTGGCATTTATATTGATGATAATTACATCTTTTTTCTTTATAGGACGCATTTTGCAAAATCGCCTTTTAAGCGAGGCAGACCAACTGCTTTATTCTGCCGAATCTAATGTGAAAGCCGGACTTTCTGAAGCTGAAACCACCCTCCTCAATTCCTATTACGCTGTACAGAATATGATAGAGCGGAAAGTCAGCCGCAAAGAAATTCTTAATTACTTAACTCTAACCACTCAGTGGATGCGCAAACCCAGTCATGGGCTTATGAGTTACAATGGAATTTACGGATATATAAACGGGGAATTTTATGATGGTATTGGTCTCAAACCTGGAAAAGATTATATTCCGCAAACAATGCCTTGGTATCAGGCAGGGGTGAGAAGCGGCAAATTCGTATCTTATACCGTGCCGTATAGAGACTTGCGCACAGGAAATACCATTGTGTCTGTTGTTAGGAATATCGACATAAACAACGGCGATATGGTGGGAATCCTAGCAGTGGACATTGACATTGATTGGTTGGTGAAATATATAGGTTCAATTGCGCTTGCTCCAGGTGGTTATGGTATGCTCCTCAACCAAAATTTAACATTAATAACGCATCCAGACAGTACGCTTGTAGGTTACCAACTACAGGATTTGGGTGGTGCATATCAAGATATAGCCGACACACTGCGCTCTGGGGGAAAAGTATCTGCCGCTAAAATAACAAATCCAGATGGCAGTTCTGCAATTGTTTTTTTCAAACATATATTTAACAAGTGGTATATAGGAATAGTAACTCCCCAAAATGAATTTTACCAAGATCTTTATAAGACTTCCCAGATACTTACCGTGCTGGGGCTTATCCTTGCCCTATTGCTGTCTTTTATACTTTGGCGGTTGTCTGCCGAGAGAACTCATGCTGTTGAAAAATCTATGAACCTTGAACAAGCTCTCATAAAAACAATGGCGGAATTGGTAGAATGTCGTGATGGTATTACAGGTGGTCACATAGATAGAACACAGCGCGGAGTAAAAATATTGTTAGACGAAATCAAGAAACACCGTATTTATTATGAACAAACAAAAGACTGGGATATAGACCTGATAACGCGGTCAAGTCAACTCCATGACATTGGAAAAATTTCCATAGAAGACAGAATTCTAAAAAAACCTGGAAAATTAGATGATGTTGAATTTGAGGAAATGAAAAAACACACAACATTTGGAGAAAAAATAATAACAAAAATTGAAACTATGACAAAAGAAAACGATTTTTTGAAATACGCAAAAATTCTGGCTGTGAGCCATCACGAAAAATGGGACGGCACGGGCTACCCAAAAGGATTAAAGGAACACGATATTCCATTACTGGGGCGCATTATGGCAATAGCAGACGTTTACGATGCACTTGTTTCTGACCGCTCATATAAAGAGGCTTTTACGCACGAAGAAGCGGTTAGAATAATTGCAGAGAACAAAGAAAAGCATTTTGACCCCCATCTTATTGAGATATTCCTCGGAGTTTCTGACAGGTTTAAATAATTTGTCAGAACCCCGATTCACCCGATTTTTGGGATTTTCCCGATTTTAAATTTTCTACATTATTCTCCGACCTATGACCAACAGCTTAAAAAATACCACATTAAAAGAGCCTCACCCACAAGCTCTGTACGGGCAGACCTACGTGTCTGCCCCTGCTGTTTGGCTGGGGGGGGGGGGGGGGGGGGGGGGGGGGGG
>JAITFP010000110.1 GCA_031281275.1 Candidatus Fibrimonadaceae bacterium
AATGAGGTTTATATTGAAATTCAAGGTTTATAGGAAGAAGAGGGATTCGAACCCTCGGTTCTTGCGAACAACGGTTTTCGAGACCGCCCCGATCGACCGCTCCGGCATTCTTCCGAGCAGGTAAAGAAATATAGCAAATTTTACTATATTACTACTGTTGAAAAAAATCTACACAATAATTATCGCTTTAATAGCCTTGTGCGGAGGCTTTTATGCCCTTGTGCGCTTTGCAGGGCTTAATCCCGATGAATTATTTCAAAAACCTGCTGCCAAAACAGAATTTTATGGAACTGTGGATCCAGAAAGATTGCAGCAACTTTACGATTCCTTGGAAAGCATAAACTTTGCCATACGCAAAGAGACAGACGAAAGATTGCTAAAAAACCTTAAAGACACCCAGAAAAATTTGTGGGAACGTATTTTATCGGCAAGAAATGCAATTAGCAAAGCAGAGGCTCCCAAAACCATTAAAGAAGAAGAGAGTAATTTAATGGACCATCTAATAAAAGGAATTGCAATTACCGCCGCAGTATTGCTCACTATAATCATCTTCTTAATAATAAAAATAATGAGGCGGCACAAAGAGGTTGAAAAAGTTACGGAAAGATTAAAAAACTTGCAAACGGAACCGCTACCACCACCACCGCTCAGCGGCTTAGACCCAACCGTGTTCCAAACACGTTTTTCAGGACTCCCACTACCCAAAGTTAAGCCCGCTGAAACAGTTGCAGTACGAGCTGTAGAACCTCCACCACCACCAATGAGAAAAACAGCAAAACAAAGGGTGACAGAAGCAGTTGAGAAGTTGCGTCAAGCTCTCACTTCTGTGCGCTCTGGTACAATGAAATCACCGATAGCAACCGATAGTTTAACAAAAACAAAAATAAGGGTTACAAGCCTCAATAGCACAAAAATTAACCCTCCAGCAGATGAAACAACCTATGACCGCAAGGTCAGAGAAAAAAAACAAGTTTTAGACTGGGCAAGGCAAGGGCGCACTCCTGCTGAAATATCAAAGTGGGCTGGGCTTCCTAGGGACCAGGTTGAAACCATCATCCGTTTGGCTCGCGAACGAGGCGAGTAGAATTGAATGATAGAGGCTAGTGGTCAGTGGCTAGTGGCTAGTGGACAACTAACAGCCAATGAAGTTAAATATCTTAATTCTATAAATCCCGTAAACTCTGAAAATCCCGAAAATCCTTTAATCCTAACCAATCGAGGTTCAGACAATTTTCAATTAAACACAGAAAGATTAAAGTTCATTGATGAAATATCTCGTTTGATTTTTGAGTTAAAAGAGCAATTTCCGAAACTTGCAATGTATTTATCAAAGGCGAGGGATAATTTTTCTGCAAGTCAAGAAAATGTTCCAATAAAGAACCTAATGAATCTGCTCACTCAAATTCAACAGAATTTAAATAAACCAGAAGCGGTGGAAACCGTAAAAAATCTTATCAATGAAATTGTAAAAATTTTGCAGCCACCAAGCACAGAAGCTCCGCCAGAATACAAGTTAGTTCTTGCTCTTTCCAAAAACGATTTTATAAGCGCAAACATTGCGGCAAAAAACATAGTGCAAACCGCAGTTTCGCAAACTCAAACCATTCCACAGCAAATTCAAGTTCCACAACAGATTCAAACTTCACTGCAAATTCAAGCTCCACAACAAATTCAAGTTCCACAGCAGATTCAAGTTCCACAACAAACTCAAATCCCGCAACAAATTCAGGTTCCTCAACAGATTCAAGTTCCACAACAAATTCAAATTCCGCAAGCTGCAACAACAACAATGCAAACTTTTCAAACAATTTTAAATGCTTTGCAGGAATTGAAAGAATTAGGTATTCCAATAGAATTTAAAAATACTCCGTTAAAGGAATTGGAAACGGTGGTTTTGCAAAAAACTGGAATTGAAATAGACCAGAATTTTCCGAATTTACGTAATTTACAGAACTTTTTTTATGAAAAGCCAACTTATGCAAACATTAGTTTATTGCCAGCAAATCAAACTGTGCATTTTGAGAATGTGGCAAGTGTTGTAGAGATTCCTTTGCCAAAAGATTTTCCAGTGCAAAAAATATTTTCAAATATATTACCTTTGAACATACATCAAGACACCAAGCAAATTCCTCCGCAACAAACGATAATTCTACAGCCACCACCAGTTCAACCACCACCACCACCACAATCAATTCCACAGCTACCGCCAATTCAACCACCGTTGCAACAATCAGCAATTCCACAACCGCTGCCAATTCAACCACCACCACCACAATCACAATCAATTCCACCGCCACCGCCAATTCAGCCATCGTTGCAACAATCAGCAATTCCACAACCGCTACCAATTCAACCACCGCAACAACAATCAGCGATTCCACAATCGCTGCCGATTCCATCACCACCCATTCCACAACCGCAGCAAACCATGCCGCTACCGCCGCCTCCACTGCCAAATATTCCGCAAAAAATTGAAATGGCATTTTCGTTTCATCAAATAACTCCGCCATCTAAAAACGACTCGCCACCTCTTCCAAAATTTATTCTGCAACCTTGGCCCATTAGTATGCTAATTCCAAAGGAGGAAAGAGATTTTTGGTTAAAAACAGATTTACCGCTAACTCCGCAAATATTAAATATCAGAGAAACAATTTTATCTTTTGGAAAACTGCCCGAAAATCCAGAGCTTGTAAAAGTATTTGCAAACAACTTGCATGAATTATCTTTACAAACCGAACCTGGAACTTATGTTTCAAAAGAACAAGCAAATTTATTGTGGAGAGTTGTGCAGCAATTCCCAACTCCCAATCCTCCTCAACTTCTAAAATACCAAGCCGCCGGAAACTACGAAGGAGAATTATTTAAAAATTTGCCAGAACCCGTTAAAAGGGAATTGCAGCACGAATTGCCAGCAGGCAAAACTTGGCAACCAGAAATCTTGCAAAAAGCGGTTGAAAAGGTTTTGGAAAAATATGCAGAACCAGAATCAGAACAGCAACAGCAGCAATTGAACAAAGCAAACCAAAATGAACATACAGCCAAACACAGCGAAGAAATAAAGCATATTTTGCAAAACTTGAAAGAGCAAATCCAATGGACCAGAATAGACCAAGACACTCGCCTGCAAAACGACAGGGAAAACATATTCTACTTTATGCACGAAGGCAACCTGCAAAAAGGCAGATTGAAAATAAAAGATGAACGCAAAGGCAATTCCAAAAAACATCAGGCTTCTTCAATTTCTTTTTCCATAGAAACCAAAACAACAAATTTGGGCGATGTACACGCAGATTTAACACTGAGCAAAAGCGTTTTAAATATTCGCCTGCAAGATTCCGTTGGCACGGCTGGCGATGCGGTACAAACGGAAAGAGAGGGTCTTGCTAAGGAATTGGCTGATATTGGCATTGCCCTTGGCGAATTGCTGTATGGCAAAATTCCTAAGGTTAGAAATTTGCCCATAAACAAGCCAGAAGAAAAAAAGAACAGCGGGCTTGATGTTAGGGCTTAACTAAACAATATAAAACACCTACAACCACACACAAACGTATGAGGTTTATTTTCTATATTCTCCTTTTCTACATTCGCTCTGCAAGGGCGGTGAACCGGCCCGGGAAAAAAGTATTCTAAGTTAAGACACAATTACGCCCAAAGGAGTAAATTATGTTTGAAGCAAAGAATCGCAGGCTTTACACGAAAGAATTCAAGCAAGATGCATTGAATTTATCCAATCAACCCGGCTATAGCGTCCCACAGCCGCCAAGAGCCTTGGCATTAACAGCAAGCAAATATACCGCTGGCGAAAGGAATCTGATGCGAAAGGCTCCCTAGCTTTCCCAGGCAAGGGAAAAGAGGCTCTTTCCGATAGCGAGAAGCACATCAGGGAACTTGAGAAGCGGCTCAAGGATTCCGAGCTGGAGAAAGGGCAACTGAACAAAAGTTCACTTAATTCAACAAAAATTCATTTTTACCCTTGACAAAACCACCAAAATATACTATTTTCTTAATATGGCTAAAATTATCCGTAATTCTGCATTGGCGGCAACATTCGTGCTTGCTCTGGTATTCACCCTTTCCTGTTCAGGCGGCAAAGATTGGCTAAATAATATAGCTGGTCAACTTACTTCAATCACCGCATCTAATCTTTTGCAAAATCCCAGCTTGGGATTTATGAGCAATGCGCCAGGCGTTCCTGACGGCGAAGTTGATGTTATAAAAAATGTAGAAATTAGTGGTAGTGCTCTCTCCGGTGGTTCCGTTTTGGTTACCGTTACAAGTTCTGAAAAACTTGAAGAGCTATATTTGCAGATTGAAGGTGAAGATGGCTACTATGTGTGGACATTGGAGCCTGAAGATCTAATAAGCAGCAATCCGTATGTTTATCAGATTGCTTTGGAATTCAATAAAGATTTAGAAGGTGGCGAAAAAGACGACCCGAAAGAACTTGAATTTATAGTGAGCGGCAAAACAGCAAAAGGTGATGTTGTTGAGCCTAAACAAAAGGAATTGAAAACTGTTAAAGCTGGAACAGGAGCACTGCAAATATCTTTGTCTTGGGATAAAAATCACGATGTGGATTTGCATGTTTTTAGCCCTTCAGAACATTTGTATTTCAATAATCTAACCATTGAGGCTACAGAAGCACATGGTAAAGCCGAGTTGGACATTGATTCCAATCGCGGTTGCATAATTGATGGAGTAAATAGTGAAAATATATTCTTTGAAGCTCCGCTTGAAGATGGAGATTACAAAGTTGAAGTTCGTGTATATGAGAAATGCAACACTGGAGCAGGAGCCAAATATCGTGTGACTGCTAATCTAAAAGGCAAATTTGTTGAGTTTTCCGAAAACCAAAGCGGACAATTTGCAGACACAGATGACGATGATTATAAAGTTGTGATAGGTACCATAAAAATACGCGACGGCGAATGTACTAACTGCAATTAATTCTTTTTTTAACGAAAGGGCGTAAAAGCCCATTACTCCTAAGCTGAAAGCTCTGGAGTTTACTATATTTATCTTATCAAAACTTTAAAAGGAATTTTTTATGCATCCAGACCTTAAAGACAAAGTAAAAACCGCACAAGAGGCGGCAGCTTTAATCAACAATGGGGAAATTATAGGCGTTAGTGGCTTTACTGGAGCCGGGTATCCTAAAGTTGTCCCTGCGGAACTGGCAAAAAGAGCCGAGGCGCTTAAGGCACAGGGGCAGGAATTCAGCATATCGCTTTATACTGGAGCCTCCATAGGAGACGAGTGCGATGGAGTTTTAGCCCGTGCTGGCATAATGAAAATGCGCCTGCCATATCAAAGCCACGCAGATGTTCGCAACAATATAAACAAGGGTTTAACCGAATATATAGATATGCACCTATCACATTCGGCTCGTATGATACGCATGGGCTTTGTTCCAAAGCCAACTCTTGCGATAGTTGATGCCTGCGATGTTACCCCAGACGGTAAAATTTACCTAACCGGTTGCGGAGGCAACACGCCAACATACCTGCAAACCGCAGAACGCATAATAATTGAGCTAAACACCCACTACGGCGATACCTTAATAGGCTTGCACGATGTATTTATCCCTGAACTCAGGGGAGAAATTCACATTCACGCTGCCGGAGACAAAATAGGCAAGGAATATGTGCAGGTGGACCCAAACAAAATAGTGGCTATAGTAGAAACAAAGCTGCCAGATTCCTTAAAACCATTTGCCGCTCCGGACGAAGAGTCTCATGCCATAGCTGCCTATATTTTGGAATTCCTTGTGCACGAGCGCAAAAAGGGTCGCTTGCCATCCGATGTTCCTTACCAGAGCGGAGTTGGCAATGTGGCAAACGCGGTGCTTGGTACAATGGCAAAAGACCCAGCCCAAGCACCTGTGGCTCTTTACACTGAGGTTATTCAAGATTCAGTTTTTGATATTTTAGAAGCAGACAAGCTCATTATCGCAAGCGGTGCCTCTGTTAGCTATTCACTTGCTGGGCAGGAGAAATACAAGTCAAATGCTCATTCCAAAAATTGGAAAAGCAAGTTTGTTTTGCGTCCACAGGAAATTTCCAATAACCCCGAAGTGATTCGCAGGCTTGGCGTGATTTCCATGAACACGGCACTAGAAGCTGATATTTTTGGACACGTAAACAGCACACACGTAAATGGTTCCAGAATGATGAACGGTATAGGCGGTTCTGGCGATTTTGCTCGCAACTGCTTGCTCGGATTCTTTATGACCCCAAGCGTTGCAAAAGGCGGAAAAATCAGCGCAATAGTTCCAATGGTGAGCCACACCGACCACACCGAACACGATACAATGGTTTTTGTATCTGAACAGGGACTTGCAGATTTAAGAGGTCTTGCTCCAGTTAAAAGAGCGCGCTTGATTATTGAAAAATGCGCACATCCAAATTACCGCCCGCTTTTGCAGGATTATTTGGAATATGGCATAAAGCACTCCGCTTTGCACACTCCGCACTCTTTAGATAAAGCTTTTGATTTCCACAAAAGATTGATAGAAACGGGAAGCATGATGGTTGGATAACCTAATGGAGATAGATAAAGATTTTACTGTCCTCGCTATAAGTGATAATTACACTGGCTTGGATATTTTAAACAGTATTCTTTCTCCATATTACACAATTAAAATGATATCTTCCACAAACGATGCTTTAACTACGCTGAATAGCAGTAACGTAAATTTGGTTATTCTAGACTGTGCAATGTATGGCAGCGAAGGATATGGTTTTTTATCCGAAGTAAAATCTCGCGAAGATACAATGCGAATACCCGTTATTCTTATAGGCGATACAAACCAGCCTGAATTTGAGGAATTAGCTTTTGCGTTTGGAGCAGTAGATTACATAAGCAAGCCATTTCGCTCCTCAATAGTCAAGGTGAGGGTCAATAACCAAAGGTTAATGGTAAAGCAAATAAAAGCCATAGAAGAGCTTGGTCTATTAGATCATCTAACCGGTATTCCCAATAGACGAGGCTTTGACAATAAAATCCATTTGGAATGGCTAAGAGCTATTAGAGATAAAACCTGTATTAGCCTAGCTATTGCAGACATAGATCATTTCAAGGTATATAACGATGAATACGGGCATGCACAAGGCGATGTTCTTCTGTGTACGCTCGCCCAAAAGATTACTTCTATGCTGAAAAGACCAGCAGATTTTGTGGCGCGTTGGGGCGGAGAAGAATTTGTGGTAATGTTGCCGAACACAACCCGCAAAGGTGCCACTGCTCATGCAGAAGAAATTCGCAAATCTGTAGAAGAAATGGAAGTGCCAAATTTGCCATCTGCAACCATAAGCATTGGAGTAGCTTCCATTTTTCCTTCCATAAATTCCTCAGTAACTGAAATTTTCAATATGGCAGACAAAGCCCTTTACCAAGCCAAAAATACGGGTAGAAACAAAGTGTGCTTTTTTGTTTAAGCTACTCCTTCACCTAGTTTTGCTTCTCTTATTTCTATATCTTTTCTTTCCCACAAATTTATTTCAATGGGCGGAATTTTTTCACCATCTTTATTATATATCAAAACAATGGCGGGTTTATTCTGTTCCTTTGTATTTGAGCGCATAACTATGCCTATACAGCCATTTAATTTTCCTTCGCCATCTGAAGTGACCATTACCCTATCTCCTGAACTATATACGGGAACCATAGCGATAAGGGTTTCAACAATGGAGGAATTGAGCTTTGCGCCAGAAAGCCGCACCAAAAATTTTATGCTGCTTATCGGTGTTTGAGCAGTGACACCGGGTGGAGGAAATATAAGAGAAATATAATCCAGAGCAACTGCGGCTATTTCTGCATATCTATTTATGGTTCCTTTGACGGTTGGTCCTGTTGGGCGCACAGGCGGACCATTTGTTCCAGTTAGCTTTCGAGGGTAGCCGCCGCCGTCTTGTCGCTCGTGATGCTGCAAAGCCACATTTGCGCAAATCAAAGAGAGATTACATATTCTAATAATTTCATAGCCATAATTAGGGTGCTGTTTTCTAAGTTCCAATTCTTGCAAAGATAACTTTGAATTCAGGCTTAATGCGTGGTCTGGCATAATAAAGTAACCTATGTCCATTAGCAATACTGCCAAAATTGTGTCTTCAATTTCGTCTGGGGTAAAATTGTAGCGTTTTGCAAGCAATGCGGCAACTATGGCACAATCTATGGATTGCTGCTCGTAAAAATTTCCAAGAGAGCGAGTGCCTGTTATGTGCAAAAGCGAAGGGTCTGCTTTTTTAAGTTCCTGATAAATTTCTGCTGCCACTTTTCTAAAAGCCGCAATGTTAAGTGCTTCTTTTATTGCTTCTGGTTTGCTGAGAATTTCCTCTGGGGTGGGAACGGGTTCCTCGGAATTGTTTTTAATAAGCCCCATTTTTGAGCGAAAATCTAAAACTGTTTTTCTCAGCAAAAGAACATTCTGGTTAATTGTAGCTTCTGAAACTAAATCTTCGCTTTCCAGATCTTCCAATCCCTCTTCCTGTACCCATATTCTGTCTATGCCAATGGCGGCAAGTTTTGTACTTACATCCGGTGTCATTCTGAAACCGTTAGAAAGCATTATTTCTCCTGTATCGCGGTAAATGCTTCTGGCAAGAACGTGCCCAGCTCTAAGCTCTTTCAACGCAATTTGAAACATAAAATCAGTTCCTCCTTTCTGTCATTGCTTCAAAAAAATCTTTAAGTAACGAGTTAATATGGCTCTTTGGCAATTTTTCTAATATTTCTGTTGCTTTGGTTAAATGTAAGCATGCTATTGATTTTGCCTCTTCAAAACAATTTGAGTCTTTCAATTTTTCAACTATTAAAGTTGCGGCATTAGGGTCGGTAGCATTCTTAACAAGCCTTTCCATTTCTTCTTTTGGATTTTTCTGAAAATATAGCAAAAGCGGAAGCGTTATTAAACCGTTTTGCAAATCGCCAAAATTACTTTTTCCGAGTGTTTCTGCTCCAATGCCATAATCCAAAATGTCGTCTATTATCTGAAAGGCTATGCCAAAATTTAATCCCAAATTTCCGCATTCTTCAACTATTTCATTGTTATATCCAGCCAAAATTGCGCCGCTCTGTGCACAAGACACCAGTAAAGAAGCGGTTTTGCCTTCTATTATTCTTATATAGTCTTCAAAAGAAATATTTATATCTCCAGCTAAATCCAATTCCAAAATTTCTCCGGCAACAAGAGCACTTGCGGCATTCGCAAGGCTGCGCGGAATGCGGCGGTCTTCTTCATCAATAACAAACACAAGAGATTGCGCAAGCATATAGTCGCCAGCAAGAACAGCTATTTTGTTTCCAAAATCGTGATGCAGAGAACTTACACCACGGCGAAACTCGCTACGGTCTATAACATCGTCGTGTACTAGGCTTGCCAAATGCAGCATTTCAACGCTTGAAGCAGCCCGTGCCATTCTCTCTAAATCTTTTATTTCGCCATTGCTTTGCGAGAGCAAAAAAAGCAAGATTGAACGGAGTCTCTTTCCTGGTTTTTCTACTGTTTGCGTAATACGTTCTCTCAAACCCTTTGGAGAATTTTCAGCGACTTGGCGCATCATTTTATCTGAAAGATCCAAAGAAGGTTTAACCATGTTTCTGGCTTCCTTAATTACGCATTGATATTTATCCAAAAAAGTCAAACTTTTATTTCTCCGTTTTCCTGTCGCCTTTTTGAAAATACGCTTGTAGGGTATGGAACTCTTGTGTGCGTGCTGCCCTCTAAACCCTGCAAAAATCCTTCGCCAAGTTCTTTTAAATCGTTTATTGTTAAACCAGAATCGTTGAGTTGGTCTTCAAACATTTTATCTTCTATGGTTTTTTGAATCATCTTTAGCAGTTGTTCGGGTTTGGAATTTTGCATTGAGCGGCTTGTTGCTTCTATTGCATCGGCGAGCATGAGCACTGCGGTTTCTTTGCTATGCGGTATGGTACCTTTATAGCGAAAATCGGCTATCTTTATCTCTTTGTCGGTGTACATTTCTTTAGCTTTGTTGTAAAAATAATATGCCACATTTGTTCCGTGGTGTTCTTTTATGCCTGCCACAATGGCATCTGGCAGATTGTATTCCTCGGCAAATTCCACTCCTCTTTCAACATGCGCTTTTAAAATTTTTATCGAATCGTAAGGAGATAAATTATCGTGAGGATTGTAGCCAAATCTTTGATTTTCTGTGAAATATTCAGGGCGCATAGTTTTGCCAATATCGTGGTAAAGTGCCATTACCCTTATTAAAAGAGTATTTGCTCCAATGCGCTCTCCCGCTATTTCTCCAAGATTTCCAACTTGAATGCTGTGGTGAAAACTGCCAGGAGCATATTCCGATAAATGCCTTAGCAGTGGATGATTGAAATCGGATAACTCCACCAGCCTCAAATTTGTTGTTATTTGAAAAAGCCTTTCAAAAACATTGCAAAAAACAGATACAAAAGTGACGCTTAACAGTAAATTTGCCGCACCGAGCAAAAAGTTTTGCCAGTAAGTATCCCAAGATATGCTGTTTCGCAAAAGCAAAATTCCAAGTAGCGACACAGCAAAAATAACAAGTCCGGCTCCAAAAGCCTGCATAAACCTAACTCTGTATCTTATATTATTCACTATCAAGCTCATAGCAAACGATGTGAAAAACGCAACTATGCACAGGGATAAATCGTAGTATCCAAAAATTCCAACTAACACTGAACTCCAAAGAGATATTGTAACAGCCGTTCTAAACGGATAAAGAACAGATATTAAAATTGGAGCAAAAGCAAAGGGATAAAACCAAATTATATTCAAGTATTCGTTTTGAATAAATAAGGAAAAGAAATCGTGAACTATACGAAATAGAACAATTTGAGTTATTAGTATAATGGTAATTGCCCATATATGCAAAGGACGAACTTTTCTTTCTAATCGAAAATACCACAGATAAAAAGATAGTATGGAAATAAGCATAAAATACAATATGTACTGTCCATAAGTGGCTGTATAAAAAAATGCAACGGAATCTCTTTGAATGGCATTTTGCATAGCATTAATCTTTTCCAAAGTTTCTTTTGTGACTATTGAACCCTGCGATATTATTTCCATTCCGCGAGGAATCATGCCCTTTGACGGATTCACCTGCGCTGCCGCCGCTGCCTTGCGCGTTTCGGTTTCTTTATCTAAATAAAATATATTTGGCGACACAAATACATATAAAATTTCATAAAATGCGCTGGTTATTCCAGGATTTGAGCTAAAAGAATTTTTATATTTGTCTAAAACGGCATCTATTAAAATTTCCTTTAGACGAATGGAAGAACTTTCTACAATTGAATCTTTGCCGTTTTTGATTAGCAAAACCTCTTGCTTTGAATACAATATATAATTAACCGAATTTAAATTGCGAGATTCCTTGAACATTACAACATCTTTTGCTCTCTCTGCAATTAAAGTATTTGAAATTCCTTGCGAAAGCATTGTTTTAAAAATATTCTTTAAGGTATCTATAGCCGTTGCATTTTGAACAAGCTGATTTAAGGCTGCAGATGATATTTTACGCACAATAGCCTGATATAGATCTCCAGCAACAGCTATTTTTCTCTGTTCTACGGCTGGTGCGCTTGATATTTCTGCCTGCAATTTGCCATAGGTTTCAATTTGCGATACGAGCATATCAAAATTTTCAGAAAGTTTTTTAGTGGCTTCCTCGCTGTATTCAAATACCGGCTGAACTTTGTCTTTGGCTTTTTTCATTTCGTCTTCTAATTCTTGTGGGTTTTTTAGAACATCAAAGGATATTTGTGCCACAATTGAACGAGGCGCGCTTTGCCCAATTACTGGAAGTTCTGATTTATGCGCTATGTCTTCTGTTGGAAATAGGATGATTGCAGATATTGCAAATATCATAGAACAAAACGCAAAATGAAAAAATGATTTATTCATAGTTCATATCAGTTCCCATAGCGAATCCGCTATGTTTGCCGCGCTTTCTGCCATTGTAGCTTCTTTTGTGGGAACTCCATTCAATTTTTGTTCCAGTCCCTTGCTGTTAATCATTGTGCCAGAATTTTCAATCCAATGGCGAATGCCTATTGCAAGATTTGCTTTTTTTGCGGTATTTTCGTTAAATGGGCTTAGAGCTATATGCTTTTCGATTTTATCCAAAACTGCCGCTTCTTTTGGGGTTTCGTCCCATAAGTCTGCGGAAACGGTTATTAAAAGTTCAATTTCTTTTGCCTTTTGCAAAGACTCTTTTAAATTTGCATCAATGCCAGCTTTTTCAAGACAAGCTCTATTTGCAACAGGGTCGCCAGAGCGGGCAATGCCATCTGCCGCTTGAACAGGCAAAAAGGAACCGCCAAAAAGTTGAGCCTTGTTGCCAATTTTTTCAGCAAGTTTTTTGAATGCGGCAATTTCTTCCGCTGTGCATGTGGTGCCAAGAACTATGGCTATTTTCCCTTTTGTTTCTTTTATAATCTGTGCGGCTTTGGGAATATCACCGCTTAGCAACCTGTTTTCGTGTATTGTTTGAACCACATCCCTTGCAGCATTTGAAAGCCAACTTCTGTTTACTTCTGCATTGCAGCGCGGCGTGATTCTATAAACAACTCCGTCTGCGTAGTCCACCCATATATTTGCGCCGAGGGAATCGTCCATTGACACAGTTGGAACTTTGCTCAAAGCCCAAACGCGCTTTCTAAAACGGAAGGCTTTATCGGTTAATGCTCCAACGGGGCAAATATCGCTTAGGCATCTATCGTAAGGATGGTTCAGTTTTTCGTTTGGGAATGTTGTAATATAGGTGTGTCCGCCTCTTGATGCAAGTTGCAACTGCTCATCGCCTGCAATGTGGCGCATAAATCTAACGCATCTGTCGCATTGAATGCAGCGTTCTTCGTCTAACGCAATTCTAGGACCCAAATCAACTCGCTTTCCGCCTCTGTGCTGCCCCTTGCTGTCGGTGGAGGCGTGTTCGGGGTTTCCGTGGTAGAGCTTTCCCACTTCGGGGTTCAACCTGCTATTTGAGGCTCCCGCCATTATATAATTTTCTTGGAGCATGCACTCGCCAGCCTTGTCGCATATAGGGCAATCTAACGGGTGGTTTACAAGTAAGAATTCCAAAACCGCCTTGCGGGCTTCTGCAACGCGAGGGCTGCTTGCTGGGGTTGCAACCTTCATGCCTGCACGAATGGGTGTGTAGCAACCAATGGTAAGTGCCATTCCTCTAGGTCCGTCCACCTCAACCAAGCACTGGCGGCAGTTTCCGCTAACAGGCAAATCCCCGTGGTAGCACAAGTGCGGTGTTTCTATTCCAACCGCTTTGAGAGCCTCTATAAGGTTTGTATCGCCAGGAACCTGAACTTCTTTGTTGTCCACAATGATTATCACCAACGGCGAAGAAGCAGTTGGCAATACAGGCATGTTATAATGGTTGCTCATATAGTATAAGGTAATATATAAAGTTCATAACACGTGCTTCTGCCACCATGCGAGTCTTGCCTTAAAATTCCATTTTCTAGCAAGCCTTTTATGTCTCTAAGAGCGGTATCTTGCGAACATTTGGCGATTTTTGCCCATTTTGAGGTGTTTAGTTTTCCGGTAAAACCGTCCATTAGTTTATTCAGCATTAAACGCTGCCTGCTATTGAACGGAGTATCTTTGTGTTTGTCCCAGAAATTAGCTTTGAAAAGCACAGGGTTAGCAATATCTATGCCCAAACGCTTGGCTATTGAAGAACGCACTTGTTCATAAATTAGTTTTTCACTTTCAATTTCAGAAGATTTCAGCATAGCTTCCGTTTTTTGGGAAAACTTGCGGTTATGTATGGCATTTTTTTTCACCATGCGGAGAATATACAAATTATTCACCGCAAATTTGCGGTGAATAGTTTATCAGTCTTGCACACAACGAATACTCAGTCCATCACGCTTACTATTTGCGTTGTTTGCACCGACTAGCTCGCCACCGATTACCTCCGAGTAGTACAGCCACATAATGGCGGCATATCTTTCGCTTTCTTTGGCGATACGCTTGCTAGCAGTATGCCAAGAACCACTGATTCCGACCTCGAAAAAATTTCCAAAGGCATGGTTGTAGTAGCCACCAGGCAGAGCTGTAAAGCCGAAATCATCTGTGCCGTTGCCGTCATCTTTCCAATCACTAGTAGCTTTTAACTTTTTGGCCCAGATACTAGCACGACCACCACCAACTGACTCTATCAAAGCATACCATTCATCAACGCTCGGAATATGCCAGTCAGGGGGACAAATGCCTCTATGCTTTACATCGCTTCCGTCCCATTCTTTTCCATTGTATATTGTATCTATGCCCATAGCCGTTGCCCAATCATACAGACTTCCGTATTTTTTGCAGTTGGCTGGCTTATCTTCGTAACATCTGCTACCATCCACGGCATAATTCAAATTCTCTGCCATCCAAGTTAGTTCTCCGATTTTAACGGTCTTGTAAGTTTCGCCTTCATAGGTAAGCGAACCATATTTAATGTTGGGATTGCCGCCCCTGCCTCCACTGCCGCCCGAATTAGAGCCTTCGTCTCCATCATCGCCGCCGGAGCAGGAAAGGGTGAATGCCAAAGCAAGAGCAATGCTTGCCGTGAATGCGAATTTGGTGAGAGATTTTCTCATAGTGTGTTCTCCTTGTTGAGAGGGTTGAAATTTAAATCCTGTTAATCATTTCTTAATCCTTTAGGCAACGGACGCTGAACAAGTAGGTCTTACTGAAGGATGCTTCGACGGTGTGCCCTTGGTTGCAGTCCATGCCCCAAGGGTCAGAATTGCCGTTTTCTGTCTCGCTGGCACTCCACCAGTGGCCGCTAGTGCTAAGACCGTCGAAAAGAACATAATGGGGAATGTAGCCACCGCCTGGCAAGGCGGAAAAGCCATAAGAGTCCAAATTTACAATGCCCTCGTAGCTTTGCCAATCGTTCAGAGATTTCAGATGATTACCAGCACAATCTCTGCATCCTTTGTCATTTTCAACGTAGCTTATTAGTGCTGACCATTCCGAGTTGTTAGGCAAATGCCAGCCAGAAGGACATATGCCCCTGTGCTTTACATCGTTTCCACCCCATAATTCTCTATCATATTTTACATCTATGTCCATTGCGGTTGCCCAGCTGTAAAGCCTGCCGTATTTTGTGCAGTTGGCTGGCAGGTTACCGTAGCATTTACTACCTGGAGCATAGCAGCCCCAATTCTTCGCCATCCAAATTTGCCCGTTGATATTAACTGTTCCGTAATCGTTTATATCGCAAGAACCGCCTGTATATTCGCTGGAAGAACTGCTGGAACCTCCACCAACTGACGAAGATGAATTTTGCTTTTTAGAACTAGAACTGCCTCCGCCTTTTCTGGACGAACTAGAGCCATTGGAACCCGTGGTTGTTCCGTCATCATCTCCGGCACCGTCGTGGCAGGAAAATGTGAGTGTGAAGGCTAATCCGAAAATAGCCATAAGCAGAAAACGTCTATTTGTTTTCATAGTGAACTCCTTTGTTGAAGGGAATTAGTGTAGGGGGGGGGGGGGGCAAAGTTATATTGTAACATATATGTTACATATAATGTATATAAAACCCCCTCATTAGCCACAAAATTATCACTTAAAGCCTCTCGTAAAGGCTCTTTTAAGCAAATTTTATGACTGTTTACCATATTAGCGGTAAATATAGAAAAAATTAGTGGGATTGTCAAGTGGCTAGCAACGACTCATCCCAGCTTTCGTGTTTTTCAAAACCCAAAAGGTTAGCAGTTGTAGCCGCAATGTTTGAAAGACCCGCATTCTTAATGTCTTTTAGCTTTAACTTTCCGCCGGTTACATTATCGTAGAGAATAAATGGAACCGGATTTAGCGTATGAGCCGTTTTTGCTTTAAAGGAGCCGTCTTTGTTTTTCGCTGGCTCTTTGGTCTTTTTGTCTATCTCGTACATTTCATCTGCATTGCCGTGATCTGCGGTTATCAAAGCAACTCCACCCATAGCATCGAGAACGGGCAAAATGCGAGCAATAGCCAAATCCACCGCTTCAACAGCCATAGTTGCAGCACGGAAAGAACCCGTGTGCCCAACCATATCGCCGTTTGCAAAGTTGCAACGCAAGGTGCTGTATTTGCCGCTTTTAAGTGCCTCTATCATTGCATCTGCTATTTCCGCAGATTTCATCCAAGGGCGTTGCTCAAAAGGAATAACATCGCTTGGAATTTCAAGATATGTTTCGCCATCAAATTTGCCGGAGCGGTTGCCGTTCCAGAAATATGTCACGTGCCCGAATTTCTGCGTTTCGGAGCAGGCAAATTGCGTTAAATTGCTTTTTGAAAACCACTCACCGCTTGTGTTTTTAATCGCTGGAGGAGGCACCAAAAAGCGGTTAGGGAGTTTTAAATCGCCATCGTATTGAAGCATTCCAGCATAAGTAACTTTGGGGAATCGTTTGCGGTCAAAGTGGGTGAAGGAGCTTTCTTCAAAGGCTCTTGTTATTTCAATAGCTCTGTCTCCGCGGAAGTTGAAGAATACCACCGAATCGCCATCGTTGATTGTACCAACTGATTCATTATTTTTTGCAATAACAAAGGGCGGCAAATCTTGGTCTATTGTACCTTTGTATTTTTCGCGCAAAGCTTTTATAGCAACCGATGCGCTCTCAAATTTATCGCCTTCCCCAAGCACATGGATTTGCCAGCCAAGCTCAACCATTTTCCAGTTGGCTTCGTATCTGTCCATTGTAATTTTCATTCTACCACCGCCGCTCGCTATGCAAACATCAAAAGCGGAATCGCTGAGTTCAGCGCAGAATTTTTCAAAAGGCTCAACATATTCCAAGGCACTTGTTTCTGGAACATCGCGCCCGTCTAGGAGGATATGAACTCTAACTCGTTTTAAACCTTCTTTCTTTGCCTCTGCAATCATGGCTTTAAGGTGGTCTATGTGGCTATGCACATTTCCGTCTGAAAACAAGCCCATAAAGTGGAGCGTTCCGTTTGTCGCACCTTTTACAATTTCTTTCCAAGCATCTCTGTTCCAAATCTCGCCTGCCTTTATGGACTCTGCAACCAAGGCTGCCCCCTGATTGTACACCTGCCCTGCGCCTATGGCATTGTGACCAACCTCAGAGTTGCCCATATCTTCATCGCTTGGCATTCCAACGGCTGTGCCGTGCGCTCTGAGCGTTATGTTTGGATATTTTGCAAAGAGATTATCAAGCGTGGGTTTGCGGGCAAAAGCCACGGCATTGCCCACTTCGTTTTTGGAAATCCCAACACCGTCCATAACTATGGTTAGAAGGGGACCTTTTATACCTGCGAAAGAGGAGAGTTTTTTTAGCATACTGGGAAAATAGTAAATGCTGATTTAAAATTTCATTTTTCCTTTAACCTCTTC
>JAITFP010000029.1 GCA_031281275.1 Candidatus Fibrimonadaceae bacterium
GATTCAAACGATTTGGAACGTGAACGCGGCATAACAATTTTATCTAAAAACGCAAGCGTTTTTTACAAAGGGCATCGCATAAACGTTGTGGATACCCCCGGTCACGCAGATTTTGGCGGTCAGGTTGAAAGAGTGCTAGGTACGGTGGACGGAGTGCTTTTGGTTGTGGATGCCTTTGAAGGACCAATGGCTCAAACTCGTTTTGTTACCCAAAAAGCCATTGAACTGGGGCTAATCCCCATTGTGGTGGTGAATAAAATAGATAGAGATGGTTGCAACCCAGACGGCACACTCAACAAGGTTTTTGATTTATTCTGCGATTTGAACGCAACCGAAGAGCAACTGGATTTCGGGTCTGTTTTTGCAAGCGGTCGCAAAGGAACCTGCCGCCTGAATATGAGCGACCCAGATAGCGACTTGCGCCCATTGATGGATATGATTTTGCAGAGGATACCTGCCCCTAAGGGTGACCCAAGCGGAACACCGCTTTTGCAAATAGCCTCTCTTGAATATTCATCTTTTTTGGGCAGGCTTGCTGTTGGCAGAATACAAAGAGGAACTTGGAAAGCAGGGCTTTCGGTTGCTCAATCTCTTCCAAATGGTAAATTCAAAAATTTACGTATTCAAAAAGTTTTGCGCTACGAGGGCATTTCTCCAAAGCCAGTGGAAAGCGCAACCCCTGGCGATATAGTTTTGCTATCGGGTTTGGAAACTTTTGATATAGGTGACACACTTTCTTCTGTGGATGCACCGGAATCACTGCCGCGTATTCAGCTAGACCCTCCAACAATTTCAATGCTGTTCACTGTGAACACCTCGCCTCTTGCAGGCAAGAGCGGTGGAAAATTTTTAACAGGCAACCATCTTTTGGAACGTTTGGAAAGAGCGAGAATGGCAGACCCAGCTTTGTTCGTTGAAAAAACAGATGGCGCAAGTGCGTTCAAGGTTAGCGGCAGAGGCGTTATGCACCTAACGATACTAATTGAAAATATGCGGCGCGAGGGCTACGAGTTCACAATAGGCAGCCCGCAGGTTATTTTCCAAAAAGCAGAAGACGGAAGTGTTTTGGAACCCATTGAGCAATTCAAAGTAGAAGTTCCCGCCGAGTTCAGCGGTGCCATTATCGAGGAACTTGGAAGGCGCAAAGGCGAAATGACAAATATGATCCAAGACGACAACAATCGCGTTTTTTTGGAATACAATGTGCCGAGCAGAGGTTTAATAGGGATAAGAAGTTTGTTGCTTTCGCTCTCAAAAGGTTATGCCATAGCCCAGTCCATATTTTTGGAATACCAGCCGCACAAAGGCGAAATCCCAAGCCGCGTAAATGGAGTTTTAATTGTAAAAGACCCCGGCGTTGCAAGTGCCTACGCGTTGTGGAAATTGGAAGAGCGCGGCTATATGATTATACCGCCAGGCGCAGATGTTTATGCCGGAATGATAGTTGGCGAGCACAACCGCGATGTGGATATAATAGTCAATGTCACAAAATCAAAGCATTTAACCAATATGCGAGCTTCTGGCAGTGACGACAATATTTTGCTAACCCCCTACCGCAGAATGAGCCTTGAGGAATGCGTAACATTCATTAACGAAGACGAATGTGTTGAAATTACCCCAAACGTTTTGCGAGTTAGAAAAAGCGAGTTGGATGAGCATAGGCGGAAAGCGGCGGCTAAGTTGGATTGATTTCCCAAATCGTGATTTACTAAATCGTGATTTACTAAATTATGATTTAGTAGGAGAAATTATGTTATTTGGCAGAAAAAAGGAATTGGCAGAATTAGGGGACATATACAACTCAGGTTCATTTGAATTTGTGGCTGTTTATGGACGGCGGCGAGTTGGCAAAAGTGCGCTTATAGGGCATTTTGCTAAAAATAAAAGAACCATATTATTTACTGCAATAGAGGCAGACGGCAAGCGGAATTTAATGCTATTTAGCCAAGCCGTGCTCAAATGCGCCGGAGTTTCGGCAGAAGCCTCTTTTGAAAATTGGGAATCTGCTTTTGAATATGTTAAAAATATGGCAAATAAGCGGCTTATTCTTGTTATAGATGAATATCCTTATTTAGCTCAGGCAGAAAAAAGCATATCTTCTATTTTGCAAAAATATTGCGATATTGCATTTAAAAAAACAAAATTAATGATTATTCTTTGCGGTTCTTCTATGAGTTTTATGGAAAATCAGGTACTCGGCTACAAAAGCCCGCTTTATGGCAGGAGAACCGCTCAAATGAAAATAGAATCCTTGAACTATTTAGATTCCGCAAAATTTGTCCCAAAATACAGCCTTGAACATAAAGCCATTGTTTTTGGATTAAGCGGCGGCATCCCAAAATATTTGGAGCTTTTTGATGATTCCATTCCACTGAGAAAAAACATAATAAGGAATTTTTTTTCGACAAGTGGGTATTTATACGAAGAACCTTCAAACTTGTTAAAACAGGAATTGCGGGAGCCGCAAAAATATAACTCAATAATAGAAGCCATAGCCACAGGGGCTTCCAAGTTAAACGACATAGCCACAAAGACGGGCTTGGAATCCAGTGTCACATCCGTTTATATTTCTTCTTTGATTTCTCTTGGTATTGTGAATAAAGAAGGTGCCATTACCGAAGAGACAAATAAACGCAAAACGCTCTATAGCCTTGCAGACACAATGTTTCTCTTTTGGTATCGCCACGTTTTTGGAAATCAATTTTCTGTGATTAGCGGCAATGCGGAAAGTTTCTACGATATGGAAATCAGCTCAGGATTGCAGCAATTTATGGGATATATTTTTGAAAAAATTTGCCGAGAATATTTAAAAATTCAAAATTCTCTTAACAAATTGCCTTTTCCCCTTACTCAAATAGGGTGGTGGCGTGGAACGAATCCGCAAACAAAGAGCGAAGAGGAAATAGATATTGTTGGCATTAATAAAAAGCAAAATTCAGTTTTGCTATGTGAATGCAAGTTCCGCAACGCAAAAACAGATTTGGCTGTTTTAAAAGATTTGCAAGATAAATCTTTTCATTTCGCAGACTTTGCAAACAAGCACTTTATGCTATTTTCAAAAAGTGAATTTACAAGCAGTTTAAAGCAACATAAAGGCAATAATGTCCATTTGCTTGGTATTAACAGTGTTTATTCACATTAAATTGGAGATGCCTCTCCCGCCACTCCAAAATCAGCGCTTCCTGTTCTTCTAGTGGCAAGGAAAATTTTTTCCTGCCCCTTAGCCTCATATAAACATCCAAATAAGTCAAAAGAATACCCGAGGCAACCGAGACATTCATGCTTTCTGTGAAGCCATATTGTGGCAGAACAAAATTGCAGTCTGCGTATTTAACGGTATCGGGGTGGTTGCCGCGGAACTCTGCACCCATATAAAAGGCGGTGGGTTTGGATAAATCCAAATCCAAAATGGTTTTTTTTGCGTGTGTGTTTGCTACCGCTATTGTATAGCCCTTGCTCTTTAAGCCTTCTATGCAAACTTCCCTTTTTTTATACCGAAAAACATCCAGCCATTTGATAGAACCCTTCAAAATAGCCTTATTTATCCTGTATGGGTTATCTTCCTCTATTATATGCACATCTTGCAAGCCATAGACCTCTGAGGTGCGGATAACGGCAGATATATTGTGTGGGTCAAAAAAATCCTCTAAAACTAGGCAAAAATGCCTTGTACGCAGGGAGGCAACTCGCTCAAAAAGCTTCTGCCTGCGTTCTGTTAGGTCTGGGAATTGCTGCACGGTGCTGGAAATATAGTAAACAGCGTTTTCTATATTACCCCCGAACAATTAAACAAAGAGGTTCTTATGTCCATTAAAGTAGGTATCAACGGATTCGGTCGCATTGGCCGCATGGTTTTCCGCGCTGCCGTTCAAAATTTCTCCAACGACATTGAAATCGTGGGAATCAACGATTTGCTAGAGCCTGGTTATCTGGCTTATATGCTCAAATTCGATTCCGTTCACGGTCGCTTCCAAGGCGATGTTGGCGTAGATGGCTCAAACTTGGTGGTGAATGGCAAAAAAATTCGCCTCACCGCAGAGAAAGACCCTGCAAACTTGAAATGGGGCGACGTTGGTGCGCTTGTAGTGGTAGAATCAACTGGATTCTTCTTGGAAAACACAGACGCATCTGCAAAAAAGCACCTTCATGCTGGCGCAAAGAAAGTGATTATGTCTGCTCCTGCAAAAGATGATACTAAAACTTTTGTTTATGGTGTTAATCACAAAACTTATAATGGCGAAGAGGTTATTTCCAATGCAAGCTGCACAACAAACTGCCTTGCACCACTCGCAAAAGTGATTCACGAAAAGTTCGGTATCACTCGTGGCTTAATGACCACCGTTCACGCTGCAACAGCAACACAAAAAACCGTTGATGGTCCTTCTTCCAAAGACTGGCGTGGCGGTCGTGGCATTCTGGAAAACATAATTCCTTCCAGCACTGGCGCAGCTAAGGCTGTAGGCTTGGTTCTCCCCGAAGTAAACGGCAAACTAACTGGCATTTCTCTCCGCGTTCCAAGCAGCGATGTTTCCATCGTTGATTTAACCGCAGAACTGAATAAAAAGTTCGCAGATAAAAAAGAAGCGATGAAAGAGATAAACGCTGCTCTAAAAGCGGCTTCCGAAGGCGAACTCAAAGGCATTCTAGGCTACACCGAAGACGCCGTAGTTTCCACAGATTTCCGCGGTGATTCCCACACTTCCATTTACGATGCAGACAAGAGCCTCGCTCTTGACGGCAACTTTGTGAAGCTCCTTTCTTGGTACGACAATGAATGGGGTTATTCTAACAAAGTGTTGGAAATGGCTAGGGTTATTGGGAAATAATTGTCTGAACCAAATTTTAGGAATTTTCAGAATGAAGCTACTTTGTTGGCTTTGTTCTGGGAGTTCTGGTTAAAGATTTAAATTTTTATTGACTTTAAGGATGGAAAGATGAGAATAATCACAAAAATCATACTTGCGATAGGTGTTCTTTGCCTTTTTGCATTTGCGCAAACCAAGCCAAAGGCGGCTGTTTATATTATGGGCAACCCCGAAGGGCGTGATGCCTTGAGGATGTTGGTCAATAACTTTTTGATTAAGAGCCAAAAATACCAAATGATAGCCGTGGATGCTATTGACGTTGTTGAAAAGGAGCAGAAGAGGCAAAATAGCGGTTCTGTGTCTGATGGAGATATAGCTTTGCTGGGCAAGGATGCGGGAGCGGAGTATGTGTGCGTTGTGGAGCGCACGGAGCTTGATGGGATTTCTTATGTGGCAACCAGAATGGTGAGCGTTCAGAGCAAGGTAGCGGAACTCGCAGACGTAACGGAGTTGCCTTATGGTGGGAAAGTACTTGATATTATTGAATGGCAGATAGGTTCTATGCTAGGTATGCCCGTAGGTCCTCGCCCAAAGACAACAGCGACATCCCAACCAGCTCCTGCTCAACCAGTTTACACAGCTCCAACTCAAACCCAACAACCCGTGTCTTCCATGCAAGGCACAATAGTTCCTGGAAAAACTCTTTCGGAAAAACTGGCTTGGTTGCAAAAAAGCGCAGACAGCCACAATACTTATATTCTTGAGGTGAGTGCTGATGAGAGTATTTCTCCATATACGTTTGAGTACAAAGGTGCTATTAATATCACCATAGTCCTTAGAGGCGTTGGGGGGAATAGAGCTATCAGACTCAAGTCTCACGGAAGTATGTTTACAGTGAATAAAAATATTACTTTTATTTTGGATAATAATATTACACTCCAAGGGCATAGCGGTAACAATGGTGCAATGGTTCGTGTTTATGGAGGGACTTTTAAAATGATTGGCGGAACTATATCTGGTAATACTTACGCCCGTTCTGGTTGGATAGTGTGTGGAGGAGGGATTGAAATGTATGCAGGGACTTTTGAAATGACAGGGGGAACTATCTCTAATAATAACGCCGATAATGGAGGTGGAGTATGTGTAGATAATAGCACTACCTTTACTATGATTGGCGGTACTATATTTGGCAATAACGCCAGTAAAAGAGGTGGCGGAGTATATGTAAAACAAGGGACCTTTATCTTACGTGGCGGTACTATCATAGGCAATACCGCTTGTGGAAATGGAGGCGGGGTTAGCATAGATAATTACGGGGGTACCTTTTCTAAAACAGGTGGAACCATTACTGGCTATAAAAGCGATCCGTCTAATGGTAATGTGGTAAACGAAGATGGAGACATCCTAGCTCGCAAGGGTCATGCGATATATTTCAGTGAAAATAAACGCAGAGAAACTACAGCCGGACCGAGTGATAACTTTTCTAAGGATGGCTCGGGAGCTTGGGATGATGCTGTTACCCCAGCAGGTTCAGCACCAGTCAAAAAAGGTAGAAAAATATGAAAGCATCAGGAGCTTGGGATAAATGAGTTCTAAACCCTATTCCAAACAAACCTCAACCCCTGATTACCATAAAAACGCATCTTACTATCCGAACTAATAAGAGTAGCCTTATTAGTTATAGCGTGTGCCATAATAGCGTGGTCAACAGGGTCTTTGTGGTCGGGAATGGGAGTTAGTTTGCCAAGTGTCAATATATGCTCCTTCTTGAAATAATCAACAGAAAAGCCCAGCTCTTCTATATGGTTAAAAATATCCTTTGTCTCTTTCCATCGCGGAACTTTAACTCTACCAATTCTAAGCAAATGAACAATTTCTTCTATACTCCTTGAACTGATATTTATCGTATTTGAACTATCCCAAAGCAATTCGAAAACCTCTTTGGAAAGGCGATCATTTTCCGATACAAAAAACAATAAAATATTCGTATCTATGAGATAGCGCATATTACCTCATCACTGCACGCATATCCAGTATTTTTGCTCCTTCTAACCCGTTTGGGTGCTTTAATTGCCACAAGGCAGCTTTTGACAACTTTATGCTTCCATCAGTCGGCGGCATAAGTTTTTCTCTTTTTTTAGTTTTCATAAATAATCCTTTTTTAAAGTTTCACTATAGAAATATACTAAATATTATGCTGTTGCCTACCCCACGCTCCTCTCCAACTTCAGCGTAAGCAACGACCTCGCTTCGCTCGCAAATTCACCCGGCAATTCCTTAAACACATCTCTGCTAAAACCGCCAACTATTAGCCCAATAGCATCTTCTCTTGAAATTCCCCTTTGTTCCAAAAAGAATAGCATATCTTCGCTTATGCGGCTGGTACTGGCTTCGTGTTCGGCTTTTGCGGTTTTGTTTTGCACAACGACAGTTGGAAACGTGTGTGCGGCACATTCGCTGCCAACAAGCATACTGTCGCATTGGGTGTAATTTGCGGCGTTTTCTGCGTTTGCTCTTATTTCTACCAATCCTCTATATGCGTTTGAGCTTTGGTCTGCGGATATTCCTTTGCTTATTATGGTGCTTTTTGTGTTTTTGCCAATGTGAATCATTTTTGTGCCTGTGTCTGCCTGCATTTTTCCATTTGTTAAAGCAACAGAGTAAAATTCGCCTGCCGAGCCATCGCCTTGCAAAATGCAGCTTGGGTATTTCCAAGTTATTGAACTGCCTGCTTCCACCTGTGTCCAGCTTACGTGGCTGTTTTTTCCTTTGCAAAGCGCTCTTTTGGTTACAAAATTATATATGCCGCCTTCTCCGGTTTGCTTGTCGCCTGCGTACCAGTTTTGCACGGTGCTGTATTTTATATTTGCGTTTTCCAAAGCTACAAGCTCAACAACTGCGCTGTGCATTTGGTTGCTGGAAAACTCGGGAGCGGTGCAGCCTTCCAAATAGCTCACTTGTGAATTTGCATCCGCTATGATAAGCGTGCGTTCAAATTGACCTGCTTCTTTATTGTTTATTCTGAAATATGTAGATAATTCCATTGGGCATTTTATTCCAGCGGGAATGTAAACAAAACTGCCATCGCTAAAAACTGCGCTGTTGAGCGCGGAATAATAGTTATCGCCCGGGGGAACGACGGAGCCTAAGTATTCCTCAATGAGTTCGGGGTATTCCTGAACCGCCTCGCCAAAGCTGCAAAAAATAACACCTTGTTCCAAGAGCTTTTTTTTGTGGCTGGTGTAAATGGAAACGCTGTCAAAAACAGCATCCACGGCAACGCCTGCAAGCCTTTTTTGCTCGTCTAGAGGAATGCCGAGTTTTTCAAAAGTTTCCAAAAGCTCTGGGTCAACATCTTCTATATTTGCGTGTTCTTTTTTATTTTTAGGTGCGCTGTAATAAACTATGTTTTGCAAATCAATAGGGGTATATTTCAGTTCGCCCCAATTTGGAGCCTTCATGCTCAAAAATTTTTCATAGCTTTTCAAGCGAAATTTTAGCAAAAACTCCGGTTCCTTGCGAATGTGGCTCGCTCTGCGGATAATGTCTTCCGAAAGCCCTTTTTCAAAAGATTCGGTTTCTACATTGGTCACAAAGCCATATTTGTAAGAGTTGTCTAGTTGCATGGGTTATTTCTACACCCTATTCCAAACAAAATTCAACCCCTGATTCCCATAAAAACGCATTTTCCCATCTGAACTAATAAGGGTTACCTTATTAGTTATAGCGTGTGCCATAATAGCGTGGTCAACAGGGTCTTTGTGGTCTGGGACAGGAGTTAATTTGCCAAGTGCCAATATATGTTCCTTCTTGAAATAATCAACCGAAAAGCCCATTTCGTCTATATGATTAAAAATATCCTTTGTTTCTTTCCAGCGTGAAACTTTAAGTTTACCAATTCTAAGCAAATGAACAATTTCCTCTATACTCCTTGAACTGATAGTTATTGTATTTGAATTGTCCCAAAGCAATTCGAAAACCTCTTTGGAAAGTCGGTCTTCTTCCTTAATAATAAAAAGCAATATATTCGTATCTATTAAATAACGCATATTACCTCATAACTGCTCGCATATCCATTTCTACTACTCCTCCTAACCCGTTTGGATGTTTCAAGCACCACAAAGCAAATTTTGACAACTTTATGCTCCCGTCTGTCGGAGGCATACGTTTTTTTCCTTTTTTTGCTTTCATAAATAACCTCTTTTAAAGTTTCACTATAAAAATATAATAAATATATTGGAAAAAATGGAAAAAAACCTAAAACCCTTGCATTTAGCAACAGTTGTATGCCAAATTCGGGAAAATTCTCATCGGGGTTCGGACATTTTTCTATATTTATAGACCATACTTATGGAAAACAACACTGTAGAAGTTATAGCAATAGACGGACCTAGCGGAACAGGCAAAAGCACCACGGCGAAATTGGTTGCCAAAGAGCTTGGATATACTTATTTGGATACTGGAGCTATGTATAGGGCTGTGGCTTATTTGGCTGAGAATGGAGAGCTGCGAGTGGAGAGTGGTTTGAATTTAAATGAAATAGGGATTTCTTTTGATAAAAATAATCAGATTTTGATAAATGGTATTAATAGAGAAGGTGAGATTAGAGACCCTAAAATAAGCACTGTGGTTAGCAAGTATAGTGCTATGCCTTATATTAGGGAAGCGCTTACGGTGCAGCAGCGGGAAATGGGTTCCAAACAGCCTTCGGTTTTAGATGGGCGCGATATTGGGACTGTTGTGTTTCCTAATGCAAGATACAAGTTCTTTTTGACCGCAGATTATGGCACAAGAGCAGCTAGGCGGCTTCTTGAGCTGCAAGCAGCAGGCAAGGCTCTGGGTGAGACCCTTGAGAGCGTAGAGAAAAATTTAAGAGAAAGGGATAGAGCAGATTCTGAGAGAAAAATAGCTCCCCTTGTGAAAGCTAAAGATGCAATTGAAATAGACACTTCGCACATCACAATCCAACAACAAGTTCAGAAAATTTTGCAGAGCGTAGGCGAGGTGGCGCGTTGCAAACATTCTCTGGGCGCAACCCAAACAGGTTAAAATGTCCAATCAAACGTTAAAAGTAAAAGCAGGCACACAAGACGACTTAAACGAAATCTTGAACGCAGAACAAGAAAACAAAGGCATAGCAGTTTCCAACGAAGCTCTTGAAATTTACAACAAAACGCTCAACGACTTTAAAGAAGAAGTTGTTATAGAAGGCATAATTCGCCACGTTAGCGACTTAGAGGTTTTTGTTGATGTAAAGGGAAAATCAGAGGGAATAATTCCACGCGAGGAGTTTAAAGAAGGCGAGCCTATTGAAATAGGTTCAAAAATAGAAGTCTATATAGACAAATTTGAAAATGAAGACGGTCGTTTTGTTCTTTCAAAACAAAAAGCAGATTTCCTCCGAATTTGGAAACAGGTTTATGAGGCTTATGAAAGAGGCGATGTTGTGCGCGGAACACTTTCGCGCCGCATAAAGGGTGGAGTGGAAGTTGATTTATTCGGCATTCCGGCATTCTTGCCCGGTTCGCAAATTGACCTTCGCCAAATTCCAGATATCAACATAATAATTGGTCAAGAATTTGATTTGAAAATCATAAAAATCAACAAAGACCGCAGGAATATTGTTGTTAGCCGCCGTGTTGTGCTTGAAGATGAGCGCAACAAGCAAAGAGGCAATGTTTTGGATACTTTGGAAAAGAATCAGGTTCGCAAAGGCATTGTAAAAAATATCACCGAGTTCGGCGCATTCATAGACCTTGGAGGCGTGGATGGTTTGTTGCACATAACAGATATGAGCTACAAGCGCATTAATGACCCAAAAGAAATTGTGCAGCTCGGTCAAGAAGTTGAAGTTGTCATTTTGGATTTCAACGACAAAAAAGAACGCATTTCGCTTGGCATAAAGCAGCTCCACCCACACCCGTGGAAAGACGTTGCGGAACGCTACCCCGAAGGCACAAAGGTCAAGGGCAAAATTGTCTCCGTCACCGATTACGGTGCTTTTGTTGAGTTGGAAAGCGGGTTGGAAGGTCTTATTCACGTTTCCGAAATGTCTTGGAGCGCGCATTTGCAACACCCCAACAAACTCTTCACAGTTGGTCAGGATATAGAAGCTGTTGTTCTAAAAGTGGAAGCCGAAAATGAGCGTATTTCTCTTGGCACAAAGCAGTTGGAAACAGACCCATGGGAATCCATTGAAAGCGAGCTTTTGCCTGGTGCAAAGGTAACTGGCGAGGTTCGTTCCATTGCAACATTCGGTGCCTTTGTTGAAATTAAAGAAGGCGTTGATGGCTTGATTCACGTTTCTGATATGAGCTGGACAAAGAAAATTGAACATCCGGGCGAAATGATTAAGAAAGGCGATAAGGTGGAATGCGTTGTGCTTGCGGTAGATAGCGAGAGACGCCGCATTTCTCTTTCAATGAAACATTTGGAAGATGATCCTTGGGATTCAGTTGAAAACGATTTCCAGGTTGGCGCAGAGGTTAAGGGCAAAATAATTCGCCTCATTGAACGCGGTGCAGCTGTTGAACTTAGCCGTGGATTTGAGGGTCTTGTTCCTGTTTCAAAACTTGGCACAGATTACATTAAGATTCCAGCCGAAGCCTTCAAGGTTGGCGATGAAATTCCTGCCACAGTCACTGAGTTGAACCACAGCCAGCGTACCATTTATCTCTCTACGGCAGATTATTTCAAAAATCATCCCGATGACCTTGCCGCTTGGAAAACAGCCCACAGACCAGGCATGAATTCAACGGAAAAGAAAAAGGACAAGAAAAAGAAAGAAGAGAAAAAGGAACAGGAAGCGTAAGAAAAGCCTATGAAGCTCGCTCTCGCTCTTTGCCCTGTTTACGACCCGCATAAAAAAAATGCGCATATCCATGCTTCAAAAATCTGGTCAGAAAAAATAATCAGTTTGTTGCATGGAAGACCCGCATTAAAGTTAAGCGTGTTTTTTACAGGGCAAATGCTTAAAGCTCTGAACAGGGAGCATAAAAAAGAACGTGAACAGCTCTCGGAATTTGTTGCAAACAAGCAACTTGAATTTTTAGGCGGAGCATATAACGATGCCATGCTTCCATTGTTTCCAAAAAAACTCAGAGAATTACAACTGCAAAAGCACAAAAAAATTCTCTCGGATTCTTTAATGGAGCCAACGGGATATTTTTGCAAATCGCACGCTTGGGAAGTTTCTCTTATAGAAAACCTTGAAAAATTCGGTTTTGAATATGCCATTATGCCCGATGTTTCCATTCAAGAAGCACTTGGGAGAAAGGCTTTGGTTAGCGGGTGGTTTGCTGCTGAATATGGTGGCTCATTTATGCGAATTTTGACTTATGCTCAAAATTTATCGCTTATTTGCCAAAGCGGAGACCGTGCAGAAATAATAAATTCGCTTAAAAATTTCAAGGATTCAAGCGGAGTGAATTGCATTCTTATGAATGTGGATTTAGATGAAACAGTTTTTGCGAGCCAATGGCTGCAAGCTATAGATACCGCAAAAGCCGAAGGCTTAGACGTTGAGCACAATTTGCTTTGCCAGGCTGTGTTTGAGCAAAAAGCTGCCGGCAAGGTGAATTTGATTAGCTTCAGTTCTTTTGCTCCTAGCTGCCGCGACATTCTCTTGCGAATGCCAGAAATAAATTTTTTGCATAAAAGAATTTTAAATGTGTATTTCAAAACCCATTCCATTAGCAATGAAAAAATTCAGGAGAAAGTTTTTGAAAGCCTGTTAAAATCAATGCCGCAAAGTTACTTTGAAAGAACAGCAAACGGCATGCTGAACGATGCTGTGAGGTTCAGGGCAAATCGCTCTGTTATGAAAGCCGAAAAAATTTTGATGGATGAAGAAGCCAAAGAAGGAATGAGCTTTGCAATGTCTAGCTTTTTTTTGGACGGAAACCAGCAGCTTTTTTTCAGCAATCAAAATTTAGAATGCCTCATTGAACCTGTTTTTGGTGGCTGGCTGCGTTCGTTTGCATACAAACCATCTTTCTCGGAATTAGTTTGCGCCATGCGTGATGATGGTGAAGTTGCTCCGCTTTTTTTAGACCATATTTGCCCTTTTGAATTTGAAACCCTAGACCAAAGGAACCTTTGGATTAACGACCGTCAAGGTGCATTTTTAGGCTCTTACGAAAGTTCTATAAAAAAACAGGAAGACAAGGTACAAGTCATATTATTTGGCGAGCAAAATATATCTTATTTGGGAAAAGATTTTTCCTTTAAGGTGGAAAAGGTTTTTAGCCTTAAAAATAACGATTCGGAACTCTTAGTTAGCCTATCTGTAACAAATAATTCCTTTCACGCTTTTAGCGGAGAAATTGCAACAGAGCTTTGCCTTGGATTTCGCTATGATGATATTCGTGGGCAGGCACTAAAAATTCAAGGTCGCAAAATAAAAACCGAACTTAGCAATAGTTTTCAGAGCGATGTGAAAAAAATAGATTTCAGAGACAGATTTTTAAGTATTGGTTCCTGCATTGAAATGAGCAAAAATGCAGATGTTCTATGCGCACCCATTTTTGGCATGGGTTCCGTTGCCGCCCCAGATATTGCGCGAGGGCTGCGTCTTGTTATTTTTCATAGGGCAGAATTAAAAGGACAAGAAATTGACACTTTTCATTTACGCATAAAGCTAAACGGCGGAGGTCTTTTTCTGTGAATGAGAATTTAGACTTTGCTATGGAAGTTTCCCAAAACGAAATTATGCTTGAATTCAAGGGTATTTTGAAATCTCAGCATTTGCAAGCCGTACGCGAAAGGTTGTTTTCCTCTGTTGAAGGCACCAATAAAATTTATTTTGTGGTTCTTGAACAGGCTAGGTTCAGAGACAAGAATTTTTTGGGAATGTTTTTGGAAATGCTGAATTTCGTTAAGGGTAAAGACTCCGAGTTGGTGATTATTTTTCACAACGAAGAAAGTAGGGAATTTTTTAGTCCTTTTTCCCATATATTCAAGATATACGATTCCAGAGATTCATATAGAAAAGATTCCGATTTTTGGAAAAAGCTAAAAGCCACAGGCATAACCTATAACAAAAGCACAGGAATAAGGCTTGCTCCGGGTATTGCTGTAATTGTATTATTTTTATTTGCTGGCTGGTTGTTAACTTTATTTTCCATTATTTCTGGGCAAGATAAAGATATTCGCCAGCGCGAAGAGGCACTTAGAGATTTGCAAAACAATTATATGCGCTCAGTTCAAGCCCTAGAAGAGCTGAAAGCCTCTGTTGCCCCTCTAAAAAGCCTTGGTTTTGATATAGATACCACCGAAAACACTCAAGGTGTCATTAGCGATTGGAACGAATTTTTAAAAGAAAAAGAAGAAAAATAATTTACTATATTTATTTTGGTGCAGTAAATTTAATTACGGGGGCTTGAAGATGAAAAAGGTTGTGTTGTTGATTGTGTTTTTTGCAATCAGTGTGTATGCTGTAAATACTACCCGTTATTGGGATGCTTGCAAACCGAGTTGCGGGTGGGATGGCAATGCCAGTGGCAGCCCAAATGGTGTTGCAAAAAGTTGCAATGTCCGTGGAGAAGTTCTTAGCAATAACGCTGATAGAAATGCTTGTGAAAGTGGCGGCACTGCTTATACCTGCATGAAACAGGCTCCGTGGAAAGTAAACGATAATCTATCTTATGGCTTTGCTGCCTCACACACAAACGGAGATTGCGGCAAATGTTTTGAACTGTCGTTTAACAACGGAAAAAAAATGGTAATTATGGTAAGCAATATTGGCGGAGACGTAGCCAATGGACAATTCGATCTTATGATTCCAGGCGGCGGTGTTGGAGCTTTCAATGCCTTGTCCAATCAAATCTCGCAGAATGGTGGCAGTTCCAGTAATTTAGGTCAGCAGTATGGCGGTTTCAGGGCAACATGTGGTCCAGATAAAAATTGCATAAGAAATATGTGCAACTCCGCTTTTGGTTCGGCGGCTCTTGCAGATTTGAAAGCCGGATGCGAATGGTACATAGACTGGTTCGATGCTGCCGATAATCCAACGGCTAATTCTCAATCGGTCACGTGTCCGCAGGCTTTGATTGATAAATATAAAGGCAATTTTTCGAATACAAATCCTACTCCTACGCCTAGCAGTAGTAGCAGCAACAACAGTGGCGGCGGCACCAGCAGTAATAGCAGTGGTGGTGGCAGCAGCTGCGGCAGCGTAGTAACCGCATCCTCGGAAACAACAAAAATAGAGGCGGAGTGTTATCTGAGTAAAAACGGTGCCAATATGAGAACCGAATCTGCCAATGGAGTAACAAGCATTGGCTATATTGAAAACGGATACTCCACAACCTACAAGGTGAGCATACCCAGCGGCAGAGCGGGGCAATATACAATGCGATTTAGGATTGCCACCGAGGTGCAGAGCAATTTCACGGTGAAAGTGAATAACAATAATGTAGGAAGAATAGATCAAGGTAGCACTGGCAATTGGAATACGTATATAGATAAAGATCTAACAAACAAAGCGCAGTTTAACAATGGCGAAAATACAATAGTGCTTGAATTTGGCAGTGCCGTAAACGTTGATTACTTTTTGATAATCGGCGGTCCTTTGCCTAGCAGCTCAAGCACAGCAAGTTCGTCCTCCTCTGCTCCTCGCTCTTCATCATCGTTATCATCCTCTTCTTCTTCAGTAGATCCTGTGCCAATTCTGCAAATCCCAAATACCATGACGCTCGAAAGCCTAGCGAACAACACAAAAATAGAGATATACAGCTTGCAAGGCAAGCGCATATATTCTGGCTATTCTGAAAATTCCAAAATTCTGAAAATTCCAGTTCAGACAAAAGGAATGTACATAGTAAAGATAAAATCGGGTAGTGAAATAAAATTGCTGCGTGTGCCAGTGATGTAAGGAGGCTTTTATGCACATGTCAGATTCTCTTTTATCGCCTGCTGTAGGTGCGGCTATGTGTGCCGTTAGCCTTGCTGCCAATGTTTATGCTGTGAAAAAAATCAAACAAGACGGAATTTGCACAGAGAAAGTTCCCTTAATTGGAGCGATGAGTGCTTTTGTGTTTGCCACGCAAATGCTCAATTTCACAATTCCATCAACAGGTTCAAGCGGGCATATAATAGGTGGCATTTTGCTCGCCGCCATAATTGGCAATTTCCCGGCGCTTTTGTCTATATCGGCAGTGCTTGCCGTTCAATGCCTGTTCTTTGCAGATGGAGGCTTGCTCGCTTTGGGGTGCAATATTTTCAATATGGGCGTTATCCCCTGTTTATTAATTTATCCCTTGATTTTTAAGCCGCTTGCTAAAAATGGCATAACGCTAGCTTCCATTGCCTCGGCGGTTGCAAGTTTGCAAATCGGTGCGTTTTGCGTGGTGCTAGAAACTCAGCTTTCTGGCATAGCCGCCCTTCCTTTTTCAACATTCCTGTCTTTAATGCAACCTATACATTTTGCAATTGGCATTGCAGAGGGCATTATCACCGCCGGTATTCTTTGCTTTGCTCATCATTATCATAGGCGCCCAGCAATTACATTTGCCGCTCTAGCAATTTTTGCAGGGTGCATTCTATCTCCATTCGCCTCTCAATATCCCGATGGGCTTGAATGGTCTATAGAAAAGACAATGGAAAAAAATTTCAATTAACTTTTGGAGGTACAAGTGATAAATTTAAAAGGCAAAAATGCAATTGTCACAGGGGCAACCCGTGGCATTGGTTTGGAAATTTCAAAAGTTTTGGCAGAAAACGGCGCAAATGTTGCAATACTGGATATTCAGCTCGGCGATGGTTCTTCCATAAAAGAGGTTGAGGCTCTTGGAGCCACTTGCAGAGGCTATGCCTGCGATGTATCAAACCCTGAAGCGGTGGATGAGACATTCAAGCAAATACTGGCTGATTTTGGCAAAGTGGATATTTTGGTGAACAATGCCGGCATAACCCGCGATAACCTGATAATCCGCATGAAGCAAGAAGATTTTGATGCGGTGCTAACTGTCAATCTGCGCTCTGCATTTATTTGCACCAAGGCTATAAGTTCGCATTTAATGCGCAACCGTTCAGGGCGCATAATAAATATGGCTTCCATAAACGGCATTCGCTGCCAAGCTGGGCAATCCAACTATGCAGCCTCCAAAGCAGGCATTATAGGCTTAACAAAATCAAATGCAATGGAGTTTGCCGCACGCGGCGTAACCGTTAATGCCATAGCCCCCGGCTTTATAAAAACCGCCATGACAGACAAGCTAGCACCGGAGATGATAGCCAAATACAAAGAGGCAATACCTCTAAAAGATTTGGGCAGCCCCAGAGACGTTGCCAATGCCGTGGCTTTTTTAGCTTCTGACGAAGCGGCTTATATAACAGGACAGGTACTAGGCGTTGATGGCGGCTTGGGCGCATAATTTTTACTATATTATGGGAAACATATCCATTTAGGAGAAAACAATGGCAGACGAAGAAATTGTCAACAGAGTGAAAAAAGTTATTCTTGACAAATTGGAAGTCAAGGAAGAACAGATTATGGAAGGGGCTTCCTTTACAGGCGACTTGGGAGCAGATTCTCTAGACCGTACTGAACTTATAATGGGTTTAGAAGACGAGTTTAAGGTTGAAATACCAGATTCTGTTTCAGAGAAATTCCAGACCGTTGGCGATGTGGTCAAGTTCTTGGCTGAGAAATAATAGCGGACAGGCATTGCAATGCGAAAATTGGAGCAAATTTTAAATTGCTCCTTTGAAAATCAAGGCTTGCTAAAACAAGCCTTCACTCATAGCTCTTGCAAACAGGGGCAGGCTGTTTTGGATTTTGAAACTTACGAGCGTTTGGAGTTTTTGGGGGATTCCGTTGTTAATTTTTTAACTGCGGAGTTTCTGTTTTCAAAATACGGAAGAGAAAATGAGGGGATGCTAACAAAAAAGAAATCTGCCATTGTTAGCGGCAATGCCCTTGCACGGGTGGCAAAACGCTTGAAGTTGCATTCATATTTAATAACCGCAGAGGGTGTTGACAAAAAAAATCCCGCTCTTATGGCAGATGTTTTTGAAGCCCTTATAGGTGCGGTTTATTTGGATAAAGGCATTGAGAAATGCAGGGAAATTCTCTCAAAATTTCTGTTTGCGGAAGAAGCAGAAATTCTGCAAAGCGAAGTGTTTCAAAATCCAAAGATGCTCCTCAACGAAAAAACGCAGGAACTTGGGCTTGGCACACCCAAATATGAGCTTTTGAAAGAATGGGGCGAAGTGCATAAAAGAGAATTCAGAATTGCCGTGAGCGTAAACAAAAAACGGCTAGGCAAGGGAGAAGGTTTTTCAAAAAAGCAAGCCGAGCAGAATGCGGCGAAAGAGGCGTTAAATAGTCTGAACCTCGATTCCCCCGATTAACAGGATTTTCCCGATTGTAAACATAAATTTTTATAGTTTACTCGGTAATGAACAAGCTATTTTTCACATTGCTATTACTTGCCCTTGCCGCCTATGGGCAGCAGCAGGAGAGGGTTGCCATTATCAACACTTTGGACGACCGCGATTCAATAGGGATATCCGAACTCGCTTACCTAACAGACAAGCTCCGCGAGACAGCTGCGAATGTTTTGCCTATTGAGCGATTCGGGGTTATGACCACCGAAAGCATAGTTGCTTTTCTCGGTTCGCTGGAGAACACAGTTAGGGTATGCAAGGAATCAAGCTGCCTTGCGGAGTTGGGAAGGCAGGTGAGTGCGGATTATGTGTCTCAGGGGCGAATTGGGCGGTTCAACGATTATTTGACTATAAAGGTGGAACTCTACAATGTCAAGAGCGGAAATTTGATGGGTTCATTCGCGGGCAGTTCAAAAGATATATCTGGATTGCTTGCTCTTATAGAGGAAAAGGCATCGGATTTGTTTAAAAGGATGCTTACGGAACCGAAAGCTCCAAAGCCACCTGAGCCAAGCCCAGAAGTTGTACCTGTTGCTCCCACGACACCACAAAAACCTGTTGATATTGCGAAAATTCAAGCCTTAATTAAAAGTAATCTAAAGGGTCTTAGAAAGAATAAAGAACAAATACAAAAAGAATCTATTGGTTTATCACCTAAAGAGATAGCAGCCTTATTCGAGAAAAATAAAATGCAAAGTGCCAATTTGTTGGGTCTTCTGAATGGTATAGGAGGTCTTGGATTGGGTAGTTATATACAAGGAGATATAACAGTTGGAATTATACACTCTGTTATAGGAGCAGTTAGTGGGGCACTTGCTATATATACAGCAATAAATTATAATGAAACAGGGGGCTATACTTGTCCTAACGATAAGTATCCCAATTTTTCTACTTGTGAGAAAGAGATGGAAAAGCAGGCGCGTAAGGACGAAGAGCAGGAGGAAAAGGCTACTAGGAAGATTCTTATTTATGGTGGTATTTTTGCTATTAACTGGTTTGCGAGCATATATACTCCAGCTAATTATGAAAAAAAATATAATAAAGAATTGAAAGAAGCATTAAATGATTATAGTATTACAGTTTCCTTTGCTCCCCTAATCGTTCCCTCTAATCATCCCAAAAACGGAACGCCAGCGGTTGGATTGGCTTTCAATGTGAGGTATTAAATGCGAACCTCGTGCGTTTGTCTTGCTATATTATTGTGATAAATTTTCTAAAAATTTTTCTGGTGATATTACAGAAATATTAGAATTTGAAAAATCAGCCAAATTTCTAGTTACTATAAAATCTGCATTCCATTTAAAGGCACAGATATAAAGCAAAGAATCTTCATAATCTTTTATTCTCGTATCAAAAGCTTTTAGGCAATCTTCTTTTGTGACTGCAATTACATCAAAAAGAATAAATAATTTTTTTACTTCATTCGCTGTTTTTTCTTTATCTTTCAAATACTTATTCGTAATGTAATAAATGTCGGTAATAGTACTCGTAGTAATGGCACCGTTAAATTCTTTTTTGGAAACTGAGCGAATTATATTTTGAGATATTTCCTTAAAAGGTTCTCTCGCTATAATAGCATCAATTATAATATTAGTATCAATAATTGCGTTCATAGCGTTTATATCTTGCCTCTTTAATTTCATCATCTGTTATTGTAGAGGGTAAAATTCCAAATAAAGACTCTGCAATA
>JAITFP010000048.1 GCA_031281275.1 Candidatus Fibrimonadaceae bacterium
CGGAACTGGCAGACGCACTAGGCTTAGAACCTAGCACCGCAAGGTATGGGGGTTCAACTCCCCCCTTTCGCATTGCATTTTTCACTAGGAGAACACCTTGGCTATAAACATTAAAAACAGTGTGAGCAAAACGGACGACAACCACCGTTCGGTTGAATTTACAATTTCCTCTAACGAAATGGAAAAGCTTTTTGAGAAAAGCCTTGGCGAGTTCCGCAAGCAGGTATCTATGAAAGGCTTTCGCCCCGGGCAGGTTCCAAAGCAGCTTTTTGTATCCCGTTTTGGCGATGAAGTGTGGCGCGAAACCGTGGGCAATGTAGTGGAAAACGAATTGAAAAACGAATTTGAGAAAATAGTTGAAACTTGGAAAACAGACGAAAAGCTTGAAATAGCGGCTCCGGCAGAGCCTGGGGAAATTTCAGCAGAACGCGGACGAGACTTGGTTTACAAACTTAACATTGCGCTCAACAAGCCCATTGAGGTTCAAGGCTATAAAGAACTTGGAATTAGCGTTCCTGCCACTATTGTTGCAGAAGAGGAAATAAATGATGTAATTAAAGATGTGCGCGAAAGATTTGCCAAAGAAGTTGAAACGCCACCTACTGATGAAGAGTTTTATTCTATGGTGGGGGCAAAAGACGAGGCAGATTTTAAATCAAAAGTTACAGATGATGTTTTGAGAGACAAAAAATATAAAGCCAGATTAGCTGCGCTCAAAGATGCTTTTGACCGCTTAATAGAAAAAAATCCATTTCCTGTTTTGGAAGAGCAAATAAAATATACTGCAATGCGCAGCTTGCAACATCACCACCACCGCCACCATCACCATCACCATGACCACGAAGAAGACGAAGAAGAGATAAATGTTTCCGAAGAGCAGTTAAATGAAATGCGCCCCGAAATTACCCGCGCAATTCAAGAAGACCGCATTTTGCGTGCCATAGTTGAGCAAGAAACATTAAAGCCCACGCAGGGGCAGGTTGATGCTAGGGTAGAGGAAATTGCAAATTCGGCTGGGATGGATTTTGCAACGGTCAAAGACACTATGCGCAGAAATGGGCAAATAAATAGAATTCGCGAAAATCTGAAAATAGAACTTGCGCAAAATTTGTTAATAGGAGAAACATTAACGGAGAAAACATGATTATCCCACACATTTATGAAGACACTGGCAGAGGCGAGCGGACTTTTGATATATATTCACGCTTGCTCAAAGAACGCATAATTTTTTTAGGCGCTCCCATAAACGATGAAGTTGCCAATACGATAATGGCTCAACTTATTTATTTGGAATATGAAAATCCGCAAAAGGATGTGACCATTTACATAAACAGCCCAGGTGGTTATATTTCCAGCGGGCTTGCCATTTACGATACCATTCAGCATATTCGCTCCGAGGTGGTGACCATCTGCATTGGCGAGGCTTCTTCTATGGCAGCTATTATACTTGCTGCTGGAACCAAGGGAAAGAGGTTTGCTCTTCCACATTCGCGTATAATGCTGCACCAGCCGCAGGGTTATGCAAAAGGTCAAAGCTCGGATATTCAAATTCACGCAAGAGAAGTGATAAACACCCGCGATAAATTAAATGAAATAGTGGCAAAGCACACAGGAAAAAATCCCGAAGAGATAAAAAAGAAAACCGACCGAGATTTTTACCTTACCCCACAGGAAGCCTTGGAATTTGGAATAATAGACGAAGTGTTTAAACCAAAAGAGAAAAATAAAAAGTGAAAAAAAAATCACCGTCTTGCAATTTTTGCGGAGCCTCCATAGAAGAAGTCGAAAGGCTGCTAACAGGTCCCGATAGCGTGGCTATATGCAATAAGTGCATCCAAGCCTGCCACAAATTGATTTCATCTGGAAAAAGCGAAAAACAGGCAACTGACTCCTTACAACCAACTCAAAACGAGCAAGCCGAAGTTTATTTGCCTTCTCCCTCTGAATTAAAAAAACATTTGGATAAATTTGTCATTGGGCAAGATAACGCTAAAATTGCGCTTTGCGTGGCGGTATATAACCATTATAAAAGGCTTTATTCGGGAAACTCCAAAAAGTTTTCAAACGAAGTTGAAATAGATAAATCCAATGTTTTGTTCGTTGGTCCCACAGGTTCTGGCAAAACGCTGCTCGCTCAAACCCTTGCGCGTTTTTTGCAAGTTCCCTTTGCCATAACAGATGCCACCGTTTTAACAGAAGCAGGCTATGTTGGCGAAGACGTGGATAGCATTCTCGTTAGGCTTTTTCAAGCTGCGGAATACAATGTTCAGGCAACTGAGAAGGGCATTATTTTTATTGACGAATTGGATAAAATTGCCCGCAAATCAGCAAATCCTTCAATCACGAGAGATGTATCCGGCGAAGGCGTTCAGCAGGGCTTGCTTAAAATTCTGGAAGGAACCATTGCGGCTATTCAACCTAAGGGTGGTCGCAAGCATCCAGAGCAACCTCTGGTTCACATAAATACTCGCAACATTTTGTTTATATGCGGCGGTGCTTTTGAAACTTTGGATAAGGTTATTTCAAGGCGTGTGAATTCCTATGGCGGAATGGGTTTTGGCGCAGAAGTGTTATCTAAAAATGAAATTAAAATTGGAGAAATACTCAGCAAATGCGAACCCGAAGATTTAATAAGCTATGGATTGCTTCCAGAACTAGTTGGCAGGCTGCCAGTTATAGTTAGCCTAAACGAGCTAGACGAGGCTGCGCTACTAAGCATTTTAACCGAACCGCAAAATTCCTTGGTAAAACAATACACCAAACTATTTGCAATGGACGGAATAGAACTCTCTTTTACCGAAGATGCTCTAAATGCGATAGTCAAAAAAACCATTGAGCAAAAAACAGGGGCGCGTGGGCTTCGCACGGTTATAGAAAAAATATTGATGCCTTATATGTTTGAAGTTTCAAAATATAGAGAACAGGCTGTTTTAAAAATAGATTCAAATATTGTTGAAGCAGCAATAGCAAAAAACAAGAGGTAAATTTTGGCAAAAGAAAAACCCGAAACCGTTGTGAACAAAGAAGATGCTCAATTTCCACAGCCGGATTTTGAAAAAGCATTCCCTGTTGTGCCTTTGCAAAAATTCGTTATGTTCCCCCGCATGGGAACGCGGCTTTCGTTTGATAGGCAAATAACTTTAAATGCGTTGAGGCACATAGATGATTCCAAAGGTTTTGTTATTTGTCTCTTGCAAAAAAACAGAGACGTAGAAGTTCCGGGTGAAGATGAATTATATAAGGTTGGCATTTTAGCTTATGTAAAAGGAGTTTCTGGAACGCCTAACAATTTGCTTTTGGTGAATTTGTTCGGTGTTTTGCCGGTTGATATAGACCAAATGTCTTTTAACGACAAGGACAACGATAAATATTTCAGTGCAACCGCAAAACCTCGCTTTTTGGATTTTAAAGACAAAAAACTTTCAAAGGCTCTCGCAGAAAATATGCTGGTTTCAATGGAGCAATATGTAAAAACCCAGCATAATTTGCCAGACAATTTAAGAGATATTCTAAAAGGAATGCCGCCCGAAGAACGCTGCCTTATAGCGCACAGTTTTTTAAGACTTTCAGACGATGAACACCAGAGCATTTTGGAAAGTGCCTGCCTTGAAGAGATGTATGCAAAAATAGATTTAGCTATAAACACCGCGTTGGAAGTTCACAGAATAATATCTCTGAACAGGCAGCAGGTAGAAATAAAAATGCAACGTTCCCAGCGGGAATACATGTTGCAGGAACAAATTTCCCAGCTTCAAAAAGAACTAGACGAAATAAACTCAAACGAACAGGACAACGAAAATTTTTCAAAAAAAGCACGCGAACAAAAATTCCCGCCGACAATCAAAGAAAAATTTGACGAAGAAATGGCACGTTTAAAACTTTTAAACCCAATGAACCCAGAATACACCGTGGTTCGCAACTATATAGACTGGTTGTTAGCCCTTCCCTTTGGTGTTTACACAGAAGATGTTTTAGATATAAGAAGAGCCACAGCGAGCCTTGATTCCAAACATTTTGGTTTGGAAAAAGTGAAAGAGAGAATTTTGGAACACATTGCCGTTTTGCAAATGGCAGAAAGATTAAAAAACAAAGATGTAAAAAGCCCAATTCTGTGCTTGGTTGGTCCCCCAGGAGTTGGCAAAACAACCCTTGCCATGTCCATAGCAAATGCCATGAACAGAAATCTTGCCAGAATTTCGCTCGGCGGGGTTCACGACGATGCAGAAATTCGCGGACACCGCCGTACATATATAGGCTCAATGCCAGGGCGCATAGTGCAAGCTCTTCGCAAGGCAAAAAGCATGAACCCTTTAATTTTGCTAGACGAAATAGATAAAATGTCCAGAGATTTTAGGGGAGACCCAGCGAGCGCAATTTTGGAAGTTTTGGATCCGGAAATAAACACCGAATTCAACGACCATTTTATGGAAGTTGGCATAGACCTTTCCAGAGTATTTTTTGTAGCAACCGCAAACACCCCAGACGGCATTCCGGCAGCATTGTACGACCGCATGGAAATAGTGCGCATACCTGGCTATTTGCATTTTGAAAAGGAGCATATTGCAAGAGGCTTTTTAATCCCAAAAATTCTAAAGCAAAATTCGCTAACCGCAAAGCAATTCAAAGTTTCGGATTCTGCCATAAATGGAATTTTAAGGGAATACACGCGAGAGGCAGGTGTTAGGGAGTTGGAAAGAAAGCTGGAAACAATGGCTCGCAAACGGGCTATGGAATTGGTTTCAAAGAAAAAATTCACTCCGCAAATTGTGCAAAAGCAATTATCAACATATCTAGGAGTTCCAGATTTTGCAGGTCCAAGGCTTATAGACGAAAAACGCGCCGGCATAACAACAGGGCTAGCGTGGACTCCCGTTGGCGGCGATGTTCTGCATATAGAGTGCATTCTTTTACCCGGCAAGGGAAAATTGCAGCTTACGGGGCACTTGGGCGATGTTATGAAGGAATCCGCTCAAATAGCCCTTTCCTTGGTTAGGGAACGTGCAAAAAAATACAAAATCCCAGAAGACAAATTCCGCAAAAGCGATGTTCACTTGCATTTTCCAGAAGGCGCAACTCCCAAGGATGGTCCTTCTGCGGGCATAGCAATAACAATAGCCATGCTCTCTGCATTTACAGGTCACCTCATTTCGCCCTTCATAGCTTTCACAGGCGAAGTGAGTCTTATTGGTCGTCTCATTGCGATTGGCGGTTTAAAAGAAAAATCTCTAGCCGCTTTGGACTCCGGTGTGAAAAAATTATTTTTGCCCAAAGACAACCACAAGAATGTGGAAGATTTGCCAGACTTGGTTAAGAATGGGTTGGAAATCAATATGCACACGCATATTGATGAGGTTATAGAGAAGTTGTTTTAGTCTGAGCTTGAGCTACTGAAAGGGCAAAAATCGCTGAAATCAAAGCCTGATGGGCATGTTGGTAGAGATGTCTTTTGGCAATATCTAGGTTCTTCCTTAGAAATGCAGTATCTTGTTGGTGCGGAAGAACTACTTGAGTCGCCAACAACAGAGCTGCTTGATGCTGGCATTTCGTAAATAGTGCAAGAGCAAAGCAGAGCTGCACAAAGCGTTAAAAGGGCTAGTTTTTTCATTTCTAGTAGTAAATATAGTAAATATTGGCACATTTTTTGCAATTTAAGCCTTATGATTCGTTTTTTTATCCTTTTCGCGGTTTTTGGGGCTAAAATGGTCCTTTCAGCGCAAGCTACTGTTGCGTTGAAGGCTCAGGCTTTGGTTGAACCGGGAGTTATTCGTTTGGGGGAAATAGCGGAAATTAAGGGCGAAGAGGCTTTGGTAAAGAAAATTTCGGTTTTGGAAGTGGGCAAACTTGGGGGACCTGGGAGAAAAACTAGGGTTACAGAGGGTGCAATTAAGAATTTTTTCATTAAATCGGTTGCAAATAGCCAAGATATAGATTTTAACGGAGCAAAATTTTGCGATGTGGTTGCTCGTTCTGGGCTGGTATCATCGGATTCTTTGAAAAATCTTTTGTTAAAGGAAGTTCGTTCGCGAATGTCGGCAAATTTGAAAGAAGGCAAAGATTGGAATTTTGAAGTTCCAAAAGTGCCAAATAATATAGCCACGCCGGAGCGAGGCGGAAAAATTGTAGTTAGTCTTTCTCCGCAATTTTCGGGAATTGGTCAAGAAATGGCAACTGTACAGGTTTTTAACGATAAAAAGGTAATTGCCAAATATACCTTTCCTTTTGTTGTACATCGCTTTGAATATATGGCAGAAATGAGAAATGGCATTCGCAAAGGAGAAACCATTGCGGCACAAGATTTTGAAATGGTGTGGCAAGAAACAACTTTTCAAAAGAGGAAAGTCATAAAAAGAGCAGAAGAAGCTATTGGCAGAACCGCAATACGCACGTTAAGAGCGGGCGAAGCTTTGGTGGACAATGCTTTAAGCACTCCTTATGCTGTTAAAGCAGGCGATGCTGTTAGGCTTTTTGCAAAATTTGGCGAAGCTGTTGTTCAAACAAATGCCATTGCGCAAAAAAATGCGTTTAAAGGGCAAACAATCTCGGTTAGAAACATAGATACCGGCAAGGATATTATGGCTACTGTTTCTGGCTCTGGAGAGGTTTGGATAAACAATTAATAACCGTTTCTATTTCCTCTTCCGTCATGGCTTGGTGAATAGGCAGGCTCAGAACCTCACTTGCAAGCATCTCTGTTATTGGAAGTTTATCGTAGAGCAAATTTCCACCTTTGTATGCTTTTTGCAAATGAGGGGGAATAGGGTAGTGTATAATTGTTTCTATTCCATTTTCAAATAAATGCTTTTGCAAGGCATCTCTATTTTTGCAACGGATAACAAATAAATGCCAAACGTTGTTTCCTTGTTTCTGTGGCAAAATAATATCTGGATTTTTTATCTCTGCAATATAGCGCATTGCTATTTCACAGCGTTTTTTATTATCTTCATTTAACTTTGGCAATTTTACGCTGAGAACTGCCGCTTGAATTTCGTCTAGGCGGGAGTTGCAGCCTAAATATTCGTTGATGTATTTTTTTTGAGAACCGTAGTTACCGAGTGCCCTAACAATATTATTCAATTCTTCATCGTTGGAAACAACAGCTCCGCCATCTCCAAGCGCACCCAAATTCTTAGTGGGGTAAAAACTGAAAGCGGCTGCATCTCCAATTGGTTTTATGCCTGTGCTTTGGGCACAGTCTTCAATTAGGAGTATGTTTTCTTCTTTTGCAATTTCGGCTTGCCTGCCGTATAAATTTACGCTTAAAATGGCTTTTGCTTTTTTGGTTAAATTAATGTTGAAAGTTTCTTCGCTTGGTTCAACTAAAACAGGAATCAAGTTGTTTTTTGAAATTGCCATAATGGAGGCGATGTATGTGTTCGCTGGAACTATAACGTGGTCACCGTCTTTTAATTTTCCAAGAATTTTGTAAGCGCCAAAAATGAGCGTTAAGGCATCTAGTCCGCTTGCAACTCCTGTGCAATGCTTCATTCCGCAAAATGCGGCAAATTCATTTTCAAATTTTTCCGTTTCTTTTCCCCTCAAATACCAGCCGGATTTTGCAACTCTTGAAATTGCCTCCGAAAGTTCCGGTTCATAGGCTGCATTTATGCGGTTCAGTGGGAGAAAAGGAATCATAGATGTACCGTGTGTTTAAGCGTTATTTCGCATCCCATTTTATGTTTAAAATAGCTAAGCCCATAATTTGGAATTCCGTTTTTTGATGTGGGTCCTAAATCAAAATAAAGAAAATCTCTTTCTTTGTAATGTTCAGCTAAACGCATAGCAAATAAACTCATAGGGCAAAATTTTTTATACTCTCTTTTATCGCCCCATAAAATCAATTGGGCAATTTCTGGCATGGTTAAATACACAAAAGCCCCTGCAATGGGAATTTCATCAAGGTACAGCAGAAAGCAATCTATGTCGCACACTTTTTTTGTTTTTTGCAATTCTTCAAAAGACAAATGCGGTGGATAACCTCTTTCTTTTCGGTTTGTGTTTATTATTTCATAAGCTATTTCGCTTTCAGAATTGCTTTCGCACTTTTTAAATAGCATATTTTTTTTAAATGCAACTTTTAAATCTCTGCAAAAATTAGGGTTTGGCTGCAATGTTTTTGATAAATTCAACGAATAATTCAAGTCTGTGTATTCAATTGAAAAACCTCTGTTTTGCAAAGAGTAAAAACTCAGGGAAACGAGGTTTTCATTGTATAGCGGCGGTGGCAGTGTTATGTGGCATTTTTTATTTTTTTCCTTTAGCCATTCATATAATTTTTCGCATGCACTTTCCATCATTTCCAAACTAGGTGTTTTTTGCAAACTTGAAAATCCGCCAAAGGGAGCGGAAAAATGAGAATAAAGTTCGCTGCTTTTTTCTCCTAAAACAATGCTGATTCCATTAAAATCCAAATAATGCAATTCAGAACATTTATGTTTGTTCAATTCAATAAATTCTTTTTTATTAAATACATGCATTTTTGAATTCCTTGAAATTCCTTATATAATCGCTTTCATCATAATGTTCGCTGGCTAGCACAAGGCATACCGCGCCGCTTGAAAAATTTTCAATTTCTCGCCAGATCATTTTTGGTATGTATAAACCGATGTTTGGGCGATTGAGAGTATATCTTTCTTTTTTTTTGCCATTGTGCAAAACAACGGTAAAGCTGCCGCTGGCGGCGATAATTAATTGTTCCAATTTGCGATGCGCATGCCCGCCGCGCTTTGTGCCACCCGGAACATCATAGAGGTAATAAATGCGTTTTATGTTAAATGGAATGGTTTGCTTTCCCTCTACAACGCTCAAATTTCCACGCTTGTCATGAACAACGGGAATATCTATTAAATGGGGAGTAGCTTGCATATTCAATTAACTTTCCCGTGTTTTCTGAACAAATGTTTGTAAAAAGTTCTAAAACCTCTTGTTAAACGCTGACGTTCTTCTTTATAAAAAAATGCTAATTTAATTTGCTTAATTAAATACTTTGGGCGCAAATAAAATTCTCTGCGGGCGCGGTCGCAAAAATCAACCAAATCTTGAGACGAAAGTCCGGGGCGGCTAATGGTTGTGCGGTGATAGCCATCTTTATCTAGCCATTGACCGTAATCATTGCTGGTTAAGGCACCACTTTGCAAGGCTTCTTTGTATGCTGTGGTTCCTGGGTATGCCATAATGGGGTAAAATTGTGCGGTGTTTGGCGAGAGTTTTTTTGCGTATTTCAAAGTATCTTCCAGAGTTTCTTTTGTGTCGCCCTCATTGCCAACCATAAAGCAGCCGTGAACAAAAATTCCAGCTTTTTTTGCATTTTGCATAAATGGCATTGCCTCGCTTTGCTTTAAACCTTTTCTAACGCTGTTCAAAACATTTGCATTTGCAGATTCAAAACCAACACACATTTCACGGCAACCAGCTTGCTTCATCAGCAAAAGCAAATCTGCGGGAACATCTGCTCTTGCATTGCAACTCCAAACAATTTTAAGTTTTCTGTTCAAAATTTCTGTGCATATAGCCTTTACATTTTCTTTATCTGCTGTAAAAGTATCGTCTTCAAAAAACACTTCTCCCAAATCATTAAAGTTTTCTTTTATGTATTCAAGTTCGTCAACAACGTCTTTTGGTTCACGTTTGCGATAAGCATGACCGTTCATAGTTTGCGGCAAAACGCAATATGTGCAACGATAAGGGCAACCCCTGCCAGCCAGAATAACCACAAGGGGATTTAAATTTGCACCGTAAAAATATTTTTTATAACAAGAGTAGAGATGCTTGCGATAAACTTTGCTAACCCAAGGAAGTTCGGTTAAATTCTGAATTTTTTGCGCTTCGGGTTGAAAATCAACTGTTCCATCTTCACATCGCCAGGCAAGTCCGGCAATTTCGGATATTTTTTTTACTCCGTCTCCGCGCAGGTATCTTATTAAATTTCTTATGGTGTAATCAGCTTCGCCTATTATGCAAAAATCAAGCGAATTTTCCAATTTCATGGTTTCCAAAGGTTCTGCGCTTACATGGGTTCCCATAAGGGCAACTGGCTTTTTCAAATTTTCTTTAACTGCTTTCACAAATTGCAAATCGTTTATAATACTTGGGGTAGAGGTTTCGCAAACTATAAAATCTGCCCCATACTCTTTTATTTTTTTTAATGTCTCTTCTTTGTCTAAATCCATAGCCGGAGCATCCAGCAATAGAACTTCATTGCCATCGGCTTCTGCAACCCCCGCAGCATAAGAGAGAAACATGGGCAAATAAAGCGTTCCAGATTTAGTAACGCCTGGACTGCGAGACTCCCTGCTGAATTTGGGAAAATAAGGTGGATTTATGAATGCAACTTTCACTAAGCGGTAATTTAGTAAATTCTTTAACCTTGTTTTTGTCAAGGGAGTTTCTAGTATACAACATCAACAAGGGGCATAATGCAGATATGGTTATAAAATTGGCGGTGAAGACTTGCATTAGCAAAAATATTTTAGTATCTTTTTTAGAGAGGCACAGTTCGGAGGTTGAAAATATGATATTTGGCGAATGGAATTTAGACGATGCCAAGCAGGTTTGGCAGGAAGAGGCTAGGGAAGATGGGCGCGAGGAAAATCGTACGGAAATTCTGGACCTCATAAAGAAAGGCTATACTGCTACCGATATTGAAAATCACTTGCTCAAACAAACCCGCTCTGCTACTGCGTAGTGAAATTCTTATTGTCTGAACCAGAATTACCCGAATATATAATAACGCCTATCTATAAATGCCTTACCAAATGTCGGTTATACCTATTTTACAGAATTTTTGGAATTTACAGAATGAATCACATTTATTGGCTTTTTGAACGTCAGAACCCCGATTCTCCCGATTAACAGGATTTTCCCGAAAAACAAGAATGCTCATATACAAAACCTTTACCAAGTCTTCGGGCATACTTATTCCCAAAAAAACAAGAACGCCCATCTATAAAACCTTTACCAAGTGTCTGTTAAGACTTATTTTTAGGATTTTCCAGATGTGAGAATTTGAACGCTATTTCAATGAACTTACGCCCAAACCCTGAGAACAATCTGAGTAGCTATACTAAGTATCAAAAATAAAAGATTTCATCATCGTTGATAGGTTTAGTTTTAGCATCGTCATTAATACTGTTGCTGTTTTCCCATATACACTGCAACCATTTGTTTATATTTTTAACACCTTTGTCAATGCTAAGAAACACCGCTAATAACCCGCCGAAGATAATGTTTGAGAGCAGCCCTAGGACTACCCCCAAAATAAAGCCCAGGACCTTTCCTTGAGTTTCTTTGCCATATCCTCCTATTGTGCCGCCTATGATTGCTCCGTAGGTAGCAAAAAAGACAAGGTTAAGCCAAAGGCTTATTTCAATAAACGTTCGAAAATGCTTTGCCGCAAAGTTTAACATAAACCCCTCCCTGTTTTTGAGGTTCTGTTTTCACAATCGTCTCCGATTGCAGGTATTGAGATGAACTTGGTTTTGTTCATAGTTAACTCCACTTCCCATTTATTTTTACTCTTGCCAATCCTCTGGGAACACAAGGTTTGGCAAGGTATTGCGCCGCTATGGCACAATTCTTTTTTGGCTACGTTAACACAACGCACCTTTAATCCTTCACGCAACGGACACTGAACAATCCCGGAACTACTACGTCTTTGTGGGAGAATAAGCATTCTTTGCCTTTGTAGGAACCAGTGTAGCAGCTGCCACTGCTATAGTATCCACCATCGGAATCCCACCAATAGCCATGGTAGCCAACATCTTCGAAATAGCCAGGACCTCCGTAGCCGCCCGGCAGAGCGGAAAAGCCATACAAGTCCGTACCGTTGCGAGATTGTTTTTTGCATCTGGAATTGGAATAGCTGTTCCAGCCACTCTTAGCCCTCAAGACTTTGCCTGCTTTTATTTCTTCACAAAACTCATCCTCTGATTCCAATGCATTCATCGCACCAAACCACCCGCCTTTTATTTCACCGCCAACTGATGCCGTCAATAGACCCAACTCTCTACTGCTTGGCAAATGCCATCCCTTTGGGCAAGCCTTCATAGCGGCATTCCAGCTGTAAAGCCTGCCGTATTTACTACAGTTCGCAGGATTATTGCCATAACATTTGCCGCTCGCGTTGTAGTTGAGATTTTCTGCCATCCAGGTTTGTGGACCTATTTCAACTGCTTTGTATTTTCTGCCATCACGGGAATCAGCGAAGGATGTATGCCTTGTTGGAACTCGATATTCTAGAAATTCTTTGGTTGATATAGCAATGATTGGAAATTTTGCGGTTTTGGGGGGCTTGCCGTTCACTGAAGCCAAGCGAATGGTCAGCTTGTCGCTGATGTCGTTGGCATTGACTCCGTTGAAGGTTAAAGTGCTGGATTCATTAGCTTTAAATTCAACAACGAAATTTTTGTCAATACTGATGGATGGTTTTAGCTTGGATGTTTGCCTGCCTATAACATTGCCCTGCTGGTTCACAAGCTCAAACTCTACAGAAATGCCATCTTGCCTTTTAGAGGCAAAGGGATTTGCGTAAGACACTCCTTTCTCTGGCCACTCGCCCAGCCCCCAGTCATTTTTCCTATTCGTTGCGTTCAAGCCGTCATATACCGCCATCGCCGCTTTGAGCGACCGTTGTAATGCACTGAACCATTCCGCACTCGCAAGCAGGTTCAGTGATATGTTCAAATCTGCGGTTTCCTTTTGATAATTAATGTTCTTGGTCTCAATAACTGTGGAATAATACAGAGTGTATGGCGGTGGGGCATTGTTGATTATCTTGTAAAAAGTCTCCTCCGTTTCCTTCAACTGCTCCACCCACTTCTTCCGCCACACAATATCATTGCGGATATTCTCCCCCAAATTGATGCCAGAAATATTCGCAGACATAACCGATGAACGTTTCACAGCTTCAACCAAAGTGGGGTCAAATGCGGCAGCTTGGTAAAAGTAGCTGAGTGCTGCAACGCTTGTCCCCTGCCTCTCCGCAACAACACCGTGCGCGAGTGCGGTCTGCGCTTGCACCTGTGCAGAGGCAACGGGACCATTCAATTCCGCAAGCTGGCTTTCAGTAAGGCTCACCCCAAGTTGCTTGAGCAGGTCTGCGGAAGCCTCTTTGAGAGCGGAAAGATCTTCCACTTGGCTTGGGGTCACCGACTTGGGG